>JANNFB010000349.1:0-19965 GCA_031379365.1 Burkholderiales bacterium
TTGGTGCCGGTGACGCAGGCGATCGGCACGCGCGACGCGGCGCCCGGCGGGAACAGCATGTCGATGACGGGCCCGGCAGCGTCACGCGGTGTGCCCTCGCTCGGCGCCACGTGCATGCGAAAACCCGGCGCCGCATTGACCTCGCAGATGCCCGCCCCCTGGTTCTCGGCGCCCTTGTAGCTCTCGGTGATGTCGGGGCAGAGGAAGTCGACACCGCCGACGTCCAGGCCGATGGCGGTGACGGCCCGCACCGCCATGTCGCGGTTGTCGGGGTGGATCACGTCGGTGACGTCGGTGGCGGTGCCGCCGGTCGAGAGGTTGGCGGTGCCGCGCAGGGGCACGGCCTGGCCGACGGCGGGCACCGACGCCAGCGTCAGGCCCTGCTTGGCCAGCACCGCATCGGCCTCGGCGTCGAGCTGGATGCGCGTCATCACCTTCTCGTGCCCGATGCCGCGGCGCGGATCCTGGTTGACGATCTCGACGAGTTGGCGAATCGTCTTCGCGCCATCGCCCACCACCTGGCCGGGCGTGCGCCGGGTGGCGGCGATCAACTCGCCGCCCACCACCAGCAGGCGGTGGTCTTCGCCGTACAGCATGGTCTCGACGATGACCGACGTGGAGTGCGCCTGCGCTGCCTCGAAGCCGCGCTGCACATCGCTGGCCGTCTTCAGCCCGACCGAAATGCCGCGGCCGTGGTTGCCGTTGTAGGGCTTGGTCACCACCGGGTAGCCCAGGCGCTCAGCCGCTCGCACCGCCCTGTCGGCCGAGCGGACGAGCTCCTGGTGCGGCACCGGCAGGCCGCAGTTGGCCAGGATCTTGTTCGTCTCTTCCTTGTCCTGCGCCAGCTCGACCGCGATGTAGCTGGTGCGCCCCGTCACCGTGGCCTGCAAGCGCTGCTGGAATTTGCCGTGACCGAGCTGGATCAGGCTCTGCTCGTTCAGACGCAGCCAGGGGATCTTGCGTTCTTCAGCCGCCTTGACCAAGGACGCGGTCGAGGGCCCGAGGGCGCGCCGCTGGGCGTAGCGGATGTACTCGTCGCGGGCGGTCGCCCAGTCCCAGTCCGTGGGCACGCTGCCCGCCGGCTGCAACGCCGTGGGCAGCAGGGAGCAGAGCAGGCGGATGGCCAGCTCGCCGGCCTCGATGCCTTCGTCACGCTGGGCGTACTCATAGACCACTGTATACACGCCAGGCCGGCCCCCTTCGACATCCACGCTGCGCGTCTTGCCGAAGCTCACGTCTTCGCCGGCGATGTTCTGCAACTCGATGGCCACATGCTCGAAGACATGGCCGAGCCAGGTGCCCTCGTCTTCGCGCATGCGCCGGATCAAGCCCCCCGCACTGCGGTAGGAACAGCCGTGCTCCTGCAGGCTCGGCAACGCGGCCACCAGGGCATCGACATAGGCCGCGCCGAGCTTGCCAGTGGGCCAGTCTTCCAGCGGCCCCAGGTCGAGCAACAGCCGGATGACAGGGAAGTGCGCATACAGCGACGGCCCGACATAGACGTTGCGTTCGAGGATGCGCATGGTGAGGGCCCTGATTTCAGTGCTTGGGGGAGATCAGCGTGCCGGCGTCGGCCTGGCGGGTGTGCAGATTGAAGGTGGCGCCCTGCGTCAGGATGTGCAGCTTGACGCCGAGCAGGCAGACCGGCTTGCCCTCGGCGATGCTGTCCATCGACGAGAACTGCACCTCGGCGGCATCGACCACGGTGATGCCGCCCGAGCCCTGCACATGCACCGTGTTGTCGGGGGCGATGAAGGCCGCCGTGTCTTCATCCAGGCCCAGCCCGATCGCGAAGGGGTTGTAGGCCAGGGCCGTGAGCAGGCGACCGAGGCGGTCGCGCTGGCGGAAATGCTGGTCGATGATGAAGCGATTGGTCAGACCCAGGCCCGGCGCCAGGCGCACCGAACCGGCAATCGGCGAGCTGCCCTCGTCACCGAAGGCGATCATGTGTTCGCTGATGAAGGCCGCGCCGGCGCTGGTGCCGGCCACTGGCACGCCGGCTGCGTTGAGCGCGCGCACCGCCTTGGCGATGGCGGTGCCGCCGATCAGGGTCGACAAGCGCAGCTGGTTGCCGCCGGTGAAAAACACACCGGTGGCCTGCTGCAAGCGCTCCAGGCGGCCGCCCTCCTCGGCGTCGCGCCGGGTGTCGAAATCGATCGCCGTCACGCGCTCGGCGCCGAGTGCCGCGAACAGTCGCTCATAGCGCACCCCGGTGTCGCGCATCTGGCTGGCCGTGGGGATGACGACGATGTCGGCTCGGTCGCCCCCCGCCAACTGCACGAAGCGCTTGAGGATCGCCGGCGCGTTGTCTTTCTCTTCCGCGCCGCCGATCGGGATGATCCAGCCGCGCTGTTTGCCGTCGGCTACCTTGCTTGCGCACATCCGTTGGACCCGTTGTTGGAAGGCCCAGATGATGCCAGCGAGGGGGAAACCCCGGCCTCCGCAAAGACCAGCACCTGCCAGACCCGGCCAACGCCCGGGCCGCGGCGAACCGGCCTGGGAGCCAATGCAGGGCAGAATCCCCCGCGAAGCGCCGCCCAGTGCTGGTACTGCCAGGAATATTCACACCTCGCAACGAACACGCCAAACCATGCCGCACACGCCCGTGCCAACTTCCCCGGCCGCTAATCAAGCCGAGCCCGTCTGGGAGCAGCGCGCATCGGCGGCCGTGGAAGCTGCCCACAGCTTGGTGCACGAGGACCCCGGTGCTGCAGAGGCACTCGTGCGGCCTGTCCTGGACGCCCGCGACACCACCGTGGCCAGCGATGTCGCGGGGCGTGCGCAGCATGTCCTCGGGCTGGCCCGGGCGTACCAAGGCGACCCGGTCGGCGCAGCGAGCTACCTGACGGCGGCGATCGACACGTTGGCCGGTGCCCGCGCCCGGCGTTTTGAAGGCGTGGCACGTTGCGACCTGGCCTCGATTCATGGTCATCACCTCGGGCTCACCACCGAAGCCACGGCGGGGTTCGAACACGCGTTGACGATTGCCGTCGAGGTCGGATCGCGCCAGGACGAAGGACGCGCACTCAGCTTGATGGGCGGCCTGTATGGGCGCATTGGTCAGCTGGCCGAGTCCGAGCGGACCTTGCGCCGGGCCATTGAACTGCTCGATGAGAAGCTTGATCCCCAAAGCCATATGTCGGCCTGCAACAACCTGGGCTACCTGTTGTGCGAGTCCGGGCGTCACGCCGAGGCGGTGCCGATCCTGGCCCACGAACTCGCCCGCCTCGACCTCGCGAACAGCAGCATGGCTTGCACGCTGCGATGCAGCTTGGCTCTGGCCTTGGCGCACAGCGGCGACCCGGACCGCGCAATGCAATTGCTCGGCGACAACCGGGCCCAGTTGGCCGATCTCGGGGCCTACGACCGCGTCGACCACGGCTTGACCCTGGCCCGGGTGCATCTCGTCGGTGGCCGCCCGGCCGAAGCACTGCCACTGCTGCGCCAAGCCCTGGCCGACGCCGAGCAGGCGGAACTGCACGCCCCGGCCGCCGAGTGCCTGCGCGAGCTGGCACAGGCTGCCGAGCACGTCGGCGACCTGCGTACGGCACTCGACGCCGAGCGCAGGCTGCGGCAGGCAGAGCGCAGCCTGATCGACAGCAGCAATGCCACCGCCCTGCAGGCGCGGGAGGATGCGCTGCAGGTGCGCGCACTGGCCGCGGAGAAGCGCGTCGCCGAACGCAGCCTGGCGCTGTTGCGATCGGTGGTCGATGCCGATGACGACCTGATCTTCGCCAAGGACGAGCATGGCCTCTTCGTGCTGGCCAATCGGGCCTTCCTGAATTACTGGAACCTGCAGGCCTCTGATGTGCTGGGCCGCACTTCGCGCGAAGTGTTCGGTTCGACGCCCATGATCGAGGCGTCGCTGGCCGCCGACGCGGCCGTGCGCAGCACCGGCCTGCCCCAGCAGATCGAACAGACGGTGTTGACGCTTCGCGGCGAGCGCACCATGCTCACGCGGCGCATGGCCATCGAGTCGCCAGACGGCGCGCCCTGGCTGCTCGGCGTGGCGCGCGACGTGACCGAGATGCGTCGACAGGACGAAGCCCTGCGGCGCCAACAGGCCTTCACGCGCGAAGTGATCGATCAGGACACCAACCATATCTTCGTGAAAGACGCAGCGCTGCGCTATGTCATGGTCAACACCGCCTTTGCGCGACTGTTTGGCAAGCGCCCGGACCAGCTCATCGGCTGCTCGCCGTTGGATCTCTCCGACAACCCCCAGGAGCTTGCCCCCATCCTCGCGGCAGATCGGCAGGTGCTCGCCGATGGCCGGGAGATCGAGCAGGAAGACAGCTTCACCGTCGCGGGTGAGATGCGTCGGTTCCTGGCCACCAAGCGGCCGATCAGGATGCCCGACGGCGCGACCGGGATTCTCGGCATCGCCCGCGACATGACCGAGATTCGCCGCGCCGAGCAAAGCTTGCGCGAGGCCCTGCAGGCGGCCGAAGCCGCCAACCACGCCAAGAGCAGTTTTCTGGCCAACATGAGCCACGAGGTCCGCACCCCCATCAACGGCATCATGGGCATGGTCGATCTGGCAGCCCGCACGGAGTCTGCGCATGATCGCGGCAAGTACCTCGATCTCGCGCGCTCTTCCGCGGACGCGTTGCTGGCCATCGTCAACGACGTCCTGGACTTCTCCAAGGTCGAAGCCGGCATGATGACGGTCGAGCAGGTGCCTTTCTCAGTCTATGCCTTGGTCAACGACCTGATGCGGCCGCTGGCCTTGAAGACAGCGGAGAAGAAGCTCAGTCTGTGCGCCGGAGTGGCCGAAGACTTGCCCCTCACACTCGTCGGCGACCCGACGCGGCTGCGCCAGGTGCTGACCAACTTGCTCGGCAATGCGATCAAGTTCACCGAGCGCGGCGCAGTCACCCTGGAGGTGAGAGTTCTCAGTGTCCAGGCCAAGAAAGTGCAGATGCGCTTTGCCGTGCACGACACCGGCATCGGCATCGCGCCAGACCAGCAGGCCCGGGTCTTCGCAGCCTTCACCCAGGCCGACGGCTCGATCACACGCCGCTTCGGCGGCACCGGCCTGGGGCTCGCGATCAGTGCCCGGTTGGTGAGCCTGATGGGCGGTCAGCTCGCGCTCACCAGCCAACCCGGCGCCGGGAGCTGCTTCTCCTTTGCCTTGACCCTGCCGCTCGAGCCCTCGGCCAGTGCCACGGCGCGGCTGCGCCCGCCGGCGGCGATGGACGCGTCGGTGGCATGGATCGAGCCGCTAGTGGAACAGCGCGCCTGGTTCACGCAGATGTTGCAGCGCTGGCAAGTCGAGGTCCATGCGTTTGCGTCGGTGAGCGAGGCGCAGCAGCTGTCGCCGGCCGCCAACGTGGGGGCGGTGTTCCTTGGCCACGACGTCTTGGCGGCGGAGGGCGACGCCGTGGTCAGGCTGTTGCAGGACCATCCGGGCGCGCGCCTGTTCGCACCGGTCGGCGCAGAAGCGGCATTGCCACCCGTCGTGGTGGCGGCATTGGGGCCGCGCGCCCTGGCCTTGCCCTCGCCGCTCTTGCCGGCCGACTTGATCGCTGCCCTGAATGGGCTGCATGAGCCGCCGCCGCTGGCCAGCAGCGGCAGCGCTGCGCCGCCTACAGACGTGCTTGCCCGGCCCTTCGAGGGGCTGCGCGTGCTGCTGGCCGAGGACAACCCGGTCAATCAGTTGTTGGCGGTGGCCGTCGTCGAGCGCCTCGGCGCCGATCTCTACAACGTTGACGACGGCGCCGAAGCCCTGGTGCTGATGCAACAGATGGGCTTCGACCTGGTGCTGATGGACGTGCAGATGCCGGTGCTCGACGGCAGCGAAGCCGTCACGCGCTGGCGCGCGCTCGAGGCGCAGGCCGTGGCGCCCCGGCGCTTGCCGATCGTCGCGATGACCGCCCACGCCTTGCTGGGTGATCGCGAACGCTTCCTGGTCGCCGGCTTCGACGGCTACATCAGCAAGCCCTTCAAGGAGGCCGACCTGGTGAGCGAGGTGCTGCGCGTGCTCACTGCATCCAGGGGCAACCCGACCTGACCCCGCGCCTGCTGCGGCGCCGGCTCCCGGAGCTGGCGCAGCCGTTGAAGCCGCGGTATCCGTTTCAGGTCTTCACAGTGACTGCGCCGCTGACCGGGTACTGGCACGCCGCCTGGTGCAGGGTCGCGGCGATCAGCCGCACCAGACCGACAGGCGCCAGTACCTTGACCTGATCACCGTGGCGGACCACGTCCATCGCCAACTCGGTGGCATCCGTATAAGGCACGCGCAGGGTCAGCGATCCGTCCTGGTGCAAGCTGCTTTGCTGCTGGGGGTGCCATTGCTCATGCTGCACCCACTGCGCCGCCTCGGCGGCGAAATGCAGCGTGGCCCACTGCACCCGGCCGCCACTGAAGGCGCCATAGCCGGCATCCAGAGCCGATTCGATCTGCTTGATCGCGACATCCTTGGCGCGTTGTTCAAGCAATATGGCGCTGCGGATCGCATCCAGCGCGAAGCGCCGCAAGGCGTCGCTGGTGTGGCACCAGGCGTCGAGATACCAGGTGTTGCGCCAGTAGACCAAGCGCTGCGGTGAAACACTTCGATCGGTCTCCTCGCGTCGGCTCCGCACGTAGTAGCGCATCTGGATGCGCCGGCGCTGGGTGATGGCACTGCC
Organism: Burkholderiales bacterium; assembly: GCA_031379365.1. GTDB lineage: Bacteria > Pseudomonadota > Gammaproteobacteria > Burkholderiales > Burkholderiaceae_C > CADEEN01. Next base: position 6,630 of record JANNFB010000349.1, read on the forward strand.
GATCAACTCGAAGTGGCGGCCGGCCACCGGCCGGCGCGCGGCGCTGAGGATCTTCACCCGCTTCATCAGCTCGCTGGCATCGGCCTCGCTGGCGCCGAGCATGCCGTGCAGCTTGTCGAGCAGGGGCTGCAGGTGGCGCGCCAGCACCCCGCCCTCGTCGAGGCCCTCGATCAGCTGGTGCATCGTCAGCAGCGCGTGGATCTCGCGCTCGTTGAACCACACCCCGGGCAGCTCGTGGCGCACCTGGCGTGCATCGCGCGCGTCGGGCCGCATCGAGTAGCCGTTGGCGAAGCGGTCGTAGACGATGGGCGCGTCCAGGCGCTCGCGCAGGTATTCGAGATCACGTTTCAAGGTGGCGCGGCTGACGCCCAGTTCGTCCATCAGGTCGGTGAAGGGCACCGAGCCGCGGCTGCGGATCAGCATTTCGATCTTGTAGAAGCGTTCGGTACGGCCCATCTGAAAGGCTCGGCAGGTTCGACAGGCTCAGGAGATGAGCCTGTAGTTTATTCCCTGGCTGGATCCGCAGGCTCACGCCATGAGCCTGCGGGCGACGAGACTGGCAGCGCCGGGGACCTCCCGGTGACTGCCTCAGAAAGCCCACCGCCATGCGCAGCGCCGACACCCTGACCGCCGATCTGTTCACCGAGGCCCTGCCCCGTGCCGAGGCCGTGAAGCCTGTCGATGCCGACGGCTGCGAGATCGGCTGGGACTTCGCCCACTACCGCCTCACCCCGCCCGCAGCGCAATTGGCCGAGGGCCAAGCCGTGCGCCAAGGCTGGCTGGCCGGGGCGGCGGTGTTCGGCGCTCGCACCTTGAAGCCGACACCGCAGGTGCGCGCCTGGCTGCAGCTGCGCCTGGGCGCCTGGCAGCACGGCTGTGCGTTCGAGAGTGTGCAGGTCACGCCGCACTTCCTGGCCCAGATCGACGTGCCGGTGTGCCCTGTCACGCGCCTCACGCTCGGCAGCGCACGCGGCACCGGCAACGACGCGGTGGTCGAGCGGGTCGGCTCGGGCGCCGGCTACGCCGCCGGCAACCTGGCCACGATGAGTGTGCGCGCCGTGCAAGCCAAGGCTGCGTTGACCTGGCAGGAGGCGCTGACCGTCGTGCGCCGCCTCGAAGCCTCGGGTCTGGACACGCTCGACGGCCTGGCGCCGGCACAGTGGACACGCCTGGCGGTGCTGATGAGCTTCGTCACGCCGCTGCCGCATGCCGCGGCCGCGGTCCTGCCGCTGCGGGTGCTGCCGCCCAACCGGCTGCGCTTGCTCAACGCGGTGCAGGCGCTGCAGGCCGTCGTGACGCTGGCGTTCACCCAGGCCCAAGCTGTACCGCGCTTGCGTGAGCTGATGAAGCACCTGCCGGCCCATGCCAAGCATGACTTCCAGGTCTTCGTGCTCACGCTGCAAGCGCGGCGCCTAGGCGCCGGCAGCCAGGCCACCGGCGCCGAACTGCGCCATGCGCTCGAAGACGCCTGGGCCAACGCCGCGCTGAATCGTCGCTGGCAGCGCTTTGCGCTGCAGTTGGACGAGACCCTCTGCGAACACCTGGTGCGCCTGGCTGCGCGCCTCGGCTTGGGCGGCAAGGCCTGGCAGTGGCTGCCGCGTGCGGCAGCCACAGAAGGCTGGGCACTGTCCCAGGCTGGGCGGGTCGGACCGCAGCCGGGCTGGGCCCGCGCCAAGCCACCGGTCAAAACGCGCAACCCGGGGCCTACCATGGCGACATGCAGACCCTCGACGTCGACGTGCTCATCATCGGTGCCGGCATCGCCGGTGCCTCGTTAGCGTTCTTCCTCGCGCCGCAGACCCGCGTGGCGGTGCTCGAGCGCGAGCCGCAACCGGGCATGCACACCACAGGGCGTTCGGCGGCGATGTTCATGGAGAGCTACGGCCCGGCCCAGGTGCGCGCGCTAACGCGGGCCAGCCGCGCGTTTCTCGAAGCACCGTTCGACAGCGAAGCACCGCTGATCACGCCGCGGGGCGCGCTGTTCATCGCCCGCGCCGATCAACTGGCGGCGGTGCACACGCTGCACGAGCAACTGCGCCGCGAGGGCACGCGCGCCCGCTTGCTCGACAGCGCCGCAGCCCGGGCCCGCGTGCCCGTGCTGCGCGAAGAAGCGACGGCGCTGGCGCTGCTCGACGACGATTCCGCCGACATCGACGTCGATCGCCTGCACCAGCGCTTCCTGCGTGGCGCGCGGCGACACGGCGCGCAGATGTTCGTCAATGCCGACGTGCAAGCGATCGAGTTCTCGGCCGGCCGCTGGCAGGTCTCGACCGCGACGCAACGCTTCACGGCGGCGCGGCTGGTGAACGCCGCGGGCGCCTGGGCCGACGGCGTGGCGGCCCTGGCCGGGGTGGCCCCGCTCGGGCTGGAGCCGCGCCGGCGCAGCGCCTTCACTTTCGCGCCGCCGGCGGGCAGCGACGTCCACGCCTGGCCCTGCATCGCCGACATCGACGAGACCTTCTACTTCAAGCCCGACGCCAGCGTGCTGCTCGGCTCACCGGCCAACGCCGACCCGGTGCCGCCGCATGACGTGGTGGCCGAAGAGCTCGACATCGCCACCGGCATCGCGCGCATCGAGGCCACGACCACGCTCACCATCCGCCGCCCGCTGCGCACCTGGGCTGGTCTGCGCAGCTTCGTCCCCGACGGCGCCCTGGTCGGCGGTTTCGACGACGCGGTGCCCGGGTTCTTCTGGTGCTGCGGTCAGGGCGGCTACGGCATCCAGACCAGCCCGGCGATGGGCCAGGCCTGTGCCGCGCGCCTCCTGGGCCGGCCGCTGCCGTCGCACATCGCCGATCAGGGCCTGAGCTTCACCGACCTGGCGCCCCGGCGCTGAGTGAGCCAGCGTGCGCGCGGTGCGCGGGGTGCCCCCTACTCCAACCCCAAGGCCACCCGGGCTTCGTACTCGCGATCCAGCAGCCCCATCACCACCAGCGACTCATAGCCTTCGGCCAGCTTGACGCTCTCGCGCAAACGGCCTTCCTCGACAAAGCCCTCGCTGAGGTAGAGCGCCTGGGCGCGCAGGTTGAGGGCCTTGACGTCGAGCCAGAAGCGGTGCGCGTGCAGGTCGCGGAAGGCCATCTGCTTCAGCAGGCGCACGCAGGCCCGGCCCAGGCCCTGGCCCTTGGGTTGCAAGACGATGCGCTTCAGCTCCACGCTCTTGTGCCGGCTGCGGCAGCCTTGCAGGATGACGAAGCCGGCGCTGGCCCAGTCACTGCCAGCCTCGACGATGAAGTGGCGGAAGTCGGGGAAGCGCACCGCGCCTTCGTGCTGGGTGCGTTCCCAGGGTGTGATGAAGGGCAGGTTGTGCGGATCGAACTCGACGGTCTGCACGAAGTCGAGATCCGACAGCATGGTCGGGCGCAGGCGCGCGTGCGGCTGCTCAGACATCTATCTCCACCGTGTCGCCGTGGATTTCCATCAGCTCGCGCCGCGCCGCCGCTTCGCCCTTGCCCATCAGTTTGGTCAATGCACCCACCGTGCCGGCATGGTCGAGTGCGCCGTAGGCGACCTGCAGCAGGCGCCGCGTGTCGGGGTTGAGCGTGGTGTCCCACAACTGCTCGGCGCTCATCTCGCCCAGGCCCTTGAAGCGGCTGATGCTCCACGAGCCCTCGCGTGCGCCTTCCTTGCGCAGCTTGTCGAGCGTGGCCTGCAACTCGCCTTCGTCCAGGGCATAGATCTTGGCCGCCGGCTTCTTGCCCCGCGCCGGGGCATCGACGCGGAACAGCGGCGGCTTGGCAATGTAGATGTGGCCGCCCTCGATCAACTTGGGAAAGTGACGGAAGAAGAGCGTGAGCAGCAAAACCTGGATGTGCGAGCCGTCGACGTCGGCGTCGCTGAGGATGCAGACCTTGCCGTAGCGCAGGCCGGAGAGATCGGGGCTGTCGCCCGCGCCATGCGGATCGACGCCCACGGCCACCGCGATGTCGTGGATCTCGTTGTTGGCGAACAGGCGGTCGCGCTCGACTTCCCAGGCGTTGAGCACCTTGCCGCGCAAGGGCAGCACGGCCTGCGTCTCCTTGTTGCGACCCATCTTGGCGCTGCCGCCGGCCGAGTCGCCCTCGACCAGAAAGACTTCGTTGAGTGCAAGGTCGCGGCTTTCGCAATCCGTCAGCTTGCCGGGCAGCACCGCCACGCCCGAGCCCTTGCGCTTCTCGACCTTCTGGCTGGCGCGCTGGCGCGTCTGCGCCTGGCGGATCACCAACTCGGCCAGCTTCTTGCCGTGCTCCACATGCTGGTTCAGCCACAGCTCGAGCGCCGGGCGGGTGTAGCCCGACACCAGGCGCAGCGCGTCGCGCGAGTTCAGGCGCTCCTTGATCTGGCCCTGGAACTGCGGGTCCAGTACCTTGGCCGAGAGCACGAAGCTGGCACGCGAGAACACGTCGTCGGGCATCAGCTTGACGCCCTTGGGTTGCAAGGCGTGCATCTCGATGAAGCCCTTGATGGCCGTGAACAGGCCATCTTTCAGGCCCGCCTCGTGCGTGCCGCCAGCCACGGTGGGGATCAGGTTGACATAGCTCTCGCGCAGCGTGGCACCGTCTTCCGTGAAGGCGACGCACCAGGCCGCGCCCTCGCCTTCGGCGTTGTTCTCGCTGTCGCCCTCGGCCGCGTAGTGCTCGCCTTCGAAGAGCGGAATCAGCGGGTCGGCGGGCAGGCTCTGCATCAGGTAGTCGCGCAGACCGCCCTGGTAGAGCCAGGTCTGCACCTCGCCGCTCTTCTCGTGCGTGAGCGTCACCGTCACACCGGGCATCAGCACGGCCTTGCTACGCAACAGGTGCAGCAGCTCAGTGCGCGGCAGTTCGGCGCTGTCGAAATACTTGGGGTCGGGCCAGACGCGCACCGTGGTGCCCTGCTTGCGGTCGGACGCCGTGGCCTTGCGAAGGACCTGCGGCTCGATGACATCGCCACCGGAAAAGGCCATCGTCGCCACCTGGGCCTCACGGTGCACGCTGACCTGCAGGCGCTTGGCCAGTGCGTTCGTGACGCTTACGCCCACGCCGTGCAGACCGCCAGAGAAGCTGTAGGCGCCGCCACTGCCTTTGTCGAACTTGCCGCCCGCATGCAGGCGGGTGAAGACGATCTCGACCACCGGCACGCCCTCTTCCGGATGCAGGCCGAACGGGATGCCGCGGCCGTCGTCTTCGACGCTGACCGAACCGTCGGTGTGCAGCGTCATCGCGATGCGCTTGCCGAAGCCGGCCAGCGCCTCGTCGGCGGCGTTGTCGATGACTTCCTGGATGACATGCAACGGGCTCTCGGTGCGGGTGTACATGCCCGGTCGCTGCTTGACGGGCTCCAGGCCCTTGAGGACACGGATAGAGGCTTCGGCGTACTTCGCAATCTTGGTCGGCATGGCGGCGGATTCTAGGCAGGCCTGCCGCACGCCCAACTGGGCCGCGGAGAGACACGGCGCGCCAGCACGGCGCTGGCAAGTTCGCTACAGTCCGTCGATGACGACAGCGCAGCCGCCCGCACAGCCGCTATCGATGACCCAGGTGCTGATCTGCGGCGCCGCCATCGTGACCCTGACCATGGGCATCCGGCACGGCTTCGGCCTGTGGTTGCAGCCGATCACGATGGAGCGCGGCTGGACGCGCGAGACCTTCTCTTTCGCCATGGCGGTGCAGAACCTGGCCTTCGGCATGGCCGGGCCCCTGGCCGGCATGTGGGCCGACCGGTTCGGCGCGTTCCGCGTGCTGCTGGCCTGCGGCGTGCTCTACGCGCTTGGCCTGGTGATGATGGGGCTGAGCAGCACGGGCCTGGGTTTCACGGGCAGCGCGGGCCTGCTGATCGGCGTGGCGCAGTCGGGCTCGACCTATGCGGTGGTGTTCGGCGTCATCGCGCGCAACGTGGCCCCCGAGAAGCGGGCCTGGGCCATGGGGGTGGCGGCGGCCGCCGGCTCCTTCGGTCAGTTCCTGATGGTGCCGCTGGAGGCCTGGTTGATTGCCCACCTGGGCTGGCAGACCGCGCTGTTCGTGCTGGGGGCGGCGGCCCTGGGCATCCTGCCCTTGGCTTTTGGCCTGAAGGAGCCGATGGTCGACAGCGCCCGGAGTGGGCAAAGCGTCGGCGCGGCCTTGCGCGAGGCCTTCGCCTACCCGAGCTTTCGCTTGCTGATGGCGGGCTACTTCGTCTGCGGTTTTCACCTGCTGTTCATCGGCGTGCACATGCCGAGTTACCTCAAGGACAAGGGCCTGGACGCCGGGGTCGCCACCACGGCGCTGGCCTTGATCGGCCTGTTCAACGTCTTTGGCTCCTATGCGGCAGGCGCCCTGGGCAACCGTTTCCAGAAGCGCCACATCCTGGCCGTGATCTATGGCCTGCGCTCGGTGGCCATCGTGTTCTTCGTCGCCTTGCCGCTGACGCCGTGGAGCGTCTATGTGTTCGCGTCGGCGATGGGCCTGCTTTGGCTGTCCACTGTGCCGACGACGAATGCGCTGGTGGCCCAGATCTTCGGCGCCAAGTACCTGTCGATGCTGAGCGGCTTCGTCTTCCTCAGCCACCAGGTCGGCGCCTTTCTCGGTGCGTGGTTGGGCGGCAAGCTGTACGACGCGCTGGGCAGCTACGACGCCATGTGGGCCATCTCGGTGGCCCTGGGCATCTTCGCAGCGCTGGTGAACTTGCCCGTGCGCGAAACCGCGATCCGGCGTGAAGCCGTGGTGGCCGCGTGATGCGCAGGCTGGGCCGTCAGCGGTTGCTGCGCCTGGCTGCGCTGGGCATCGCTGCCGCGGTGCTGGGCTTGGTTTTCTCGGCTTACCTGAAGCCCGACCTGATGGTCGACCTGGCCAACCGGGTCTGGAGTTGCTTCTGAGCCCGCACGCCGGTTTGGCGCCTTCGCCCTGGGTACTGCGCTGGGCGCACCTGATCCGCGCCGGGGGCAACGTGCTCGACGTGGCCTGCGGCAGCGGCCGCCACATGCGCTGGTTGGCCGCTCAAGGCTGGGCCGTGACCGGCATCGACCGGGACGCCGCGGCCTTGGCGCTGTTACAGGGCCTGGGCCGAACCTTCGAGGCCGACATCGAAAGCGGACCCTGGCCGCTGCTGAACGAGCGCTTCGACGCCGTGGTGGTCACGAACTACCTGTGGCGTGCCCTGTGGCCGGTGCTCCGCGGGAGTCTGGCCGAGGGCGGGGTGCTGATCTATGAAACCTTTGCCCAGGGCAACGAGGCCTTCGGCAAGCCGTCCAACCCCGCCTTCCTGCTGCGTCCGGGTGAATTGCTCGAGGCCAGCCAAGGCCTGCATGTCGTGGCCTTCGAGGACGGCGTCCTCGACGCGCCGCTGCGCCGCGTGCAGCGCATCGTAAGCGTCAACGCAGCGGCCGGCGGCGCCCGCCACGCCCTGTAGGCGACCGCCGCCGCCACGGCAGCTAAAATCGACTGCTCTCATGAACCCTGAATGCCCATGAACCCGATTGTTGGCAGCATCGTCGCCCTGGTCACCCCGATGCAGGACGACGGCCGCGTCGACTACCCGGCTCTGCGCCGCCTGATCGATTGGCACATCGCCGAAGGCACGGCCTGCATCGGCGTGGTCGGCACCACGGGCGAGTCGCCCACGGTCGATGTGCCGGAGCATTGCGAGATCATTCGCGTCGCGGTCGAACATGCGGCCGGCCGCGTGCCGATCATGGCCGGCGCGGGTGCGAACTCAACCTGCGAAGCGATCGAGCTGTCGAAGTTCGCGCGCGAGGTCGGCGCCGATTGCACCCTGCAGGTGGTGCCCTACTACAACAAGCCGACGCAGGAAGGCATCTACCGCCACTTCCGCGCCATCGCCGAAGCCGTTGACATTCCGGTGGTGCTCTACAACGTGCCTGGCCGCACCGTGGGCGACATGCTGCACGACACTGTGCTTCGCTTGACGCAGGTGCCCGGCATCATCGGCATCAAGGAAGCCAGCGGCAACATCGACCGTGCCGCCTGGCTGATCAAGCAGGTGCCGCAAGGCTTCTCGATCTACTCGGGCGACGACCAGACAGCCATCGCCCTGATGCTCCTGGGCGGACACGGCGATGTCAGCGTCACCGCCAACGTGGCGCCGCGCGCCATGGCCGATCTGTGCCGCCTGGCGATGGCCGGGGACGCCCGAGGCGCCAGCGCGATCCATCTGCGCTTGCTGGCATTGCACAAGCAGTTGTTCTCCGAGTCCAACCCGATCCCGGTGAAGTGGGCGCTGGCGCGGATGGGTCGCTGCGGACCCGCCCTGCGCCTGCCCTTGGTCACCTTGTCCGATGCCTTGCAGGCGCCGCTGGAAGCGGCGATGCGCGAGGCCGGTGTGCTCTAGCGCCGTCGGTCCTGCCTCCACGACCTGCCCCACCCACGCCTCTCCCACTTCCCGATCGCCGGTCGCCGCAAGGCACCGCAACACCATGCACCCAGTGACTGCTTCCCTGCTCCCGACTCTGCGCGCCGTTGCGCTGGCGACCTGCGCTCTCGCGCTCGGTGCGTGCTCGACGATCGACGGTTTCCTGTCGGGCGACAAGATCGACTACAAGAGTCAGTCCGCCAAGACCGCACCGCTTGACGTGCCGCCTGACCTGACCCAGCTGCAGCGCGACACGCGCTTCCAGGTGCAGACCGGGGCACCGGTCAGCGCCAGCAGTTTCGGCACGGCCGCACCGGGCGCTCCCGCCGCCGCGGCGACCAGCGGCAGCGTCGCACCCACCAGCATCGGCCAGATGCGCATCGTGCGCGAGGGCAATCAACGCTGGCTGTCGGTGCCGATTCCTGCCGAACAGCTGTGGCCGCAGTTGCGCTCGTTCTGGCAGGAGCGTGGATTTGCCCTGGTGATCGACACGCCCGAAGCCGGTGTCATGGAAACCGACTGGGCCGAGAACCGGGCGAAGATCTCGCAGGACATCGTCCGGCGCACCGTCGGCCGCATCCTGGACTCCCTTTACGACAGCGGTGAGCGCGACCGCTTCCGTCTGCGCGTCGAACGCAATGGCAGCGGCAGCGACATCTTCATCAGCCACCGTGGGCTGGCTGAGATCTACACCTCGGTCCGCAAGGAACAGACCACCTGGGCCAACCGCCCTACCGACCCGCAACTCGAAGCCGAGATGCTGTCGCGCCTGATGGTCAAGCTCGGGGCCAAGGAAGACGTGGCACGCACCGTCGTCGCCAGTCCAGTCAGTGTCAGCACGACAGCGCGCGCCCGGCTGATCACGGGCCAGGCCGCAGCGTCGCTGCAGGTGGACGAGGGCTTCGACCGCGCCTGGCGCCGCGTGGGCCTGACCCTGGACCGCAGTGGCTTCACCGTCGAAGACCGTGACCGCGCCAGCGGCCTGTACTTCGTGCGCTACGTCGACCCGAAGGATGCGGCCACCGCTGAGCCCGGCTTCTTTGCCAAGCTCTTCAACTTCGGCAAGTCCGATCCGGCGCAAACCCCGGGGCGCTACCGCATCGCGGTCAAGGCCGACGGTGAGCGCACGACCGTGTCGGTGCAGAACACCCAGGGTGGCCCCGAGAACGGGCCCGTCGGGCAGCGCATCGTCGGCCTGCTGGTTGACGACCTGAAGTAGGCGCGCGACACGGCAGGCCCGTGTTGCGCTTCACCAGCCTGGGCAGCGGCAGCGGTGGTAACGCCACGCTAGTGGAGGCATGTGGCACTGACGGTTCGCGCCCGACCCGCGTGTTGGTGGATTGCGGCCTCGCGCCCCGGCGCCTGGCGGACCGCCTAGCGCTGCGGGGCCTGCTGGTGAGCGATCTCGACGCGGTCTTCGTCACCCACGAGCACAGCGACCACGTCGGCGGTGTGCTCGCGCTTCAGCGCCGCTTCGGCGTGGCGGTGTGGGCCAGCGCCGGCACGTGGTCGCGCGCCACGGGCAAGTTGGCCACAGCGCCCACCTGCCAAGTCGCGCGCGCCGGCCAGGGCATCGTTGTCGGCTCGCTGCGCCTGCAGCCCTTTGCCGTCCCGCACGACGCTGCCGAGCCGCTGCAGCTGACGGTGAGCGATGGCCAACACCGGCTCGGCCTCCTGACCGACATCGGCGAGCCGACGGCGGCCGTGACCCAGGCGCTGCAAGGCTGCGATGCGCTGCTGCTGGAGACCAACCACGACCCTGACCTGCTGGCAGCGGGGGGCTACCCGGTATGGCTCAAGCGCCGCATCGGCGGCAAGCTCGGCCACTTGGCCAATCACCAGTCGGCGGCCCTGCTTGACGCCTGCCGCCATGCCGGCCTGCGCCATGTGGTCGCAGCGCACCTGAGCCAACAGAACAACCGCCCCGAGTTGGCGGTGGCCGCCCTGCGTGGCGCGCTCGGGCCGGCCTCCACGGCCATTACGGTGGCCGATGCCGAGACCGGCTGCGCCTGGATCGAACTCGGTTGAGATCGCCCAAGAAAAAGCCGCCCGAAGGCGGCTTTTTTGACGTCGGAGAAGTAATTACTTCTTGACCGGCTCGGCAGCCTTCATGGCGGCGTCCTTGGCGGCGTCGACAGCCTTGCCAGCGACGTCCTTCATGGCGCCAGCGGCGGCCGAAGCGGCACCAACCGTGGCGTCGGTGCCAGCGGCGACGGCCGAGGCAGCGCCAGCAACAGCGGCCGAAGCGGCGGCGGAGACGACAGGGGTGGCGGCCGACGCAGCGGCAGCAGCAGCAGCGGCGGCAGGCGCAGCAACTTCTTCAGCCTTCTTGCCGCAGGCGGAGAGGGCAACGGCAGCCACCATGGCAGCCAGCAGGAGGGACTTGTTCATTTGGGATCCTTGGAGGTCAGTGAGTCGAACGTATATCTGCATTGCAGGGCTCGGGAGAGCCCGTATCGGTCAAGGACAAGACGCGTTCGATCCGCTCTTGCACCTAGCCCATGAGTATAGCGTTCCTAGGTGATTGCCCTAGAGACCGAGCGTATTGGCCGGGAAGTCAGCCACGGATCGTTGCAAAAGTACATCAACCACTTCACGCCAAGCGCTCACCTCGCCGTCGTCGGCGAGCCAGTGGCCACGCCATTGACGGCGGTCGGCGAGCTGAAGGCCGTGCGCCCCGGCCAGCAGCAGCGTCGGGGTCTGCGAGGCCTCGACATCGGTGGCACGGCACTCGATCACATGGGCCCAGTTGCGACGCCACGCCGTGAAACGCGGGCAGCGACGCGGCAGCTCATCGAATCGCCCCGCAATGATCAGCAGCTGCCGCTTGGGCAGACGCGCCCAGGCTGTCAATGCCGACAGCATCAGGGGATCCTCCAACGGCCAGGCCTCGAAGTCCGGGTCGACAAGGCACAGCTCGCGGGACCGACCCTGCGCGGCTTGGGTCAGCGCGCTTTGCACCGCTGCATTGAAATCACTGCGTCCGTCGATGCGGTTCGCGCTGGGGGGAGTCTCGGGTCCAGCAAGCGCCATGTCTGCCTCCATCAGCCGCTCAATCCAGGGGCTGCAGCCAACCACTGTGCAACCACTCGCCCAACAAATCAAGCGCAGCCGGGCTGGCCGTCGCGATCGCTCGACTGTCGAGCTGGCGCTGGTCTGCCAGCGAGCGCATCAGCCGCGCGTCGCGCCCCGAAGCCCGGCAGGAGTCACCATTGATGAAGACGTACCTGGCGTCGTAGGCCATGCGTGAGCGGCGATCGAGCCGCACGCCCCGCATCAGTGTGGGAGCTTCACAGGCCTGGTACCAGACCTGCGCCTTGGGCTCGGTCAGCCATTCACCCATCGTGCGCTCGATCGCGTCGGGCGCGGCCAGGGCCCGCGCGACGGCATCCCGCGCGAACGCCTGCAGGCCCGTGGGCACCGCCCCCGGCGTCGGTGTGGGCGGCAGGCCTGCGTCGCGGTAGCGCACACCGCCGTGGATGCTGTCGGCGTCATCGGCCAGACGCGCGAGCAGGGCCTGCGCCAGTTCGCGCGCTTGGGGCGCACGAAAGCCGATCGAAGCCGTCATGCAGTCGCCGCCAACCGCCACACCGTCGTGTGCCCAGCCGGGCGGCAGATACAGCATGTCGCCCGGCTCGAGCACCCAGTCTTGTTCGGCGGTGAAGTGCGCCAGCATCTTCAGCGGCACATCGTCGCGCAAAGCCGGGCGCGTGTTCCGGCCGACACGCCAGCGGCGGCGCCCCTGGACCTGCAACAGGAACACATCGTAGGAGTCGACGTGCGGGCCGACCCCGCCGCCCTCGCTTGCATAAGACAGCATCAGGTCATCCAGACGCACCGCAGGCAGGAAACAGAAGCGCGACAGCAGGGTCTGGGCCGCCTCGACGTGCAGTTCGAGCCCCTGCACCAACAAGGTCCAGCCCGGACGCGCCAAAGGCGGCAATGCCCGCCTTGGCACTGGGCCGTCACGCAGGCGCCAGTGGCCGGCACGGTCGCGCACAACAAGCCGCGACTCGACATCGCCGCTCGCCGCCAGGGCGAACAAATCGGTGCGTGCGAGTGGTGGCGCGATCGGAGTGACGGCCTGACGCACAAGCAACGGCCGCTTCTGCCAATGGCGACGCATGAACTGCGTCGGCGACAGGCCGCCGAGCAATGATTGAGCGTGGTGCAGGTCCATTGAAAGATTGTCGCGCTGTGCCATCATTGCCCGATGTTGATTCAAAAACCTTGCGTCGTCGCCCTCACCTGGGAGCTGTCCGACGCTCAAAACCAAGCCCTGGACGAGTTGGTCGAGCCGGTCGAGTTCTATGTCGGCGGCGATGACTTGCTGCCGAAGGTGGAAGAGGCCCTGACGGGGCAGGCCGTCGGCTTTCAGACCCACCTGCACCTTGAGCCCGAGCACGCCTTTGGCGAGTTCGACAGTGCGCTGGTGTGTTTCGAGGAACGGTCACTCTTCCCCGCCGAGCTCGAGGCCGGCATGCAGTTCGAGGGGCTGCCCGAAGGCAGTGTCACGCCCGACATGCCGGCCGACAGGCTCTACACCGTGACCGAGGTCTACCCCACCCATGTGGTACTCGACGCGAACCACCCGCTGGCCGGCATGGCGCTGCGCCTGAACCTGACGGTGCGCGATGTGCGCGAGGCCACGGCAGCGGAGATCGAGTCCGGCTCCGTGGGTGGCAGCGTGCTGGACGTGCTGCAAGTGCAGCCTGCAGCGCGCGGGATTCATTGACGGCTCCTACCTTGATGCGCTGGCGCCCCTGATACGCAGTGGCGTTAAACAGCATCCATCTGACCGTTGCCGATCGGCCCGTTGCGGAATGTCCATGCCCGCTCTCGTTGCACTTGCGCGTCAACGGGGCAGCCGGGCAGGGCCCGGCGCGCAACCTCGGCGGTCTGCGCTTCGCTGCGACTGCCCTGCGCTGCTCGGGTCCAGGGCCCCGTTGCAGAACTCGCTGCGTTCGCTTCGCTCTCTCCACTCAGACACCTGCAACGAGTCCGAGCACGAAGCGCGCGAGTACGCGCGCGGGCC
>JANNFB010000350.1:0-14715 GCA_031379365.1 Burkholderiales bacterium
TGGATGATGCCCAGGAAGCCCATGAACAGGGCCGTGATGGCACCGATGACCATGACGAAGGACAGCGCAGTGTCCGACCACTCGAACAGCGGGCTCATGCGCGCGACCATGAAGATGCCAGCCGTGACCATGGTCGCGGCGTGGATCAGGGCCGAGATCGGCGTCGGGCCTTCCATCGAGTCAGGCAGCCAGACATGCAGCGGGAACTGCGCGCTCTTGCCCATGGCACCAATGAACAGGCAGATGCAGGCCACCGTGATCAACATCCAGTCGGTGCCGGGAAAGCCAATCTTCGCGAGCTCTCCGCCCTTGGCGAAGACCTCGGCGTAGTTGAGCGAACCCGCGTACGCCACCAGCAGGCCAATGCCCAGGATGAAGCCGAAATCGCCCACCCGGTTGACGATGAAGGCCTTCATGTTGGCGAAGATCGCCGTCGGCTTCTTGAACCAGAAGCCGATCAGCAGGTAGGACACCAGGCCAACCGCCTCCCAGCCAAAGAACAACTGCAGGAAGTTGTTGCTCATCACCAGCATCAACATGCTGAAGGTGAACAGCGAGATGTAGGCGAAGAAGCGCTGGTAGCCGGGGTCTTCCTCCATGTAGCCGATGGTGTAGACGTGCACCATCAGCGACACGAAGGTCACCACGCACATCATCATCGCGGTCAGGCCGTCGACCAGGAAGCCGACTTCCATCTTCAGGCCGCCAACCACCATCCACTCGTAGATCGTGGCGTTGAAGCGCGCGCCGTCGACGGCGACCTGCTTGAGCACGACGGCCGAGCCGATGAAGGACACCAGCACGCCCAAGATCGTGATCAGGTGCGAGCCCCGGCGACCGACGGTCTTGCCGAAGAAGCCGGCGACGATGGCGCCGACCAGGGGCGCCAGGGCAATCGTGAGCAGCAGGTTCTGGGAGATCGTGGCCGACATGGGGTTGCTGCTTTCAGCCCTTCAGGCTGTCGAGTGCCTGCACGTTGATCGACTCGCGGTTGCGGAACAACACGACGAGGATCGCCAGGCCGATGGCCGACTCGGCCGCCGCCACGGTGAGGATGAAGAAGACGAAGACCTGGCCGTCCATGTCGCCCAGGTAGTGCGAGAAGGCAATGAAATTCAGGTTCACCGCCAACAGCATCAGTTCGATGGCCATCAGCAGCACGATCAGGTTGCGCCGGTTCAGGAAAATGCCGATCACCGACAGCGCGAACAGGATCGCGCCCAGCGAGAGAAAGTGCGACAAGGTCAGGATGCCCGACATCATGTCTTCTCCGGCGCGGTGGGCGCGGTGGGTGGTGCAGGAGGCAGCGACGGCTGATCGACCACCGAGGCCATCTTGACCAGGCGCACGCGATCGGCCTTCTTGGCACGCACTTGCTTGGACGCATCCATGTGACGCGAGTCCTTGCGCTCGCGCAGTGTCAGCGCGATGGCGGCGATGATGGCCACCAGCAGCAGCACGGCGGCCAACTGCAGCGGGTAGAGGTAGTTGGTGTAAACCTCGACGCCGAGCAGCTTGGTGTTGCCCAGTTGGAGCTCGGCAGCAGACAGCGGCTTGGCCAGCGCCAGGTCGAAGCCACCGCGCAGCACCAAAGTCATCTCCAGCGCAATCAGGGCACCGACCAGGCCGGCGAGCGGGAAGTGACGCCAGAAGTTGTGGCGCAGGCTGTCGGTGTTGATGTCGAGCATCATCACCACGAACAGGAACAGCACCATCACCGCGCCGACATAGACGAGCACCAGCGCGATCGCCAGGAACTCGGCCTTCAGCAGCATCCAGACGCAGGCCGCGCTGAAGAAGGCCAGCACCAGGTAGAGCGCAGCATGCACCGTGCTGCGCGCCGTGATGACGCCAAACGCGGCGCCGAGCAGCACCGTCGAGAAGACGTAGAACAGGGCGGTGGTGGTGTTCATGCGCAGGCGAGCATCAGCGGTACGGCGCGTCGGCCGCCCGGGCCGCGGCGATCTCTTTTTCGTAGCGGTCGCCTACCGCCAAGAGCATGTCTTTGGTGAAGTAGAGGTCACCGCGCTTCTCGCCGTGGTACTCAAGAACATGCGTCTCGACGATGGAGTCGACCGGACAACTCTCTTCGCAGAAGCCGCAGAAGATGCACTTGGTCAGGTCGATGTCATAGCGCGTGGTGCGGCGGCTGCCGTCGTCTCGCACCTCGGATTCGATCGTGATGGCCAGCGCCGGGCAGACTGCTTCACACAGCTTGCAGGCGATGCAGCGCTCTTCGCCGTTCTCGTAGCGACGCAGCGCATGCAGACCGCGAAAGCGCGGTGACATCGGCGTCTTCTCTTCCGGGAACTGGACCGTGATCTTGCGCGAGAAGAAGTGCCGACCGGTGATGGCCATGCCCTTGAACAACTCGGTCAGCAGGAAACTGCTGGTGAAGTCTTTGACGGTGGTGAAAGCGGACATGTGTTCGCCTCCTATTTCCAGATGTTCCAGGGCGACTGGATCCACAAGCCGACCACGACAAGCCAGATCAGGGTGATGGGAATGAAGATCTTCCAGCCCAGACGCATGATCTGGTCGTAGCGGTAACGCGGAAAGGTTGCGCGCACCCACAGGAACATCGTGACGACGACGAAAACCTTCAGGCCGAGCCAGATCCAGCCCGGGATCCAGTTGAAGAGCGCGGAGTCGATCGGCGGCAACCAACCGCCCAGGAACAGGAGCACGCACAGCATGCTGACCAGGATCATGTTGGCGTACTCGGCCAGGAAGAACATCGCGAACGACATGCCCGAGTACTCGATCATGTGGCCGGCGACGATTTCCGATTCGCCTTCGACGACGTCGAAGGGGTGGCGGTTGGTCTCGGCCAGGCCGGCGATGAAATAGACGACGAAGATCGGCAGCAGCGGCAACCAGTTCCACGACAGGAAGTTCAGGCCCATCTGGGCACCGGTACCGCGCGCCTGGCTCATCACGATGTCGGTCATGTTCATGCTGGCGGAGACCATTAGCACGACGACCAGCGCGAAGCCCATGGCAATTTCGTAGCTGACCATCTGCGCCGAGGCGCGCAATGCGCCGAGGAAGGCGTATTTCGAGTTCGAGGCCCAGCCGGCGATGATGACGCCATAGACCTCCATAGAGGTGATCGCCATCAGGAACAACAGGCCGGCGTTGACATTGGCCAGCGCCACGTCGGGGCCGAAGGGGATGACGGCCCAGGCGGCCAGCGCCGGCATGATGGTCATCACCGGGCCGAGGAAGAACAGGCCTTTGTTGGCGGCGGTGGGGCGGATGATCTCCTTGAAGATCAGCTTGACCGCATCGGCAATCGGCGTCAGCAGGCCCCAAGGTCCCACGCGGTTCGGGCCGGGGCGGATCTGGGTCCAGCCGATGGCCTTGCGCTCCCACAGCGTGAGGTAGGCGACGCAGCCGAGCAGCGGCACGAGCACAGCGATGATCTTGATCAGGCTCCAGACCACCAACCACAGGGTGGGGCCCAGCAGTTGCGCACCGGCGGTCGTGAACGACTCGATCATGCACCGGCCCCCTCGACCTTGATGGCACCGAACATCGCACCGAGCATGGCCGTGCTGGCATGGCCGGCGGCGATGCGCACAGCGTTGGCGTCCAGGCTGGCGTCCTCGCGCGCTGGCAACACGGCGCTGGCAGCGCCCTGGCTCACACGAACGCTGTCACCCGCCTTGAGCCCGAGTTGCTTCCAGAGCGCACTCGGCAAGCCGACGATCGGCGCCTTGGCGTCAGCCGTGGCTTGCAGTGACGGCGCGCGGCGAGCCAACGCATCGGCGCTGTAGATCGGCACATCGGCAATGCGTTCGAGCGCGGTCGGCGCTGGCGACGCGCTCCACACAGCGGCACTGTGGTTGTCGAGACGGGCCGCGAGCGCACTCACGTCACCCAGCGCCTCGGCACGCACTTCCTCGACTGAGGCCTGCTCGAAGCCGGGCAGGCCGAGCAAGTTGCCGAGCACGCGCAACACCTTCCACGCGGGCCGTGTTTCGCCCAAGGGCCGAACGACACCGTGAAAACTCTGCACACGGCCTTCGGCGTTGACGAAGGCGCCCGCGGTTTCGCTGAACGGCGCCACCGGCAACAGCACGTCGGCGAACTCGGTGTTGGCGTCCTTGAATGGGCTCATCGAAACGACCAGGCCGGCGCCTTGCAGCGCAGCGCGCGCAGCAGCCGTATCGGCTGCATCGAAAGCCGGCTCGACGCCGAGCAAGAGCAGCGCCTTCATCGGCTGCGACAACATCTGACCAGCGTTCAGGCCGCCCTCGCCCGGCAGCGCGTTGACCCACTGCGCGCCGACGCTGTTGGCCGCCTCGCCGAGGTAGCCAACCGTGGCGCCGACTTCCGCCGCGATCCATTGCGCCAGGGCCAGCAACTGCGCGGCCCGAGGGTGCTGCGCGGCGGCATTGCCAAGCAAGACCGCCTTGCGCTCGCCGCTCAGCAGCGAGGTGGCAATGGTCTGTGCAGCGGTGCCAGGATCGGCCGGCACCGGTGCTGCAAGACCCTTGCTCTTCGCAACGGCCGCGGCCACTTGCGCGAGCGCGTCCATCCAGGCGCTCGGTGCGGCCGTGAACTGTGTGGCCAGCGGCATGGCCCAATCGTCATGCACGGCATGCAGGCTGTGCAGCTGCGCACCGCGACGTGCCGCCTGGCGCAGGCGTTGCGCGAACAGCGGGTGGTCCTTGCGCAGGAAGGAGCCGACCACCAAGGCGCGCTGCAAGGTCGACAGCGAGGCCACATCGCTGCCGAGCCAGCGCGCACTGCCGGCGACAGCGCGGTTGCTGATGTCAGCATGGCGCGTGCGGTGGTCGATGTTCTCGCTGCCCAGGGCGCGGGTGAGCTTGGCCAGCAGATGCAGTTCCTCGACAGTCGCGTTGGCGGCACCCAGCGCGCCGATCGACGCCGCGCCGAACTCGCCCTGGATGCGTTTCAAGCCGTCAGCGACATAGGCCAGCGCGGTATTCCAGTCCACCGCCTGCCAGGTGCCGCCCTGCTTGATCATGGGCTGCGTCAGGCGCTGCTCACCGTTCAGGGCCTCGTAGGAGAAGCGGTCGCGGTCCGAGATCCAGCACTCGTTGACGGCCTCAACCTCCAACGGCACCACCCGCATCACCTGGTTGGCCTTGACCTGGACGATCAGGTTCGCTCCCGTGCTGTCGTGCGGGCTCACGCTCTTGCGCCGCGACAGCTCCCAGGTGCGCGCGCTGTAGCGGAAGGGCTTGCTGGTGAGCGCACCGACCGGGCAGATGTCGATCATGTTGCCCGACAGCTCGGAGTCGATCGTGTCGCCGAGCATGGTGGTGATTTCGCTGTGCTCACCGCGGTGGATCATGCCCAGCTCCATCACACCGGCTACCTCCTGGCCGAAGCGAACGCAGCGGGTGCAGTGGATGCAGCGACTCATCTCTTCCATCGAGACCAGCGGGCCGACGTCCTTGTGGAAGACGACGCGCTTTTCTTCCTGGTAGCGCGAGGCCGAGCCGCCATAGCCGACCGCCAGGTCTTGCAACTGGCATTCGCCGCCCTGGTCGCAGATGGGGCAGTCGAGCGGGTGGTTGATGAGCAGGAACTCCATCACCGACTGCTGTGCCTTGAGCGCTTTTTCGCTCTTGGTGCGCACGACCATGCCGTTGGTGGCCGGCGTGGCGCAGGCCGGCATCGGCTTGGGTGCCTTCTCGACCTCGACCAGGCACATGCGGCAGTTGGCCGCGATCGTGAGTTTCTTGTGATAACAGAAGTGCGGGATGTAGGTGCCCGCGGCGTCGGCCGCATGCATCACCATGCTGCCTTCGGCGACGCTGACCTGTTTGCCGTCGAGGGTGATTTCGATCATGACGCTTCACCTTGGCGCGACCGGCCTGCCGCCGGGCCGCCCCAAGGCAGGCCCGCCCCCTCGGGGGGCAGCGAGGGTTCCCGAGCGTGGGGGCCCACAAGACACGTCTTGTGCTCGATGTGATGCACGAACTCGTCGCGGAAGTGCTTGATCATGCCGCGCACCGGCAGCGCCGCGGCGTCGCCCAGGGCACAGATGGTGCGGCCCATGATGTTCTCCGACACGGAGTTGAGCAGGTCGATGTCTTCTATGCGGCCCTTGCCATGCTCGATGCGGTCGACCACGCGCCAGAGCCAGCCGGTGCCTTCACGGCACGGCGTGCATTGGCCGCAACTTTCGTGCTGGTAGAAGTAGGACAGACGCAGCAGGCTCTTGACCATGCAGCGCGTGTCGTTCATCACGATCACCGCGCCCGACCCAAGCATCGAGCCGGCCTTGGCGATGGCGTCGTAGTCCATCGTGATGTCCATCATGGTCGCGGCGGGCAACACCGGGGCTGATGATCCGCCCGGTATCACGGCCTTGAGCGCGCCGCCCCGGACGCCCCCCGCCAGCTCGAGCAGCTTGGCGAAGGGCGTGCCGAGCGGGATCTCGTAGTTGCCGGGCCGCTCGACATCGCCGACGATGGAGAAAATCTTGGTGCCGCCATTGTTCGGCTTGCCGATCTCGAGGTAGGGCAGGCCGCCGTTGTTGATGATCCAGGGCACCGCGGCAAAAGTTTCGGTGTTGTTGATCGTCGTCGGCTTGCCATACAACCCGTAGCTGGCAGGGAACGGTGGCTTGAAACGCGGCTGGCCCTTCTTGCCCTCGAGCGACTCGAGCAGGGCCGTTTCTTCGCCGCAGATGTAGGCGCCGAAGCCGTGGTAGGCGTGCAGCTGGAAGCTGAAGTCGCTGCCGCCGATGCGGTCGCCAAGCAAGCCGGCGGCGCGGGCCTCGTCCAGGGCGGCCTCGAATCGTTCGTAGATTTCGAAGATCTCGCCGTGGATGTAGTTGTAGCCGGTCTTTACACCCATCGCATAGGCAGCGATGGCCATGCCCTCGATGACGATGTGCGGGTTGTAGGCCAGGATGTCGCGGTCCTTGCAGGTGCCGGGCTCGCCTTCGTCGGAGTTGCACACGAGGTACTTGGCCCCGGGGAACATGCGTGGCATGAAGCTCCACTTCAGGCCGGTCGGAAAGCCGGCACCACCGCGGCCACGCAGGGCACTGGCTTTCACCTCGGCGATGACCTGGTCAGGCGTCATCCCGGCGCCGCCATCGAGCCCCAGGATCTTCTTCAGCGCCTGGTAGCCGCCGCGCGCCAGATAGTCTTGCAGGCGCCAGTTTTTCCCGTCCAGGCCAGCATAGATCTGCGGTTGGATGTGACGGCCGTGGAAACAGGTCTCGTGGCCCGCAGCCTGGAAGCGCGACAGGTCGAGTGTCATTGGGCCTGTGCCTTCAAGGTGTCGACCAGGTCGTCGAGGCGGGCATTGCTCATGAAGCTGACCATCTGGCGGTCGTTCACCAGCATCACTGGCGCATCGGCGCAAGCGCCCAGGCACTCGCTGGGTTGCACGGTGAACAGGCCGTCGGCGCTGGTGCCATAGGGCTCGACACCGAACTTCTTGCACAAGTGCGCCAACGCCTTGTCCCCGTCACGCAAGGCACAGGGCAGGTTGGTGCAGACGTTGAACTTGAAACGCCCCAGCGGCTGCTGGTTGTACATGTTGTAGAAGGTCGTGACCTCGTGCACCGCGATGGTCGGCATGCCCAGGTAAGCCGCGACGCCCTCCTCGGCTTCGCGGGACACATGGCCCTGCTCCTGCTGCACGATGGCCAGGCAGGCCATCACCGCCGAGACCTTCTGGTCGGCCGGGTACTTGGCGACTTCTTTGGCGAAGCGCGTAAGGGTGCCGTCGGAAAAACTCATCGCTCGCTTACCTGTCTATCTCGCCAAAGACGATATCCATCGTGCCGATGATCGCTACCGCATCGGCAATCATGTGACCGCGCGCCATCTCGTCGAGCGCGGCCAGGTGCGGGAAGCCGGGCGCGCGGATCTTCAGGCGGTACGGCTTGTTCGCACCATCGCTGACCAGGTAGATGCCGAACTCGCCCTTCGGATGCTCGACCGCTGCGTAGGCCTGGCCCTCGGGCACGTGCATGCCTTCGGTGAAGAGCTTGAAATGATGAATCAGCTCTTCCATGTTGGTCTTCATGTCCACCCGCGACGGCGGTGCCACCTTGTGGTTGGTGGTGATCACCGGCCCGGGGTTGGCACGCAGCCACTGCGAACACTGCTGGATGATGCGGTTGCTCTGGCGCATCTCTTCGATGCGCACCAGATAGCGGTCATAGGTGTCGCCATTGACGCCCACCGGGATGTCGAAGTCGAGTCGGTTGTAGACCTCGTAAGGCTGCTTGCGTCGCAGGTCCCACTCGATACCCGAACCACGCAGCATCGGACCCGAGAAGCCTAGGTTCAGGGCCCGTTCGGGCGTGACGACGCCGATGCCGACGGTGCGCTGCTTCCAGATGCGGTTGTCGGTGAGCAGGGTTTCGTAGTCGTCGACATTGGCCGGGAAGCGGGCGCAGAAGTCGTCGATGAAATCGAGCATCGAGCCCTGGCGGTTGGCGTTCAGCGCGTCGATCGCCTTTTGGTTCTTGATCCGGCTGACACGGTACTGCGGCATCACCTCGGGCAGGTCACGGTAGACGCCGCCGGGCCGGAAATAGGCCGCGTGCATGCGCGCACCCGACACCGCCTCATAGACGTCGAACAGGTCCTCGCGCTCGCGGAAGCAATAGATCAGGATGTTCATCGCACCGCAGTCGATGCCGTGCGCGCCGAGCCAGAGCAGGTGATTCAGCAGCCGCGTGATCTCGGAGAACATGACGCGGATGTACTGCGCGCGCTCGGGCACCTCGATGCCCATCAGCTTCTCGATCGCCAGGCAGTAGGCGTGCTCGTTGGCCATCATCGACACGTAATCGAGGCGGTCCATGTAGGGCAGCGACTGGATGAAGGTCTTGCTCTCGGCCAGCTTCTCGGTGGCGCGGTGCAGCAGCCCGATATGCGGGTCGGCGCGCTGGATCACTTCGCCGTCGAGCTCGAGCACTAGGCGCAGCACACCATGCGCCGCGGGGTGTTGCGGCCCGAAATTCAAGGTGTAGTTCTTGATCTCGGCCATGGCTAGTACAGCCCGCCGTAGTTGTCTTCTCTGACGATGCGCGGCGTGACTTCGCGCGGCTCGATCGACACCGGCTGGTAGATCACGCGCTTTTGCACGGCGTCGTAGCGCATCTCGACATGACCGGAGACCGGGAAGTCTTTGCGCATCGGGTGGCCGATGAAGCCGTAGTCGGTGAGGATGCGACGCAGATCGAGGTGACCTTCGAACAGGATGCCGTAGAGGTCGAAGGCCTCGCGCTCGTACCAGTTGGCACTGCTCCACACATCGACGAGCGAGGCCACCAGTGGCAGCTCGTCGTCGGGACATACCACCTCCAAGCGCAGGCGCCAGTTGTGCGAAATCGACAGCAAGTGCGAAACCACCACGAAGCGTGGGCCATCGTGGGGCTGGTCCTTCCAGGCGCTGAGATCCAGGCCGGCCAGATCCATCAGCTGCTCGAAGGCCAACGCTGGGTTGTCACGCAGCGTTTTTGCCGCCGCCAGGTAGTCGGCCGCCTGAACGGTGATCGTGATCTCGCCGCGTTCGCGGACGAACCGGGCGATCTTGGGGCCGAGCGCTGCCTCCAGCGCCGCCTGCAGCATATCGAGTCGTGCCGTCATCGGATGAACTTATGAACTTGCACGGTCAGCGCGCAATCGTGTTTTCGCGCCGGATCTTGGCTTGCAGTTGCAGGATGCCGTATAGCAGCGCTTCCGCCGTCGGCGGGCAGCCGGGCACATACACATCGACGGGCACGATGCGGTCGCAGCCGCGCACGACGGAGTAGCTGTAGTGGTAGTAGCCGCCGCCGTTGGCGCAGGAGCCCATGCTCAGCACCCAGCGCGGCTCGGCCATCTGGTCATAAACTTTGCGCAGGGCCGGCGCCATCTTGTTGCACAGGGTGCCGGCAACGATCATCAAGTCGCTTTGTCGCGGGCTGGGGCGGAAGAGCATGCCGAAGCGGTCGATGTCATAGCGGGCTGCGCCAGCGTGCATCATTTCCACGGCACAGCAGGCCAGACCAAACGTCATCGGCCACAGTGAACCGGTCTTCGACCAGTTCACCAACGTGTCGACCGAAGTGGTGACAAAGCCTTCTTTGAGTACGCCTTCGATGCCCATAGCTTGCCTACTCCCAGTCCAGGGCGCCCTTCTTCCATTCGTAAACGAAGCCCACCACGAGGATGCCGAGGAAGACCATCATGGCCCAGAAGCCGGTCGGGCCGATCTCCCTGAGAGACACCGCCCAAGGGAAGAGAAAGGCGATCTCGAGGTCGAACAGGATGAAGAGGATGGCCACGAGGTAGTAGCGCACGTCGAACTTCATGCGGGCGTCTTCGAAGGCCTCGAAGCCGCACTCGTAGGGGCTGTTCTTTTCCGCATCGGGGCGGTTCGGACCGAACACGAAACCCAGCACCTGGGGTGCCACGCCGACCGCCACACCCACCAGGATGAACAGGATGACGGGCAGGTAGGGTTGCAGTTCCATGGGCTAAGGGTCGTGCTCGTTGCCGAATCCGGCGTCTGGGTATTCGATGGCGCCGCAGCGCGCGAAATTCGGGTCGAGAAACTTGCTGGTGCCGACGGCGAGACTCGAACTCGCACAGCTTTCGCCACTACCCCCTCAAGATAGCGTGTCTACCAATTTCACCACGTCGGCCGTGTTTGTTTTCAGTGTCTCGGCGCTCTGCAGCGCGAGGCCCGGAACAGCTCTGAATTCTACGGGCAAATACCGACTACTTCGGGGCAGACCCTGCTGGCGCCACGGTGGCCGGCGCACTGGCCGCGACAGCGCCCGGCGCCGTGGGAATCTGGCCGACCGCGGGCGGCAGTGCAAGCACAGGTGCGCTCGCAGCCGGTGCCGCCGCACCTGCCCGCTCGAACACACTGCCGCCGCCACTGCGCACCACGTTGTCGCGGTTGCCAAAGTAGGCCAGGGCCAGGGTGCAGATGAAGAAAACGGTCGCACAGACCGCCGTCGAGCGAGACAGGAAGTTGGCACTGCCCGTGGCGCCGAACAGGCTGCCAGAGGCGCCGCTGCCGAAGGAGGCCCCCAC
The DNA here is from genome assembly GCA_031379365.1 of Burkholderiales bacterium. Classification (GTDB taxonomy): domain Bacteria; phylum Pseudomonadota; class Gammaproteobacteria; order Burkholderiales; family Burkholderiaceae_C; genus CADEEN01. The sequence continues at coordinate 11,037 of JANNFB010000350.1, forward strand.
GTCGGCACCTTTGCCCTGTTGAACGAGCACGAGACCGATCATGGCGATCGCTGTAATGAGCTGGACCGCCAGCACGATGTTCAACCAGATTTGCATGGTGATGTTGTCTTCAGAGAGTAAACGTCAGTGGGCAGCGCGGCAGATCGCCACGAAATCAGCCGCCTTCAATGCGGCGCCACCGATCAAGCCGCCGTCAATGTCAGGCTGGCCGAAAAGGATGGCCGCGTTGTCGGGTTTGACGCTGCCGCCATAAAGGATCTTCATGTCGTCGGCACGCGCCGTGGCTGCGCGCAACTGCGCGCGCAGCAGGGCGTGTACCGCCTGGGCCTGCTCGGGGGTCGCCGTGCGGCCTGTGCCAATGGCCCACACCGGCTCGTAGGCCACCACCATCTCGCCAGCGCAATGGGCCAGCGTGTGGATCGCGGCGGAGAGCTGACGCTTGACGACAGATTCGGTTTCGCCCGCTTCGCGCTGGGCCAGGGTTTCACCGACGCAGACGATGGGTGTGACGCCTCGGGCCAGGGCGGCCTTGGCTTTGTCGGCCACCAACTGGTCGCTCTCGGCGTGATAGCCGCGGCGCTCGGAGTGGCCCACGATGACAAAGCGACAACCGAACTCCGCCAGCATGGCAGCCGACACTTCGCCGGTGTAGGCGCCCTGCTCGTGCGCTGAGCAGTCTTGGGCGCCCCAGCGAATGTCGTGTGCCGCCAATGCCACGGCCGTGCTGGCCAGGTAAGGAAACGGCACGCACACCGCAACATCGACGACGAAGGGTCGGGCAGAGACGATACCAGCCAGCAGTTCTGCGTTGGCAGAGTGGTTGCCGTGCATCTTCCAGTTGCCGACGACGAGTTGCTTGCGTGCAGTCATGACCAGTCCAGAACGATCTTGCCGACGTGGGTGCTCGACTCCATCAGCGCGTGCGCAGCAGCCGCCTCGGTCGCAGGGAACACCTGATGAATCACCGGCTTGATGCGACCGGCCTCGATCAGCGGCCAGGCGCGCTCACGCAGCGCCCGGGCCAACACGCCCTTGTAGGCGACGCTGCGCGGGCGCAGCGTCGAGCCCACGATCGACAAACGCTTGCGCAACACGGCACCGACATCGAGCGCGCTCTTGGTGCCGCCCTGCACGGCGATGATGGCGAGACGGCCGTCGGCCGCCAGGCACTCCACTTCCCGCGCAACATAGTCGCCGGCAACCATGTCGAGCACGACATCGACGCCGCGTTTTTCAGTGATGCGCAGGACTTCGACAACGAAGTCCTGGCTGCGGTAGTTGATAGCGTGGTCAGCGCCGAGCGTCAGGCAGGCAGCGCACTTTTCATCGCTGCCAGCTGTGACGATGACCCGCGCGCCCAGGGCCTTGGCCAGCTGGATTGCGGTGACCCCGATACCACTGGAGCCGCCCTGCACCAGCAACCACTCGCCCGCTTGCAACCCCGCGATGTGGAATACGTTCTGCCAGACGGTGAAGAAGGTCTCGGGCAGGCTGGCGGCTTCGATGTCGCTCAGGCCGCGCGGCACCGGCAAGGTTTGCGCGATCGGGGCCACGCACAGCTCGGCGTAGCCCCCTCCCGCCACCAGCGCGCACACACGGTCGCCGAGCGCCAGGCCTGCCGCCGCGAGTTCGCTGGTGTCGCCGCCGGCTACGGTGCCTGCCACCTCGAGTCCCGGCAGGTCCGTGACCCCCCGCGCCATCGGGTAGAGCCCCATTCATTGCACCACGTCGGGCCGGTTGATGCCCGAGGCGGCGACGCGGATCAGCACCTCGCCAGCGCCGGCGATCGGGTCGGGGCGCATGGTTTCGCTCAGCACCTCGGGGGCGCCGAACTGCCTGATCTCGATCGCGCGCATCGGGCGCTCGCTGCCTCGCCCGGGCCTACTCGGGCTGGCGTTCGCCGCCGTCGTGACTCGGTGCAGGTGCAGCCGAGTCTGCCGCCGGCGCGTCGCCGCGCGGCTCACGGTGCTCACGCGGCTCACGCTCACGGCGCGGGCCACGGTCGTCCCGGCGCGGGCGGTCGCCGAAGTCACGGCGCGGACGCTCTTCCTCGACAAAGCCTTCCGGCTTGTCCAGCAGCGCCTTGAGAGAGAGCTTGATGCGACCCTTCTCGTCGGTCTCCAGCACCTTGACCTTGACGATCTGGCCTTCCTGCAGGAAGTCTTCGACCCGCTCGACGCGCTGGTGGGCGATCTGGCTGATGTGCAGCAGACCGTCCTTGCCTGGCAGGATGTTGATCAAAGCACCGAAGTCGAGGATCTTGGTGACCGGGCCTTCATAGACCTTGCCGACTTCCGCCTCGGCGGTGATCTCGGTGATGCGCTTCTTGGCGTACTCGGCCTTCTCGGCCTCGTTCGAAGCGATCGTGATGGTGCCGTCTTCGCCGATGTCGATGACGCAGCCGGTTTCTTCGGTCAGCGCGCGGATCACGGCGCCGCCCTTGCCGATCACGTCGCGGATCTTCTCGGGGTTGATCTTCATCGTGTACAGGCGCGGCGCGAACTGGGAGACCTCGGCCTTGGCCGAGCCCACCGATTCTTGCATCTTGCCCAGGATGTGCAGACGCGCTTCCTTGGCCTGCGCCAGCGCCACTTGCATGATTTCCTTGGTGATGCCCTGGATCTTGATGTCCATCTGCAGTGCCGTCACGCCCGCGGTGGTGCCCGCCACCTTGAAGTCCATGTCGCCGAGGTGATCTTCGTCACCCAGGATGTCGGTCAGCACGGCGAAGCGATTGCCGTCCTTGATCAGGCCCATGGCAATGCCGGCCACGTGGGCCTTCATCGGCACGCCGGCGTCCATCATCGCCAGGCAGCCACCGCAGACCGAGGCCATCGACGAGGAGCCGTTGCTCTCGGTGATTTCCGACACCACGCGGATCGTGTATGGGAAGTCTTCCTTGCTCGGCAAAGCGGCGATCAGCGCGCGCTTGGCCAGCCGGCCGTGGCCGATCTCGCGCCGCTTGGGCGAGCCCACGCGGCCGGTCTCGCCGGTGGCGAAGGGGGGCATGTTGTAGTGCAACATGAAGCGGTCTTCGTAGTCGCCAGCCAGCGCGTCGATGCGCTGCGCATCGCGGTCGGTGCCGAGCGTGGCCACGACCACGGCCTGGGTCTCACCGCGGGTGAACAGGGCCGAGCCATGGGTACGCGGCAGGATGCCGGTGCGGATTTCGATCGGGCGCACGGTGCTGGTGTCGCGGCCGTCGATGCGCGGCTCTCCGGCGAGGATCTGGCTGCGCACGATGCGCGATTCGATCTCGAACAGCAGGCCTTCGACCTCGACCTTGTCGAACGCGATCGCGTCCTTGGTGAGTGCGGCCATCACGTTGGCGGTGGCTTCGCGGCAGGCTTGCGTGCGCGCTTGCTTGCTGCGGATCTGGTAGGCCGCGCGCAGTGCCGGCTCGGCCAGTGCGTTGACGTTGGCGATGAAGGCTTCGTTCTTGGCCGGGGCGGTCCAGGTCCACTCGGCCTTGCCAGCCTCGCGCACCAGGTCGTTGATAGCGGCAATGGCAATGTTGCCCTGCTCGTGGCCGAAGACCACGCCGCCCAGCATCACTTCTTCGCTCAGCTGGTCGGCTTCGCTCTCCACCATCAGCACAGCAGCTTCGGTGCCGGCGACGATGAGTTCCATCTTGCTGTCGATCAGCTGGGTCTTGCCCGGGTTGAGCACGTACTGGCCA
>JANNFB010000365.1:0-19079 GCA_031379365.1 Burkholderiales bacterium
TACCCGCCTCCGCGAATGTCCTCCGCCCTGGGCTGCGCCCAGGGCTCCCCCTTGATTTCGCTGCGGCGGGCCCCCGGCAGCCCCGGCCTCGAGTCTCCGCGGCCCTCCGTCCGCGAACAGCCCAAGCTCCTCGGATCGGGACGGCGGGGCGCTCTGCGCAGCGAAATCAAGGAGGAGAGGCGGGCGCAGCCCGACTCGGGGGACATTCGCGGAGCAGAGCGCCCCGTCGGCCTGATCCCGCGCCATCTCTCGTGGTCGACTGCGAACGACCGCAAAGGGCTGATCGGCGACAGTCAGATGGATGCGGTTGAACGCCGTTGCGCACCAGCGGCTTCGCCGCGCGTCGTCCAGGGTGCCGAGGTTCGCGGCATTGGATTGCGAAATGCCGGGGCAGCCGCCGACTGAGCCATGGCCCGTACCCGTGCCGCCACCTACGACGATCAGCGCACGCTGATCCTGGGCCGCGCCGCCGAGGTGTTCGCGCGGCGCGGCTACACCGCGGCCTCGATGAATGAGGTGGCTGCTGCCTGCGCGGTGAGCAAGGCCACGCTCTACCACTACGTGCGCGACAAGCATGCGTTGCTGGCGCAGATTGCGGCCGAGCATGTGGCGCGGCTCGAGGCTCTGGTGCGCGAGGTGCAGGCCGAACGTCTGGCGCCGGCGGCCGAACTGGATGCGTTGATCCGCCGCTTCACCGCTGCCTATGCCGACGCCCAGCACCAGCACCGCGTGCTGACGGAAGACGTCAAGTTCCTGCACGAGGTCGAGCGCGCCGCGGTTGAAGGAGGCCAGCGTCGCGTTGTCACTGCCTTCGCGGCGGCCATCGCCCGCGTTCGCCCGGAGCTCGCCCCGCAGGCCACGCCGCTGGCGATGCTGCTCTTCGGCATGATCAACTGGACCTTCACCTGGATGAAGCCGCGCGGTCCCCTGACGCACGAGTCGCTGGCGCCCATCGTGGCCGCGCTGTTCTTCGGCGGCCTGCCGGCGGTGAGTGCCGGGGTCCCGCCGAGGAAGCGGCGAGCACGCACCGCCGCGGCGCTCGCGGCCTGACGATGGACAGCGTCGACACCGTCGTGGTCGGCGCCGGCGTCGTCGGCCTGGCTGTCGCGCGCGCCCTGGCCATGGCCGGCCGCGAGGTGGTGATCGTCGAGGCCGACAGCGCCATCGGCAGCCACACCAGCGCCCGCAACAGCGAGGTCATTCATGCGGGCCTGTACTCACCGGCCGGGTGGCTGAAGACGCAGCTTTGCATCGAGGGCCGGCGCCTGCTCTACCCCTACTGCGAAGCGCATGGTGTTGCGCACCGGCGCTGCGGCAAGCTGGTGGTGGCCAGCCACACGGATCAATTGCCGGCACTCGAGCGCTTGGCGCACAACGCCGCGGCCAATGGCGTCGAAGGCCTGCAACTGATCGAGGGCGGCGCGGCGCGGGCGCTCGAACCCGCCCTGCACGCCGTGGCGGCGCTGCACTCGACGGTGACTGGCATCCTCGACAGTCATGGTTTCATGCTCGCCCTGCTCGGCGAGGCCGAGGACCATGGCGCCGCGTTGGCCCTCAAGAGCCCGCTGCGGGCGGTGCAGGTCGTGCCCGATGGCTTCTTGCTCGATATTGGTGGGGCCGAGCCCATGCGTCTGCACACACGGTGCCTCGTCAACAGTGCCAGCCTGGCGGCCAGCGATGTGGCCGCATCGATTGAAGGGCTGGCGCCGGCCCATCAACGCGCGACCCATCGCTGCAAGGGCAACTATTTCACCCTGAGCGGCGTGCGTGCGCCTTTCTCCCACCTGATCTACCCGATGCATGACAACGCCGGGTTGGGCGTGCATTTGACGCTCGACCTCGCGGGCCAGGGCCGCTTCGGACCCGACACCGAGTGGATCGCGGACGACGGGATGATCGACTACCGCGTCGACGCGACCCGCTGCGATGGCTTCTACGCGGCGATCCGGCGTTACTGGCCCGGTCTGCCCGACGGTTGCTTGCAGCCCGACTACAGCGGTGTGCGCCCCAAACTCAGTCGCGCCGGCGCGGCGGCATACGACTTCGCCATCGACGGGCCCGAGGTCCATGGTGTGCCGGGCCTCGTCAATCTGTTCGGCATCGAGTCGCCCGGCTTGACCGCGGCACTGGCCATCGGAGAACACGTGCGAGGCCTGCTGGCCGACTGAAACGCCGAGGCCGTGCGCCAGGGGGGGCTGCCGGGGGGGCGGAAACTCCGCTTTCCTGGGAGTATCGATCTCACATCGTCTGCTTTATCCGAGGGGCCGGCCTGGCTAAGGTCGCTGGCTTATGGATGCAGATTCGGCTCTCAGGGCGGTCGCTCGCTCAAGGCTTGGGTGCGCGCGCGCCCGGGCGGGCGCGCCGTGATCATTGCTGTCTGGCTCATCGCGATCGTCGGTCTGGCGCTGTGGTCTCTGACGGCCTGGGGCATGCAGGCACTGCTGAGCGTCGATCCGGCGCACATCGGTGACCTGGCGGCCCTGATCGACAAGGTTCCGTACGCCGAGTGGCTGTCTCGCTGGCTGCCCGGCTGGCAGGAGGGTCTGCGCCTCGCGGCCGAGATCCTGCAGGGCGTGCTGGGCTGGGTCGGCGGTGTGGCGCCGGTGTTGCTCTGGATCTTGTGGGCTATCGGCGCCACCGTGCTGTTGGGTGCGGCCGCGCTGCTCAGCCTGCTCATCACCTTGCTGCGCGCCAATCGGGCGCTGCCATCACCGCGCACGCCGGTTCACCCGGGCTGAACCGCGCCGCGGTCGGCGGCAACTTCAAACCAAGACCAAGAACGAGACAACATGAACGCAAGCGCGCCCTACGACGACAAGCCCTGGCTCGGCCAGTACGGATCGCACATCGTGACGACCCTGCCGGTGCCTGTGCACGCCAGTGTGGCCGCCCTGGCCGACGCGGTGGTGGCGCGCTTCGCGGCCCAGACCGCCTTCACCACCGTCATGCCCAACGGCATGTACGGGTCTTTGAGCTACACCCAGGTCGGAGAGATGAGTGATGCCTTCGCGCGCTACCTGCGCCAGGTGCTCAAGCTCGAGACGGGCGACCGCGTGGCCCTGCAGATGCCGAACTGCCTGGCTTACCCGGTCGTGCTGCTCGGCGTATTGAAGGCCGGCTGCGTGGCCGTCAACACCAATCCGCTCTACACGCCGAGCGAGATGGTGCACCAGTTCAATGACAGCGGTGCCCGCGCCGTGGTCGTGGTCGACATGTTCGCCGACAAACTGGAGCAGGCTTTGCCCCAGACAGGCGTGCGCCATGTCGTGTTGACGCAAGTCAGCGAGTTCTTCCCGCCCGTGGTGGGCCCCATCGTGCGGGCGGTGATGAAGTACTGGAACAAGCTGATTCCGTCCCATGCCTTGAGCGTCACGTCGCTGCCCGATGCGCTGGCGCAGGGCCGTGCGGCGAACACGGACGTCAAGACCTACTGGAAGGCCTGCAACCACGACACGCTGGCTCTGCTGCAGTACACCGGCGGCACCACCGGCGTGGCCAAGGGCGCGATGCTCACCCATGGCAACCTGTTGTGGAACCTGTCGCAGATGCGCGCCATGAGTGCCAGCCATATCGAAGATGGGCGCGAGGTCGTGCTGACGGCGCTGCCGCTGTACCACGTGTTCGCCTTCACGGTGAACTTCCTGTGCATGTTCGCGGCCGGCGCGCGCAACATCCTGGTGCCCAACCCGCGGCCGATCCAGAACCTGCAGCGCGCCTTCGAGAATTACCCCATCACCTGGGTCACGGGTGTCAACACCTTTTACAACGCTCTGCTGGCCGAGGAGTGGTTCACGGCATTTCCGCCCAAGCACCTGAAGGCGGCCGGCGGCGGCGGGGCGGCCATGCACCATGCAGTGGTGGAGCGTTTCGAGCGCCTGACCGGCGTGCCCTTGGTCGAAGGCTATGGCCTGACCGAAACCAGCCCGGTGGTCTGCTTCCAGCCGCTGAATGGCAAGCGCCAGCGCGACAGCATTGGCGTGCCGGCCCCGATGACGGAAGTGCGCTTGGTCGACGACGCCGGCGTCGACGTGGCCCTGGGTCAGCCCGGAGAGTTGATCGTGCGTGGCCCGCAGGTGATGCAGGGCTACTGGCAGCGCGCCGAGGCCAGCGCCGAGGTGCTCAAGGACGGCTGGCTCTACACCGGCGATGTGGCGGTGATGGACGAACACGGCACCTTCCGCATCGTCGACCGCAAGAAGGACCTGATCCTGGTCAGTGGCTTCAACGTCTATCCGAACGAGATCGAAGACGTGCTGTCGCGCCACCCCAAGGTGCTGGAAGCCGCCGTGGTGGGCATGCCGGATGTCAAGACCGGCGAGGCCGTCCACGCCCATGTGGTCAAGCGCGACGACAGCCTCACCGCAGAGGAACTCATGGCGCATTGCCGCACCCTGCTGACCGCCTACAAGCTGCCGGCCCGCGTGCACTTCCGCGACGATCTGCCCAAGAGTGCGGTGGGCAAGATCCTGCGCCGCGAACTGCGTCCGGCCGCCACGCCCAAACCCACCACGCCGACCCCCTGAGCGGAGCCACCAACCATGTTGAGCGACACCGAAACCAAGCTGCTGGGCGTGATGATGATGGTCATCATGCTGGGCATGGGCGCCAGCCTCACCTTCAAGGACTTTGCCATCGCGCTGCGCAAGCCCGCCGGCGTGGGCATCGGCCTGGTCACCACCTACGTGCTGACACCCATGGTCGGCTACGCCTTGGCCACGGCGCTGAAGCTGCCGCCGGCCTATGCCGTCGGTTTGATCCTGATGGCCTGTCTGCCCGGTGGCACCACCAGCAACATCTTCAACTACTTCAGCAAGGGCGTGCTCAGCCTTTCGATCCTGATGACCATCGTGTCGACGCTGTTTGCGGTGGTGCTGGTGCCGCTTGCGCTGGGCATTTTCTCGGCAGGCATCGAGGGCGAGTGGAAGATCCCCCCGGGCAATGTGGCGCAGGTGCTGGTGGTGCTGCTGGTGCCCACCGTCATCGGCATGCTGCTGCGCAAGTGGAATGCCAATGTGGGCGCGGTGATCGAGATGGTCGGCGGCGCGCTGGGCATCGTCGTGATCCTGTTCCTGGTCGTGAGCTGGATCCCCCGCAACATCGGCCTGCTGGCCACCACGCCTGCCACGGTGTATGTCGGCGCCATCGGCCTGGGGCTGGTGGGCTTCCTGGTCGGCTACGCGTTCGCCCGACTGGTGCGCCAGGACAAGCGCCGCAGCCGCACCATTGCACTCGAGACCGGCATCCAGAACGGGCCGCTGGGCGTGCTCATCGTCCTGCTCACGTTCGAGGGCACACGCCAGCAAGAAGTGCTGCTGATCCCCGTGCTGTATTCGCTGTTCATCGTGCTCACCAGCTCGGTGGTCACGATCTGGTTCAGGCGCTTGAGCCAGCAAGAGGAAGTCGCGCGGGACAACGCCAAGATCGGCACTGCCGCGGTCGCGGCGGCCCGTTGAGCACTCCGACTCGAACCATCACCGAGGTATCGCCATGAGTGCACAGTCCCTGTTGGAGCAGTTGTTGAAGTCGGGCTTGTCCCTGCTCGACCCGTCCGTCGCTGCTGGAGGCGCCAAGCCCACCGGGCAGGTGCCTCGCGGCTGGGGCGAGTTCGGCGCGGGCGCCGCCACCGGTGGCGCCCTCGGGCTGCTGCTGGGCAGCAAGCGGGGCCGCAGCTTCGGCGGTAAGGCCTTGAAGTACGGCAGCATGGCCGCACTCGGTGTCGTTGCCTACCGTGCCTATGGCGCCTGGCAAGCGCGCCAGGCTCAGTCGCCAGGCGCAACTCCTGCGCCGCCGCTCCAACCCCTGGAACGCCTGCCGGCCCCCGAGATCGAGCAGCACAGCCGTGCCATGCTCACGGCCATGATCGCCGCTGCGAAATCGGACGGTCATCTCGATGAGCGCGAGCGCGGCCTGCTGGAGGCCGAGTTGGGCCGACTCGAGGCCGACCCGGCGCAACGCCGCTGGGTTGAGGAGGAGGTGCGTCGCCCGCTCGATCCCGCCGCGGTGGCGCGCGCGGCGACGTCACCTCAGGTGGCCTCGGAGATGTACCTGGCCAGCCTGCTGATCGCCGACGACACCAGCTTCATGGAGCGCGCCTACCTCGACGAGTTGGCGCGCCAATTGCAATTGCCAGCGGAGCTGAAGACCGAACTCGAAGCCCAGGCGCGCGTCGACTCGTCGAGCTGAGACCGTGTGCGCGCTCACGCGGCCGTCAGGCCGGCCAGCGCAGCAGGGTTGCCAGCAGGATCACGCTGCCCAGTGAGAGATTGACGCCCACCCATCGCCGTATCTGCGCCATCGCTGCGCCGCCGGCGGGCCAGTCCAAGGCCACAACGGCGCGCGTCAGGCGCGGGTAGAGGCCGAAGCGGATGTAGAAGAACACCAGCAGCATGGCCAGGCCCAAAACGGCCATCACGGTCCAGGCCCACGGCATCGAGAAGTTGCCGCCCGACTGCACCACCTGCTTGGCCACGCGTCCCAGCATCCACACGCCGCTGGCCACAGCCAGCACCGACACGACGAGAACGGTCTGGAAGAAGCGACCGAGCACATCGCGCATCAGGCGCAGGCGCTGCGGCGGCTCGAGATGAGCCACGGCAGGGCGCAGGAAGAAGTGCGCGAACACCATGCCGCCGATCCAGACGATGATCGACAGCAGGTGAACGGTCTTTAGGAGTGCATCAATCACAGGGTGCCTTGGCACTGACTGTAGCGCGCGCCCTTGCTCACTCGTCCGAGCCGCCACCGAAGCCGAACAGGCTGAGCAGACTGGTGAAGAGGTTGAACACCGACACGTACAGGCCGACGGTGGCCAGCACATAGTTGGTCTCGCCGCCGTTGACGATGCGGCTGGTCTCGAACAGGATCAGGCCGGCCGACAGCAGTGCCACCATGGCCGACACCGCCAGACCGAGCGCGGGCATCTGCAGGAACATTGCTGCCAGGCCGAGAAGGATCGCGATGACCATGCCGGCGAACAGGAAACCGCCCATGAAGCTGAAGTCACGCCGCGTCGTCAGCACATAGCCCGACAACGCGAGGAAGGTCGCGCCAGTCGCGGCTAAAGCCATCGTGATGGTCTGGGCGCCGCCGGGCAGGGTCAGTGTCTGCGTCAGGATGGGGCCCAGGGTGTAGCCCATGAAGCCGGTCAGGCCGAACACCGCGGGCAAGGCCCAGCCGCTGTTCTTGAACTTGTAGACCGCGAACAGCAGGCCGAAGTAGCCACCCAAGGTCAGCAGCAGGCCAGGCGCGGGCAGCTTCAGGGCCACGCTGGCCGCGGCGACCATCGCGCTGAACAACAGCGTCATGGACAACAGCGCATAGGTGTTGCGCAGCACCCGGCGCGTGTCGCTGGCCAGCGCCGTGGCGGTGTCGCCACTCAGGGCCGGGTCATAGGGGGCGCCCGCGGCGCGAAGCGAATTGCTGTGCTCTGACATGTTTTTCTCCTGTGAGCCAGGTGAAGAGGGCCCGAACAGACCATAGGCGCTGACAGGGCTTATGGAAAGCAGACAATCGAGGACTGAAACTCCCAGGAAAGCTGATCATGAGTCTGAGCTTCAGTTACCGCCACCTCTACTATTTCTGGGTCGTCGGCAAGGAGGGCGGCATCGCGCGTGCCGCCGCGCGCATGGGCATGGCGGTGCAGACCGTCAGCACCCAGGTGCGGGAACTCGAGAAGTCACTCGGCTATGGGCTGCTCAAGCCGGCCGGGCGCGGCTTGGTCCTCACCGAGGCGGGCCAGGCTGCCATGCGCCAGGCCGAGCAGATCTTCCAGTTGGGTGAGCAGTTGCCGGCGCTGGTGCGCGACGCGGCCAGTGCACCCAGCGTAAGGCTGGCGGTCGGTATCTCCGACGGCCTGCCCAAGCTGGTGGTGCGCAGCCTGCTGCAGCCGGTGATGGATGTGCCGCACTTGCGCCTGGTGTGCCACGAGGGTGAGATCGAAGACTTGCTGGCCGAGTTGGCCTTGCACCGCCTGGACATCGTGCTGGCGGATCGCGCGCCGCCGCCCAACGCCAACGTCAAGGTCTACGGTCACTCGCTCGGCACCTCGGCCCTGGCTTGGTACGCGGCGCCCGCGCTCGTGGCGGCCGCCCGCCGCGACTTCCCGCGCTCGCTGGCCAAGGTGCCGGTGCTGCTGCCGACCCACCACGCTGCCATGCGCTCGTCTCTCGATCGGTGGTTCGAACGCGAAGGCGTGCGGCCGCAGGTGGTCGGTGAGTTCGAAGACAGCGCCCTGCTCAAGACCTTCGGCGCCAGCGGGATGGGGGTGTTCCCCGCCGTCGCCTTGGTGCACGATGAGTTAACGGCGCGCTACGGCGTGCGCCGCATCGGTATCTGCGATGGCGTCGATGAACACTTTGTCGCCATCGGCACCGAGCGCAAGGTGCACCACCCGTTGGTGCAGCGCATGCTGGCCGCACGCCAGGGCCTGTGAGCCGCGCGCCAGGGGCTTGAACAAGAGCTTTCACTTGGTTGCCAAGCGCTGCATCTGCGCGGGCGATGCGCTCCTACACTTCGCGCCGTCTTCGGCTCTCCTTGCGCGATGTCAGACCTCGAAATCGCTTCGCTCTGGCGCCTCAGCGCCTTTGAATCCCTGCGTACGGCAGCCGCCTCGAGCGCGCACGCCCCCTTGCGGCGCCAGACCCAGCTGTCGACCACGCTGCAAGACGAACTGCGCCTGCTCGACCGCCGCCACGATGGCTCCGATGCGCTCGAAACGGTGGCAGCGTGCATGCGACTGCGGGAGTCGGCGCTGCTCTATCTGCAGCACGACAACCATGCCTGGCCGGTCACCCTTTATCCGACGCAGATGCTGTATCACTCGCCGCGCAGCCTGCTGCGCGGGACGCGGCGGGGCATGGCCGGTCTGCGCACCATCGACATCGAACCGGCCGGGGTGCAGCCGCCCGGTCACTGGATGCATGAGCGCATCGGCCGCGCCGAGCATTACCACCCTCTGATGCCTGCGCTGTGGGCGCTCGCATTGCAAGGGCCGCGTACCACCCTGCTGCAGGAACTGTCCGGGCCCGCGGCCTTTCGTGCTTTGCGCAGCCCCTCCGGTCCGGAGCTCCGCACGCCAGGCGCGCTGGGGCCGGCCATCGAGCGTCTGCGCAAGACGACAACGCCGGTGCACCAGATCGCGCGCTGGCCCGGCATGAGCGTCGAGCGCGCCAATCGGCTGCTCAATGGCCTGTACCTGACCTCCAATCTGATCATCAGCCGCACGCATCACTCGGCGCAGCCGGGCATGCTGCACTGGCTGTTCAAGCGCCTTGGCGCTTGAGGCCGGCGGCGGTCCTGCGCGGCGCGAACAGGCGCTGCGCATGCAGGCCCAGGCCCTGGGCGACGCTGGCAAAGCGGTCACCGCGAACCTGCTGCGCGCCTGGGCACACCGCTGCGAGGCGCTCGGCCAGGGCTGACAACCCGGTCGAGCCGCCCGTCAGGTAGAGCAGGTCGACCGCGCCAGGTGCCACGCCGGCCTGACGCAGCGTCTCCTGGGCGGCCGCGACCACACGGGTGACATCGGATTCGATGGCCGTCATGGCCTGGGCCTGGGTCAGGTCGGCCGAAAGGCCGGCCTCGATGGCCGAGAGATCCAGGCGCGTCTGGCCGCCGTCGGCGACCTCGATCTTGGCTTGCTCGGCCAGCGCCGCCAGCGCATGACCAAGACGACCGTGCAGCACCCGCATCAGCCGCGCATGGTGGTTCGCATCGGCGTAGAAGTCGCGCATGCGCGCCAGCTCGGCTACGCGCTGGGGCATGTAGACGGTGTTGATGAGGTGCCAGGTCGCCAGGTCGAAGTAGACCCGGCTCGGGACTTCGCGCGGCGCCTGACCCCGTGTGCCCGGCCCAAACGTCTTGTAGCCACAAGTCGGCAGGATGCAAGCCAGCTCGACATGGCGGTCGAAGTCGGTGCCGGCGGCGTGCACGCCGTGGCTGGCCAGGATGTCGTCGCGACGCTCGGTGCGCCCGCGCTGTTCGGGGCCGACGCGCACGAGCGCGAAGTCCGAGGTGCCGCCGCCGGTGTCGGCCACCAGCACGAGCTGCTCGCGCGTGGCCTGCTGCTCGTAGTCGAGCGCGGCGGCGATGGGCTCGTACTGGAACTCGACCTCGGCAAAGCCGACCGCGCGTGCCGCGGCGTGCAAGTCGGCCTGGGCCTTGGCATCGCGCCCAGCATCGTCATCGACGAAGAACACGGGCCGGCCGAGCACGGCCTGCTCGATGCGTGCGCCCAGGTGCGCCTCGGCCTGCTGCTTGAGTTGACGCAGGTAACCGGCCAGCACGTCCTGGTAGGTGACGGAATGGCCGGCGCCAAGTTCGGTGCGCTGGTCGACCAGGGGCTAGCCCAGGATGCTCTTCATCGAACGCATCAGGCGGCCGTCGGTGCCCTCCACATACGCGGCCAACGCAGCGCGTCCGTACAGACGCTGCGGCGCTTCGTGCGGCGCCAGCCCTTCGACGGCATAGAAAACCGCGGTCGGCATCGTGGGGTGGCCGGGCTCGATCTCGAGCAGGCGCACCGCGCCGCCTGGCGCGTCGGCCATCGGAATGGCGATGCCGGAGTTGGAGGTGCCGAAATCAATGGCGCAATACATCGGGCCAGACCCGTCGCCGCTCAAACGCGGAGGGTTTTCTCGCCCGCGCGGATCGGCACGCTCAACTCGTTCTCCTGTGGCGTGGGCGGGCAGACCCAACGGCTGTTGTACGAGCAAGAGGGGTTGTAGGCGTAGTTGAAGTCAACCACGATGCGGTCGCCGTTGCGGCCCAGGTCGGCATGCTTGATGGTGTCCAGCAGGTAGCGTCCGCCGCCGTAGGTCTCACGGCCGCTGGTGCTGTCGCGAAAGGGCAGGTACACGCCGCCGCCATAGCCCAGCAACCAGAACAGCGACAGTGTGCAGCGCTGGCCTGCGAGGGCGAAGTGGATGCGCCCGAAGCGCCGAGCACGCGCAACACCGTCCTGCGACAGATGGAACTCGAGCACCTCGGGTTCGACCTCCGCATCGACACTCAGCTCGAAACGCAGCGACGGGTCGTAGTCGAAGTAGTCGAGACCCTTGAAAGTCTGCCGCTGGGCTTCATCGAGCGCCGTTTGCGGGTGGTCGGCGAACAGGGCGTCGCGACCGGCGCGAAATCGACGACAGACCTCGGCCGCCTCGAGTGGGCGCGCTGCATGGCCCTGGCGCATCTCGCGGTACAGGTCGCTGACGCGGGCGCGGTAGTCCCACAGGCTTTCAAAGGAATTCATGTGACCAAGCGCAACGGCGCGAGCGAGGGGGGCGGAGGATAGCGCGGCGTCGCTTGTTACCTGCTGTCGCAGCTGCTTTACCAAGCGGCAATGCAAGCCGGCGACGGGCCGCGTAGCATGGGGTGCCGCACCGAGCCAGCGTTCGGCGCATTCGAGATTGGATCGCCATGCCCACCGCCCCCGCTAGAACCGCCCTGGTCGTCACGGCCCTGTCCTTGGCCACCTGCAGCTGGGCGCAATCGCCTGCGCGCAGCCCCGCGCCTGACGCGAGCCCGCGGCCGAGCGTCGTGGAGGCCGACCGCGGTACGGTCCTTTCTGTCACCCCCATCGTGCAGCAGGTGGCGGTGCCCCGCCAGGCCTGCACGGATGAAGCGGTCGTGGTGCAGCGCCAACCGTCGGGCGCTGGCGCCTTGATGGGCGCGATCGCTGGCGGCGCGATGGGCAATGCGGTGGGCGCCGGCGCCGGCCGTGCTGCCGCCACGGCCATCGGGATCATCGGTGGTGCCGCGGTCGGCAACAACATCGAGGCGGGTGGGGCGCCTGACGCAGTCCGGACGGTTCGCCGCTGCAGCACGCAGACGAGCTACGAAGATCGCACCACCGCCTACCGCGTGGTCTACGAGTACGCTGGCCGTGAGTACACGGCGCAGATGCGCCAGGATCCCGGCCGCTATGTGCAGGTCCGGGTGCAGGCCGTTGCCGACGAGGGCGACGCGCCCCCGCAGTACGCGCCGCCCGCGCGGTCGCGCAACGTGCCCCCCGCAGCATCTCGGCCGCCACCGGTGTATGTCGAGCGGCCGGTCTACCAGGAATACCGCGAGCCGGCGTACCGCAGCTATCCGGCACCGACCGTGGTCTACGACGAACCCGTCAGCTACGGACGCAGCTACTACGAGCCCGGCTATCCCCAATTCGGGACCGGCTTGGTCCTGGGTGCCTTGATCGGTTACGGCGTGAACCGGCACGCTTGGCGCGGCGGCTATCGCCACTGAAATCGCGCGTCAGGTGTCGGCTGCGCGCAGCCGCAGCGTCATGCGTTGCGCCGCCACGCGGCGATCGTAGTAGGCGGGCACCAGCAGCGTCTCGGTGAAACCGAGGCGGCGGTAGAAGGCGAGTGCGGCCTCGTTGTCGGCGCGCAGCTCGAGGTCGACGGCCTCGATGCCGGCCACCCGCGCCGACTGCAGCAACCAGTCCATCAGGCTCTGCCCGACGCCGCCGCGACGCAGCGCCGGCTGCACGCATAGCAGCACCAAGTGCGCCCTCTCGTCGCCGAACTGCATCACGGCCAAGCCGTTCGGCGCGTCGGCTTGGTCGGCTTCGTGGGCGATGAGGGCGATGGTGTCCGCATGGCGGATCAAGGCGGCCATGCGCTGCGGCGTGTAGCGCCAGCCCAGGCCGGTCTCGATCAGCTGACGCGACATCTCGGCCATCGCACCGGCTTCGTCCACCCGGGCGGGACGCAGCTTCACGGTGCGGGGCGGGGTCATGGCTCAGGCAGGCGGCAGCACGGTGAGCTGATTCTGGCACTCCTATACTGGCGCCGCTCCGAGTGCCCGAGGTGCCCGCCATGTCTGTGACAACCCCACCGCTTGCTGCCCTGGCCAGCATCACGCTTCGCCTGCAGGCGATCGAAACGGCCCTGGCCGAACGCGGCGTGAAGCTGGCCGAGACCGTCGAGCCGCCCACTGATCTGGCAACGGACTCCTGGCCGCAGCGGCACGGTGCCCGGGTCGTGGCGCGGGCCTGGACCGACCCGGCCTTCCGCCAACGCCTGCTCGCCAATGGCCTGGCTGCGATGGCTGAAATGGGCATCGAGATGCCACGCCACCACCGCCACCTGGTGGTGCTGGAGAACACACCGAGCGTTCACAACCTGATTTGCTGCACCCTGTGTTCCTGCACCGCCTACACCGTCATCGGTGCGCCGCCGGATTGGTACAAGGATCTCGAGTACCGCGCCCGCGTCGTGCGCGAGTCGCGCAGTATGCTCAAGGAGATGGGCCTCGAGCTGCCACCCGAGATCGAGTTGCGGGTCTGGGACACCACCGCCGACACGCGCTACATGGTGCTGCCGATGCAGCCGGCCGAGACCCAGGGCTGGGCGCCGGACAAACTGGCCGCGCTGGTGACCCAGGACGCGATGATCGGCTCGGCGCGCTTGTAGCGCCGCCAGAACAAGGAGCGCAGGCATGGACGGCATTCACGACCTCGGTGGCAAGCAGGGCTTCGGCCGGGTGCGCCACGCCCCGGGTGCACCGGCCTTCCATGCGGCCTGGGAGCAACGCGTCGGTGCGCTCTATGCGCTGGCGGTGCGCCACGGCCTGTTCAACATGGACGAGTACCGCCACGCCATCGAGCGCATGGAGCCGCGTCACTACATGGCCGCGGGCTACTTCGAGCGCACGCTGACCAGCCTAGCCACCCTGTGTGTCGAGAAGGGCGTGGTCACGCTGGCCGAACTCGAGCAGCGCGCTGGCGGCCGCTTTCCCTTGGCCTTGCCGAGTGCTCCGGGGCGCAGCAACGCCGATGCTCGCGAGCTCTTCAATCCAGGCGACCGCGTCCGGGTGCGCCAGGACGCTGTCCCCGGCCACACACGACTGCCGGCTTACATCCGCGGCAAGCAGGGCGTGGTGGTCAGCGAGTCGCCGCCCTATCCGTTTCCCGACGCGCACGCCCACGGCGTGGTGGCCGAAGACGAGCCGACCTTCGACGTGCGCTTTCGCAGTGAAGACCTCTGGCCTGACGCTGTGGATGCCGCTGCCGTTCATGTCGGCGTGTTCCAGAGCTATCTTGAGCGCGTGACCTAGGAGCGTGGGCGGAAGAAGGTGAGCAGATGCGCCGCCGTCTCCTGCGGCAGCTCCTCGGCCAGGAAGTGCCCTGCAGGCAAAGCGGCGCCCGTGACCGCACCAGCGCACTGAGCGCGCCAAAGCGAGAGCGGGTCGAACAAGGCCTGGATCACGCCGCGCTGGCCCCACAGCACCAGCAGATTGCACGCCACCCGCTCGCCGCAGCGCCGCGACTCGCGGTCGTGCTCGAGGTCGATGCCGGCCGACGCGCGGTAGTCCTCGCAGGCGCCATGAATCGCTTCGGGCTGGCTGAAGCAGCGCAGGTACTCCGCCATCGCTTCCGGCTCGTAGAACGCATGGCCTCCGGCGCCCCAGCCGCCCAGCTTCCAGCGCGCATAGTGTTCCGGGTCGAGGCCGATCATGTGCTCCGGATGCGGTGCCGGCTGGATCAGGAAGAACCAGTGGTAGTAGGCGTTGGCGAAGCGCTGGTCGGTGCGGTCGTACATGTCCAGGGTCGGCACGATGTCGAGCACCGCCAGGCGCTGCACCGCGGCCGGAAAGTCCAGCGCCAGCCGGTGCGCCACGCGCGCACCGCGGTCATGGCCTGCGACGCTGTAGTGCGCATGACCGAGCTGGGTCATCAGGCGGTGCAGGTCCAGCGCCATGCTGCGCTTGCTGTAGTTGGCGTGGTCGGCCGCCCCCGGCGGTTTGTCAGATTCGCCGTAGCCCCGCAGGTCGGGCATCACCAGGTGGAAGTCCGGCGCCAGCTGCTGGGCCACGCGGTGCCAGAGGGCGCTGGTCTGCGGGAATCCGTGCACCAGCAGCAAGGGCGGCGCGGCCAGGTTGCCGCCGCTGCGCACTCGCAGATGGATGTCGCCGATGCGCAGCCGCCGGTCTTCATAGCCTTCAAACCAAACCATCGCGGTTTCCCCATGAGTGCGACCCCACCAAGGGTAGTGCAGTCACTGCGGCCTGGGCAGGCCACGCCTCTGCGATGATGGCCACCATGATGCCGGCACTCCCCGCTTCGGCCCCGACCCGGGCAGGGGCCCCGTGACGCAAGCGACCGATCGTCGCGGCCTGTTGCGCCTGGCCGCCACCGCCGCGGCCGGCCTGTGGTTGCCGCGCAGCGCCTGGAGCCAACCCCGCCTGGGCAGCAACCCCTTCACCCTCGGCGTGGCCAGCGGCTCGCCGCTACCCGACGGCGTGGTGCTGTGGACCCGGCTGCTCGCGACGGGCTTGTTCGGTGGTTCCAACCTGCCCGAGGCACCGATCACCGTGCGTTGGGAGCTGGCCCAAGACGAAGCCTTTACCCGCATCGCCGCCAGCGGCCAGGCCCAGGCCCTGCCCGAACTCGGCCACAGCGCGCATGTGGAAGTGGGCGGCCTGGACAGCGCGCGCGGCTACTTCTACCGCTTCATGCTCGGCGGCGCCGGCAATGACTGGGTCAGCCCCGTCGGCCGCACGCGCACCCTGCCGGCCGCCGATGCCGCGCCGGCGAGCCTGCGCCTGGCCTATGCCTCTTGTCAACGCTGGGAGCACGGCCACTTCAGTGCCTGGCGCCATCTCGTGGCCGAGCGGCCCGACGCCGTGGTTTTCCTCGGCGACTATCTCTACGAGTACCCGGGCGCCGCCAACGCCGTGCGCCCGGTCAGCGGCAGTTGGACCCTGACCCTGGCCGACTACCGCCAGCGCCACGCCTTGTACAAGGGTGACGCCGACCTGCAGGCCGCGCACGCCGCCTGCCCGTGGTTCGTGACCTGGGACGATCACGAAGTGCAGAACGACTACGCCGACCTCACGCCCGGCGACAGCGGCCCGCTCGTGGCCGACTTCGCGGCCCGCCGCGCCGCGGCCTACCAAGCCTACTACGAGCACATGCCGCTGCGCGCCAGCGTGCTGACGCGCGCACTGGCTGGCCTGACAAGCGGCGCCGAGACGCGCCTCTACGGCCAGGCGCGTTTCGGCCAGCTGGCCACGCTGCGCCTGCTCGATGCGCGCCAGTACCGCAGTGCGCAGGCCTGCAACCGCGACGGCGCATTCGGTTCGCGCCAGCTCGACCCGGCCACCTGCCCCGCGTGGCTGGACCCGGCGCGCAGCATGCTCGGCGCGGAGCAAGAGCGCTGGCTCGCCGCGGGCCTGGCGCGCAGCGCCGGTGAGGGCGGCTGGAACCTGCTCGGTCAGAGCACGCTGTTCGGCCCGCGCGATCTCCAGCCCGGGCCCGGGCAGCGCCTGTGGAACGACGGCTGGGACGGCTACGCGCCGGCACGCACGCGCCTGGTCGATGCGCTGCGCCAACACCGCGTCGCCAACCCGGTGCTGCTCGGCGGTGACATGCACGAGAACTGGGTCGGCCATGTGCTGGCCGACTACGCCGATGCGGCCAGCCCGGCCATCGGTGTCGAGTTTTGCGGCACCAGCATCACCGCGCGCTCGGGTGGCAACGCCCTGACCGCCGAGCGCCTGGCCGAGAACAGGCACTTCGTCTACGCCGACGCCGAGCGCAAGGGCTACGGCATCGTCGACCTCAGCGCGCGGCAGATGAAGGTGAGCCTGCGCGTGGTGAGCGACGTGACAGCGCGCGACAGTGGCATCGAGACGCTGGCCAGCTTCGCTGTGCAGAGCGGGTACGCCCGGGTCGAGGCCGCATGAAAAACACAGCGACCAACGCGGCGCAGCAGACCGCGGCCGAGGCCGCGACGGCAGCACGCCAAGTGGTGGCCGGCTGGTGGGGCGTCGTGCGCCTGGCGGCCCAGCTGCTCGAACTGGCGCTGACGCGCTCGACCTGGCGCCGCGGCAGCTGGCACACGCTGGCCCGGCACATCGTGCAGGACACCACGCCGATGCTGACCTGGTTCACGGTGCTGACGACGCTGATCAGCGTCATCGTGATCCGCATCGTCATCGTCACCGCACTCAGCTACGGCCTGACCCAGTACGCCCTGGAGATGGTGGTGCGGGTGCTGGTGCTCGAGTTGATTCCGCTGACCGCAGCGCTGTTCGCCGCCTTGCGCTGCACGCTGCCGAACGCTGCCGAGGTGGCCGCCCTGCGCGTGCAAGGCCGCTGGACGGCCGCCGTCCAGGCCGGCACCGACCCGCTGCGCGACGAGGTGCTGCCGCGCGTGGTGTCGGGCCTGTTCAGTGCTCTCATGCTGGCCGCGGTGAGCTGTGTCGTGACCCTGGGCGTCGCCTACCTGTCGGTGTACGGCCCGGTGGTCTCGGGCCTGGAGGGCTACACCCGGACCGTCGGCCATGTCTTCAATCCCGCGGTGTCGCTGATCCTCGGGCTGAAGATCCTGTTTCTCGCCATTGCCGTGGCCCTGGTGCCGATGGCCTCGGTGCTGGCCGCAGCGCCACCGCAGCGCCGCGGTGCCAGCGCCGAGTTGTCGGGCCTGGTGCGGATGTTCGTGGTTATCCTCGTGATCGAGGCCGCCTCCCTGGTCGGCAACTACTACTGAGCGTCGACCGCCCCGCCATGAAGGACTCCACCGCCGACGCCTCCGCGCCCGTCGATCGACTGCAACTCAAGGCCGTCCTGCTGCTGGCCTTGCTCGTGTTGCTGGTCGGGGCCACCGCGCTCTACCTGATGTACGCGCGCGGCGCCTTCGAAGCCACCCAGCGCCTGGTGCTGGTGGCCGAGGATTCCGAAGGCGTCAGTGTCGGCATGGACATGACCTTCGCCGGTTTCCCGATCGGCCGCGTGCGGCGTGTCGAGCTGGCCGAGGACGGCAGTGCCCGCATCGTCATCGATGTGCCACGCAAGGACGCGCGCTGGCTGCGCACCTCCAGCATGTTCACCCTCGTGCGCAGCCTTGTGGGGGGCGCCACCTTGCGCGCCTACACCGGCGTGCCGAGCGATCCGCCGCTGCCCGACGGGGCCGAGCGCAAGGTGCTGATCGGCGACACCGCTGCCGAGTTGCCGCGCCTGGTGGCCTCGGCGCGCGAGCTGTTGCAGAACCTGGCGCAGCTGTCGGCCTCGGACGCTGCCCTGGCCACCAGCCTCGCCAATGTGCAGGCCCTCACCGAGAAGGCCAAGGGCCCGCGCGGCGCGCTCGGCGTGCTCGGCAGCGAGGCCGATGCCAAGCAGATCAGCGTCGCGCTGGCCCGCGCCAACGCCCTGCTGGCGCGCCTGGACAGCATGGCTGCCAAGGCCGATGTGCAGGTGCTCGGCCCCGACGGCTTGGTGCGCGAGGGCCGCACGGCGGTGGTCCAGCTCGGCGGCCTGCTGGCCGATGCGCGCGCCTCGCTCAAACAGGTCGATGCCGTGCTGGCCGAGGCCCAGGCGGTGGCCGGCAATGTGCGCGTGGCGACGCAGGATCTCGGCGCCTTGCGCAGCGAGGTCGACGCCACCGTGCGCAAGGTCGAACAACTCGTCGACGAGGTCAACCGCAAATGGCCCTTTGCCCGCGACACGGAGTTGAAGCTGCGATGAAGCGGCTGCACCCACGGCTCTGGCTGTTGGCCCTGGCCGCGACCCTCGCCGCATGTGCCAGCGGCCCGCCGGTGCCCGACTGGCAGGCCAACGCCAAGTCAGCCTTGGACCAGGCCGCGGCCGCCTACCTCGCCGGTGACAGCGTCGCAGAGGCCCGCGCGTTTGCGCAGGCGCGCGAGCAACTCGGCCGCACCGGGCGGCCGGAGCTGGTGGCGCGCGCCGAATTGATGCGCTGCGCCGTGCGCGTCGCCAGCCTCGTGTTCGAAGCCTGTGCCGGCTTCGAGCGCCTGCGCAATGACGCCGCACCCGCCGAGCGCGCCTACGCCGAGCATCTTGCGGCACGCGCCTTGCCGCGCGAGGCCATCGAGCGCCTGCCAGCAGCACAGCAGGCGGCCGCCTTTGCCATCGCCGCCGGCAAGGCTCCCGACGTGGGCGTGCAAAGCATCGCTGACCCCTTGTCGCGACTGATCGCTGCCGGCGTGCTGTTCCAGGCGGGGCAGGCCAGCCCGGCCACGATTGCGCAGGCGGCCGACACGGCCTCGGCGCAGGGCTGGCGGCGCCCGCTGTTGGCCTGGCTTGAAGTGCAAGCCCAACTGGCCGAGCGCGGTGGTGCGGCCGA
>JANNFB010000016.1:0-8438 GCA_031379365.1 Burkholderiales bacterium
CCAAGATGCCGCACGTTCTGGTGGCGGGAACCACCGGGTCGGGCAAGTCGGTTGGCATCAACGCCATGATCCTGAGCCTGTTGTACAAGGCCGAGGCGCGCGATGTCAGGCTCATCCTGATCGACCCCAAGATGCTGGAAATAAGTGTCTACGAAGGCATTCCGCACCTGCTGTGCCCGGTGGTCACCGACATGAAGCAGGCCGCCAACGCGCTGACCTGGTGCGTCGGAGAGATGGAGCGGCGCTACAAGCTGCTCAGCAAGCTCGGCGTGCGCCAGCTCTCGGGCTACAACAAGAAGATCGACGAGGCCACGGAGCGCGGCGAGTTGCTTGGCAACCCGTTCTCGCTCACGCCCGAACAGCCCGAGCCGCTCGAACGCCTGCCGCAGATCGTCGTCGTGATCGACGAGCTGGCCGACCTGATGATGGTCGTCGGCAAGAAGATCGAAGAGTTGATCGCACGCCTGGCGCAGAAGGCCCGGGCCTCCGGCATTCACCTGATCCTGGCCACGCAGCGTCCCAGCGTGGATGTCATCACCGGCCTGATCAAGGCCAACAGTCCGACCCGCCTTTCGTTCCAGGTGTCGAGCAAGATCGACAGCCGCACCATCCTCGACCAGATGGGCGCCGAGGCCCTGCTCGGCATGGGCGACATGCTCTACATGCCCTCGGGCACCGGCCTGCCGATCCGCGTGCATGGCGCCTTTGTCAGCGACGAAGAGGTCCACCGCGTTGTCAGCTATCTGAAGACGCAGGGCGAGCCGAACTACATCGAGGGTCTTCTCGAAGGCGGCACGCTCGACGGCGAGCCAGGAGAGCCTGGCGCGCCGGGCGAAGCCAACGGCGAGGCTGACCCAATGTACGACCAGGCAGTGAGCATCGTGTTGCAGCACAAGCGGGCCTCGATCTCGCTGGTGCAGCGCCACTTGCGCATTGGCTACAACCGTGCTGCGCGCCTGCTCGAGCAGATGGAGAAGTCGGGGCTGGTGTCGTCGATGGCCACCAATGGCAACCGCGACCTGCTGGTGCCGCGGCGCGATGAATAGACCCCCCCCCGAAGCGGCTGCGCCGCTCCCCGCCTGGCGGGCAACGCCAGCGGCCCGGCGAAGCCGGTTCCGCGGCGTTTGCTTGGCTCTAGTCTTCGGTGCAATCGCGGGCCTGGCGAGGGCAGATGCGGTTGACGCCCTGCGCGAGTTCGCGCGCGATGCCAAGACCGGCCGCGCCGCGTTCACGCAGGTGGTCACCTCTCCCGACGGCGCCAAGAAGAAAAACTCAAGCGGCAGCTTCGAGTTCGCGCGGCCCAACCGCTTCCGCTTCGCTTACACCAAGCCCTTCGAGCAGTTGATCGTTGGTGACGGGCAGAAGGTCTGGCTCTACGACGCCGATCTTCAGCAGGCGAGTGTGCGACCGATGGACAAGGCCCTGGGCGCCACACCGGCGGCCTTGCTGGCGGGCGCCACCCTGGAGAAGGACTTCGAGTTGCGCGCCCTGCCGCCGGCCCAGGGCCTGGAGTGGGTTCAGGCCACCCCGCGTGAGAAGGACGACAGCGCCAACCTGCAGTCCCTGCGCATCGGCTTCAAGGGCAAGACATTGACAGCCATCGAGCTGGTCGACGGCTTCGGCCAGCGTTCGCTCTTGACCTTCAAAGACCTGGTGACCAACCTGCCACCGGCAGTCGACGCGTTTCGCTTCGTGCCGCCCCAAGGCGTCGAAGTCTTGACGCAGTAGGCCTCAGCTTGCCACCCGCAACGCTCGTCGTTGCGTGGCCGCCAGCCATGCCAGTGCAGCCCCGATCACGACCACCACCGGCAAGGAGCCGAGGTTGAGCCAGGTCCAGCCCTGGGTCGTCACCAGCGCGCCCGAAGCGAACGAGGTCACGGCCATGGTCGCGAAGACGCAGAAGTTCATCGCGCCCTCGGCCTTGTGTTTTTCTGCTGGCGTGTAGGTGGTCGTGAGCAGGGTGGTGCCGCCAACGAAGAGCAAGTTCCAGCCGACGCCGAGGATGCCCAGCGCCAGCAGAAACTGCATCAGATCGACGCCCGACAGCGCCACGGCGATGCAGACCGCTTCGAGCAGCGCGCCCACGGCCATGATGGGCAGCGCACCGAAGCGCTTGATGAGGTGGCCGGTGAAGAAGCTCGGCACGAACATGCCCAGCACATGCCACTCGAGCACGAGCGCAGCGTCGGAGAACGGCAGGCCGCAGCGCGCCATGGCGATCGGTGTGGCGGCCATCAGCAGGTTCATCACGCCGTAGCCGAGCGCGCCGCCGATGACTGCGACGATGAAAGTCGGCTGCCGGGCGATCTCGCGCAGCGGCCGGCCGCTGCTGGCACCTGGCAGAGGCGCCTTGTGCGGCGGAAAGCGAATCAGTGACAGGGCCGCCAGGGACAGCAAGGCCACACCGATGAGCGCGATGTAGGCGGCAGCGAATGGCACGCTCAGCAGCGATCGCGTGGCACTGGCCAGGTTGGGCCCGGCGAAGGCGCCGACGATGCCGCCGGCCAGCACCAGCGAGATGGCCTTTTCCTTGTAGGCCGGGTCCACCAGTTCGGGCCCGGCGAAGCGGTACAGGCCGGCATTGGCGCTGTAGAAGCCTGCCACTAGCGTGGCGGCCACCAGCAGCCAGAAGTTCTTCGTCACGGCAGCGTACGCGCACAGGGCGGCCGACAGCGCCGCCACGATCAAGCCGAGCTGGAACGAGCGCTGCCGACCCCAACGGGCCTGGGTTCGCGCCACCAGGCCGGTGGACAGGGCACTGCCCACGACATAGCCGGTGATCGGCAGTGTGGCCATCCAGGCCGCCGGTGCCAAAGACAGACCGACCAGACCGTTGATGGCGATGAAGACCACGTTGTTGGTCATGAACAGACCCTGGCTGAGCGCGAGCAAGAGCAGGTGTCGGTTCATGCATCGATCATCGCACTGCGACAATCACGTCACGATGTCCGACTCGCTTTTCGCTGACGAAGAGTCCGCCGCGGCTGGGCCGCCGGCAGCGGCCGATGCCCCCCTGGCCGAGCGTCTGCGGCCGCGCACGCTGGCCGAGGTGATCGGCCAGCGCCACCTGCTCGCGCCGGGCAAACCGGTCGCAGCGGCCTTTGCGGCGGGGCGCCTGCATTCGATGATCCTGTGGGGCCCACCGGGCGTCGGCAAGACCACCTTGGCCCGCCTGGTCGCTGGCGCCTTTGCCGCCGAGTTCATCGTGATCTCTGCGGTGTTGGGCGGCGTCAAGGACATCCGCGAAGCGGTGGAGCGTGCGCAGACGGCGCGCCGCGCCGGTCGCGCCAGCATCGTCTTCGTCGACGAAGTGCATCGTTTCAACAAGTCGCAGCAGGACGCCTTCCTGCCCCATGTCGAGTCGGGGCTCTTCACCTTCATCGGGGCGACGACAGAGAACCCGTCCTTCGAGGTCAACTCGGCCTTGCTGTCGCGCGCCACGGTGCATGTGCTGCAGCCCCTGGGGGCGAGCGAGCTGGCCGAGTTGCTGGAGCGGGCGCGTGTCGCGGTTGCTCTGCCGGCGTTCAGCGCGTCCGCGCAGGACCGGTTGATCGGCTATGCCGACGGCGACGCCCGCCGCCTGCTCAATGCGGTGGAGAACCTGGCCGCCGTGGCCGATGGCGCGCGTGAGGTCGATGAGTCGCTGTTGGAGCGTGCCCTGGGCGAGCAATTGCGCCGCTACGACAAGGGCGGCGATGTCTTCTACGACACCATCTCAGCCCTGCACAAAAGCGTGCGTGGCAGCGACCCCGATGCCGCGCTCTATTGGCTGGTGCGCATGTTGGATGGCGGTGTCGACCCGCGGTACGTCGCACGCCGGGTGCTGCGCATGGCCAGCGAAGACATCGGGCTGGCCGACCCGCGGGCCTTGCGCATGGCGTTGGACGCGACGGAAGTCTTCGAGCGCCTGGGTTCGCCCGAGGGTGAGCTGGCGCTGGCCCAGGCGGTGATCTTCCTGGCCGCAGCGCCCAAGTCGAATGCCGTGTATGCCGCCTGGAACGAGGCGCGCGCCTTCGTGGCGGCCAGTGGCACGCTGCCGGTGCCGCTGCACCTGTGCAACGCGCCGACGAAGCTGATGAAGCAACTCGACCATGGGCGCGGCTACCGCTACGCCCATCACGAAGCCGATGCCTTCGCCGCCGGCGAGACCTACTTCCCTGACGGGCTGGCACCACCGCCCTTCTATCGCCCGACGGAGCGCGGACTGGAGGCGCAGATCGCCGCCAAGCTCGAGCGCCTGCGGCAGGCCAACGCAGCTGCATCGGGCGAAGCCAGCCCGGCCATCGACCCGCCTGGCAGCTAGCCCGGGCACGGGCTTCGGCACACAGCGCCGTTCGCAAAGGGCCATCGGCCGTGCCCGCACAAGAGGGTTATCCCATCGCAAGGCACGCAACTTGCCTGCCTACAATCATTCGCGACAGCCGAACCAGGAGCGCCGCTTGGAAACCTTCTTTCAGCAAATCATCAATGGCCTGGTCCTGGGCAGCATGTACGCCCTGGTCGCCCTGGGCTACACCATGGTCTACGGCATCATCAACCTGATCAACTTCGCCCATGGCGAGGTGCTGATGGTGGGCGCCCTGACCAGCTGGACCGTGGTCAGCCTGTTGGCGGACTCGGGCATGTCGGGCTGGCTGATGATGGGGATCTCTCTCATCTGCGCCATCGTGGTGTGTTCCGCGCTGAACTTCGCGATCGAGAAGATCGCCTACCGACCGCTGCGCAATGCCCCTCGCCTTGCCCCCTTGATCACCGCCATGGGCGTGAGCCTGCTGCTGCAGACCCTGGCCATGATCATCTGGAAGCCCAACCCCAAGCCCTTCCCGATCCTGCTGCCGAACGATCCGATCGATCTCGGCGGCCCGGTCATCAGCGTCGTGCAGTGCCTGATCCTGGGCCTGACGGTGGTCATCCTCGCGGCACTGATGTACCTGGTCAACAAGACCAAGCTCGGGCGCGCCATGCGCGCGACCGCAGAGAACCCGCGCGTCGCCGCCTTGATGGGCGTGCGCCCCGACATGGTGATTTCCGCCACCTTCATCATCGGCGCGGCGCTAGCGGCCGTGGCCGGGGTGATGTGGGCGGCCAACTACGGCACCGTGCAGCACTCGATGGGTTTCCTGCCCGGCCTGAAAGCCTTTACGGCGGCGGTGCTCGGTGGCATCGGTAACCTGGGCGGGGCGGTCGTGGGCGGCGTATTGCTCGGCCTGGTCGAGGCCATTGGGGCCGGTTATCTCGGCGATCTCACTGGCGGTGTGCTCGGTAGCCACTATGCCGACATCTTTGCCTTTGCCCTGCTGATCCTGGTGCTGACCCTGCGACCTTCCGGCCTGCTCGGCGAGCGTGTCGCAGACCGGGCATGACGAGGGCCGTGACATGCTGAAAAACAAACTTTTCGTCTTCCTGATCGCCGCGGCGTTCCTGATCGCGCTGCCGCTGTTCGCCCAGCAGTTCGGCCAGGGCTGGGTGCGCATCATGGCGCTGGCCCTGCTGTACGTGCTGCTGGCCTTGGGCCTGAACATCGTGGTCGGCTACGCCGGTCTGCTCGATCTCGGTTTCGTGGCCTTCTATGCGCTCGGGGCCTACATGTACGCGCTGTTGGCGTCGCCGCACCTGTCGGAGAACTTCGAGGCCTTCAAGGCGGCGTTTCCGAATGGCCTGCATTCGCCGATCTGGTTGGTGATTCCGCTGGCAGCGGCCTTTGCGGCCTTGGCGGGGGCCCTGCTCGGTGCGCCGACCCTCAAGCTGCGCGGCGATTACCTGGCTATCGTCACCCTCGGCTTTGGCGAGATCATTCGCGTTTTCCTCAACAACCTCGAGCACCCGGTCAACATCACCAACGGGCCACGCGGCTTGGACCGCATCGACTCGATGACGCTGTTCGGCATCATCGATTTCGGCAAGGGCGTCAGCATCGGCGACTTCAAGATACCGTCGGTGACGCTCTACTTCTACCTGTTCCTCACCTTGGTGGTGTTCAGCGTGGTGATCTGCCATCGCCTGGAAACCTCGCGCATCGGTCGCGCCTGGATGGCGATCCGCGAAGACGAGATCGCCGCCAAGGCGATGGGCATCAACACCCGCAACATGAAGTTGCTGGCGTTCTCGATGGGCGCCACCTTCGGGGGCGTGTCGGGGTCGATGTTCGCGTCTTTCCAGGGCTTCGTCTCCCCGGAGTCCTTCAGCCTGATGGAGAGCGTGATGATCGTGGCCATGGTCGTGCTCGGCGGCATCGGCCACATCCCGGGCGTGATCCTGGGCGCCGTCATGCTGGCCGCCCTGCCCGAAGTGCTGCGCTACGTGGCCGGCGACATCCAGAACATGACCGGTGGACGCATCGACGCGGCGATCCTGCGCCAGTTGCTGATTGCGCTGGCCATGATCACCATCATGCTGCTGCGCCCGCGGGGCCTGTGGCCATCGCCCGAGCACGGCAAGGCGGCGCCTGCGCCCGTGGCAACCAAGTGAGGCGGGCCCCATGAGCACGGTTGTTCTTCAAGTCAAGGGCGTTTCCAAGCGCTTCGGTGGCCTGCAGGCGTTGTCCGATGTCGGCATCAGCATTCAGTCGGGTCAGGTGTACGGCTTGATCGGCCCCAACGGCGCCGGCAAGACCACCTTCTTCAACGTCATCACCGGGCTCTACACGCCGGATTCGGGCAGCTTCGAACTCGGCGGCGACCCGTACAAGCCCGAGGCGGTGCACCTGGTGGCCAAGGCGGGTATCGCACGCACGTTTCAGAACATCCGGCTGTTTGCGGAGATGACGGCGCTGGAGAACGTGATGGTCGGGCGCCATGTGCGCACCCACTCGGGCTTGTTCGGCGCCGTCTTCCGCACCGGCAGCTTCAAGGCCGAGGAAGCAGCGATCACGGCACGGTCACGGGAACTGCTGGAGTACGTCGGTATCGGCAAGTTTGCCGACTACAAGGCGCGCACCCTCAGCTATGGCGACCAGCGCCGCCTGGAGATCGCCCGCGCACTGGCCACCGACCCGAAGCTGATTGCGCTGGACGAACCCGCCGCCGGCATGAACGCCACCGAGAAGGTGGTGTTGCGCGAGCTGATCGACCGCATTCGCAATGACGGGCGCACGATCCTGTTGATCGAGCACGACGTCAAGCTGGTGATGGGCTTGTGCGACCGCGTCACGGTGCTCGACTACGGCAAGCAGATCGCTGACGGCACGCCGGCCGATGTGCAGCGCAACGAAAAGGTGATCGAGGCTTACCTCGGCGCCGGCCACAAGGCAGCATGACGACCACCCCCGAAGCGGCTTCGCCGCACCCCCTCGAGGGGGCAGCGCCAGCGGCCTGGCCGAGCCAGATCCGCGGCGCCTGCTTGATTCGCGTGGTTTCTTGCGAGATGGATCACTGACATGGCAACTACTCTGCTCAAAGTCACCGGCCTGAAGGTCGCCTATGGCGGCATCCAGGCCGTCAAGGGCGTCAGCTTCGAAGTTTTGCAAGGCGAGCTGGTCAGCCTGATCGGCGCCAACGGCGCCGGCAAGACGACCACGCTCAAGGCCATCACCGGCATCCAGCCCGTGGCCGTTGGCGAGATCGAGTTCATGGGCAAGTCCATCAAGGGCCAGGGCGCCTGGGACCTCGTCAAACAAGGCCTGGTGATGGTGCCCGAGGGCCGCGGCACATTCACGCGGATGACCATCACCGAGAACCTGCAGATGGGCGCCTTCGTGCGCAATGATGCCGAGATCGAGGCCGACATCGACAAGGTCTTTGGCATCTTCCCGCGCCTGAAAGAGCGCGCCAAGCAACTCGCCGGCACCATGAGCGGCGGCGAGCAGCAAATGCTGGCCATGGGCCGCGCCCTCATGGCCCGACCCAAGGTGCTGCTGATGGACGAGCCGTCGATGGGCCTGTCGCCGATCATGGTCGACAAGATCTTCGAAGTCGTCGCCGACATCCACAAGCAGGGCACGACGATCCTGCTGGTTGAGCAGAACGCCAGTCGCGCGCTGGCGCTGGCGGATCGCGGCTACGTGATGGAGTCGGGCGAGATCACCATGAGCGGTGAAGCCAAGGGCCTCCTGGCCGACCCGCGGGTGCGCGCGGCCTACCTCGGCGAGTAGGCGCTCCTACCGAGTCGCGTTCAATCGAATGAGAACGAGAGGCGGCTCGCGGCCCGTTGCGGTCGTTGGCATTCGCGTGCGGGAGACGGCGCGAGATCAGGCCGACGAGGCACTCTGCTCCGCGAATGTCCCCCGAGTCGGGCTGCGCCCGCCTCTCCTCCTTGATTTCGCTGCGCAGAGCGCCCCGCCGTCCTGATCCGACAGGCCTGGGTTGTTCGCGGGTAGAGGGGAGCCGAGACGCGAGGCCGGGGCCGCCGGGTGCCCGCCGCAGCGAAATCAAGGGGGAGCCCTGGGCGCAGCCCAGGGCGGAGGACATTCGCGGAGGCGGGCGCCCGGTGGCCTCGGCCGG
>JANNFB010000036.1:0-7545 GCA_031379365.1 Burkholderiales bacterium
CGTGGCCAACGGGCAGATGCTGTCGATCGACGACATTCAAGAGATTCTGCGCATCCCGCTGATCGGCGTGGTGCCGGAATCGGAGAGCGTGCTCAACGCTTCCAACCAGGGCATCCCGGCCATCCACATGAAGGGCAGCGCCGTGGCCGAGGCCTACAAGGACGTGATCCGCCGCTTCCTCGGCGAAAGCCGCGAGATGCGCTTCACCCAGCTGGCGCGGCCGACCCTGTTCCAGCGCCTGTTCGCAAGGGCTTGACGCCGATGTCGTTCCTGCAATTCCTGTTCGGACGCAACAAGAAATCGGCCAGTGTGGCCAAGCAGCGCCTGCAACTGGTGCTGGCGGCCGAGCGCGCGCCGCGCGGCACGCGCCGGCCCGATTACCTGCCGGCCCTGCAGCGAGAGCTGCTCGGCGTGATGTCGAAGTACGTCAAGGTCCAGGCCAAGGACATCCGCATCAGCTTCGAGCGCCAGCGCGACATCGAAGTGATCCGCGTCAAGATCGAACTGCCGCAGGCCCTGCGCGCCTGATCACGGCACCGGCGTGCGCGCCGCGTTCATCACCATCGCCAGCAGCGCGTAGTAGCCGTTCACGCCGATCAGGTCCATCACACCCTGCTCGCCGAACAGGGCGATGGCGCGGGCCCAGGTGGCGTCGCTGACGTGCCGCTCGCGGTGCAGCTCGGTGCAGACGTCATAAACGGCCGCCTCGTCGTCGGCCAGAGCGGCGGGGCGCTCGCGGCGCAGCAGGGCCGCCACGGTCACCGGGGCGATGCCGGCGCGCTCCCCGATCGGCACATGGATGGCCCACTCGACCGGTTGCTGCCACTCGCTCGAGGTGACGAGGATGGCCAGCTCCGTCAGGCGCACGCCGATGGCGGAGCGGTAGCGCAGGTGCTCGCCCAGGCGCTGCACCTGATTGGCCAACTCAGGGCTGCGCAGCAGCGGCACGAAAGGCGCCAGCACCGCGCCGCGCGGGCCGGCGATCATCGCTTCGGCGACTTCGCGCTGCGCGTCCGTCCATTGCGCCGGCGCGATCGGCGGCAGGCGGTCGGGGCCGGGGTCGCGGGGCTTCATGGCTCCCCTGCGATCGACGTGAAGAATCGAGACATGCGACAACTCCGGGCGGGCCAAAGGCGAGGAGGCTGACTGTACGCAAACGGGGTGTCTTCGCGCGAAGCCGTTGCGCGAAGCGCCACCGAGTAGCATCAAGCCCCTTTGCCCCGGAGAGCTGCCATGACGCTGTGCCCGATCGCGATTGCCGTGGGCTGCAAGAAGTGCCCGGCTTTCTCCGTCTGCCCCCTCAAGGGTGTGATCGGCGACGACAAGCCCGAGGCCTCAACCACCAAAGACAAGGCGCCAGCCGCGGGGGCGAAGAAGAAGCCCTGACATCAGGGGGGCGGGCGCTGCCGGCAGCACGGCAGAATCGGCCCGATGCCAGATCAGCCGATCACCCTGAGCGCGCTGGTCGCGCAGTCGCAACGCGGTGACGCCAAAGCCACCGACGCGCTGTTCTCCGCTTTGTATGCCGAGTTGCGCCGCCTGGCCCGACGCGAAGTCGGCCGCTTCGGAGCCCACGCACCGCTCGGCGCCACCACCCTGCTGCACGAGGCCTACCTCGACCTGTCCCAGCGCGAGGCCCTGGCCTTCCCCGATCGCGCCCACTTCATGGCCTACGCCGCGCGCGCCATGCGCGGTCTGGTGATCGACCATGTACGCGAGCGCCAGGCACAAAAGCGCGGCGGCGGCCTCGACATCACCTCGCTCGACACCGAGATTGCCGAGCAATGTGCCCAGCCCGAGTTGCTGAGCCACATCAGCGAGGCGCTGGACGAACTGGCCCAGGTCGAGCCGGCGCTGGCCCAGGTGGTCGACCTGAAGTTCTTCTGCGGCTTCTCGATGACCGAGATTGCCGAGCTGATGGACACGTCGGAGCGCACCGCACAACGCCAGTGGGAGAAGGCGCGCACCCTGCTGTTCCGGGCGCTGCAGTCGCCCTGAGCACGCGGCCACCCGGTCTGCGCCGGCGGGTTCGGGCGAGTTTTCGAAGGTTTTGGCGGGTTTTGGCCGGCCTTTGCGATTGACCTGATGGAGCGACTGAATTCTCGGCCGCCCAGCCCAGGGGACATCGCATGCAACGCACTCCGGCCGAGCCGCCTCCGTACCAGATCCATCACTACCCGGCCTCGCTGATCGACAGCCGAAGGCTGCGCGATGGCCAGCGTCTGACGCTGCGGCCGGTCTTGCCGCAAGACTGCCTGCTGATCGGCGAGCTGATGATCGGCCTGTCGCCTGCCGCACGGCGCCAGCGCTTCCACGGTGCCGTCAAGCTGTCGACGGCCCGCCTGGTGCAGATGAGCTGCATCGACTACGCGCGCCAGCTGGCCTTGGTCGTGACCGCCCACGTCGATGGCACTGAGCGCGTGATCGCCGACGCCCGCTACTGTGTCGGCGACGACCAAACGGCGGAGTTCGCCCTGGTGGTCGATGAGCGCTGGCAGCGCCAGGGCATCGGCGCGTGGGCGCTGGCCGCCCTGCAACAGGCCGCCACCGCCGCTGGCGTGAACACCCTGCAGGGCGCGGTACAAAGCAGCAATGCCGCCATGCTGGCCCTGGCGCAGCACTGCGGCTTCGGCTGCACCGACGATCCCGAAGACGACCAGCGGGTCAGCGTCGAAGTGCAGTTGGGCTGCGCGCGCGCGGCTGCGCCCGGTTTGCAACGCAGGGTGACAGCCTGGCTGGCGCGCATCGGCATGCGGTTCCAGCAGCCCCTGACGCACCGGCTCGCGCCATGAGCGCCCTGTCCATTGCCACGCGTCGCGCGGCGCCCCGCTTTGCGCTGGTGCTCGGCAGCGGCGGCGTGCGCAGCATTGCCGCGCTCGGCATGGTGGAAGTGCTGACGCGCGAAGGGCTCAAGCCCGATCTGGTCGTCGGCTGCAGCGCCGGGGCCATGTTCGGCGCATTGATCGCGGCCGGTCACAACGCCGCCGAAGCCGTGGCCATCGCCACGCGGCTGTGGTCGGCCGAGATCACCGGCAAGCGCCGCTGGCGCGCGATACCGCAGATGCTGTGCCGCGCCTGGGCCGCTTCAGTGCCGACTTTGCGCTGCGCGACGACCGCATGATCATGCAGCGGCTCGAGCAGGCCTTCGGCGATGTCCGGCTCGAAGACCTGCGCTTGCCGCTGCGGGTGACAGCCACCGATGCCGCCACTGGCGCCATGGTGGTGCTGCGCCAGGGCAACTTGGTGGAGGCGCTGCGCGCCAGCATCGCGTTGCCCTTCATGTTCGCGCCGGTGCACATCGACGGCAGGCGCCTGATCGACGGCTTCGTCTGCGACCCACTGCCGGTGAGTG
Source organism: Burkholderiales bacterium (assembly GCA_031379365.1). Lineage (GTDB taxonomy): Bacteria > Pseudomonadota > Gammaproteobacteria > Burkholderiales > Burkholderiaceae_C > CADEEN01. The sequence goes on from JANNFB010000036.1 coordinate 3,353, forward strand.
CCGCTGCTGATGCGCAGTGCGTGGTGGCGCTGGGCTTCGAGTCGCCGATGCCCAGGCGCATCGACGGTCCGTCGCGCATGCTCGCGCAGGTGACCTCGGCCCTCACCAACAACTTGATGCAGGCCCGCCTGGGCCAGGCCAGCCAGGGCGGTGCCAGCCTGCTGAGCATCGTGCCCAAGCTGGAGCGGCGCGTCGGCTTGTTCGACACCCACGCCATGCCTTACCTGGTGGACGCCGGGCGGCGCGCGGCCGAGGAAGCGCTGCCGGCCATCGCGGCGCTGCTGGAGCGCCCCGCGCACCAAGCCGTTGCCTGACGACGACGTCAGCGCTTCGGCTTCGCGCCTCACCGATACTGCCGACCCATGAAGCACTGGGAACACTTGGCCGCGCAATGGCCGCGCCTCAGTGCCTTGCTGGACATCGCCCTGATTCAGCCGGCCGACCAACGCGAAGCCTGGCTGGCCGCCCTGCCGCCTGAGCAGGCCGACCTGGCCACCGAATTGCGCCGCATGCTCGACGCCCAGGCCGGCGCTGACGCAGCCAGCTTCCTCGGCCGCCCGCCCGAAGCGGCCGCCATCGCGGCCGAACAGGCCGACGAGGCGCCGCTGCAGGCGGCGACGCAGATCGGGCCCTACCGGCTGGTGCGTGAGCTGGGGCGTGGGGGCATGGGCTCGGTGTGGCTGGCCGATCGCAGCGACGGCCAGTTGCAACGCCAAGTGGCGCTGAAGCTGCCACGCAAGGTGTGGGGCGGCCAGCTGGCCCAGCGCATGCTGCGCGAACGCGACATCCTGGCCACGCTGACGCACCCGAACATTGCGCGGCTGTACGACGCCGGCCTCGACAGCACCGGGCGCCCCTACCTGGCCCTGGAGTATGTGCAAGGCCAGGCGATCGACCAGTACTGCACTCAGCACCAGCTCGACACGCGCGCCCGCCTGGGCCTGCTGCTGCAGGTGATCAGCGCGGTGGCGCATGCGCACAACCAGCTGGTGCTGCACCGGGACCTGAAGCCGGCCAACATCCTGGTCTCCGAGGATGGTCAGGCGCATCTGCTGGACTTCGGCATCGCCAAGCTGATGGTCGACGAGCAGGCCGCCGAGACTGCGCTCACCCAGCTGGGCGGACGCGCCATGACACCCGACTTCGCCAGCCCCGAGCAGGTGCGCGGCCAGCCGCTCACCACCGCCAGCGACGTGTACAGCCTGGGCGTGGTGGCCTACGGGCTGCTGTGCGGCGAGCGGCCCTACGTGTTGCAGCGGGGCACGGCGGCCGAGCTGGAAGAGGCCATCACCCACACCGACATCCCCTTGGCCAGCAGCCGCGCCGGCCCGCCCCTGCTGCGGCGCGCGTTGCGCGGCGACTTGGACGCCATTCTCAACAAGGCCCTGAAGAAGGACCCGGCTCAGCGCTATGGCAGCGCGGAAGCGCTGGGCGCCGATCTGACGCGTTTCCTGCAGGGCCAGCCCGTGCTGGCGCAGCCCGACTCCACTGCCTACCGGCTGGGCAAGGCCTTGCGGCGTCACCGCCTGCCCATCGCCGCGGGCGCGGCCACCGCGCTCGCCTTGGTGGCCGGTACAGGGGTGGCGCTCTGGCAAGCCCAGGCGGCGCGCGCCGAGTCGGCACGCGCCAATGCCGTGCAGGGTTTCCTGCTCGATATCTTTCGCACCAACTCGGCGCTCCAGCCCGACCCGCAAAAGGCGCGGCAAACCACCGCACGCGAGTTGCTCGACATCGGTACGGCACGGATCGACACGACGCTGGCCAGCCAGCCCGAAGCGCAGGCCGAGATCACGCAGACTTTGCGCAGCCTGTATGACGAGCTCGGTTTGCTGGAGCAGAGCCTGGCCCTCGGCCGGCGCAGCGTGGCCTTGGCGGTGCAGCTGTACGGGGCCAACAGCCTGGCGCATGTGGCGCAACTGACGTCGCTGGCCAGTCTGCTGCACCACGCCTCGGGCCTTGAGGAGCGCCGAGCCGTGCTGGCCAAGGCCCTGAGCATCGTGCAGGGCCTCGGCGATCGGCCTAGTACAGAACGGTCGCGGCTGTACAGCGAGCTGGCGCAATTGCACCAGACGGGCGACCAGGCACTGGCCAGGTCGTACGCCGACCGCTCTGTGGCCGATGCCCGGGCACTGGCCAACCCCGTGCTGCTGTACCAGACGCTGGTGATCGCTGGCAACGCCGCCAACAGCCGGGACGACCTGGACCAGGTGGAGGCGCTGCTGGCCGAGGGCTTGCGCGTGGCCGAGCCGATTGCCGCGACGCAAGGGCTCGACTTGTTGCGCACGCGAGTCCAGTTGGCAGAGAACCAGATGCGCCTGCTCAAGTTGCAGGCCGCCGAAACCACGCTGCGCGCAGCACTGGCCGACACCCTGCGCCGCAACGGGCCGCAGCACCTGGATACGCTGCAAACGCGCATGCGACTCGGGCGCGTGCTGAGCGGCCAGGACCGGCCGCGCGAGGCGCTGGCCGAGCAGCAAATCAACCTGGCCGTGCTCGACGCGGCCGCCACGCCGGATGACTTCAGCGTGCCTCAGGTGCTGTCGGAGATGGGCCGCGCACAGTTCGCCCTGGGCCAACTTGCCGAGTCGGAGGCCACCTTTCGCCGCGCCATCGCGCTGCGGGACCGCACCCGCGCCAACAGCCTGATGGCCGCGGACTTGCGCGAAGACATGGTGCTCCCGCTGGTGGAGCGTGGGCAGTTGGCCGAAGCGGCGCAGTTGCTGCAGCAAGCCGCCGTCATCCGGCGTGCCAACAACAGCCTGCCGCGAAGCGCCAGCTGGTTTGGCCAAGCCCTTTCGGCTCTGGCCTTGGCGGATGCCCAGCAAGATGCTCAAGCAGCCGCGAAAGCGCTGGATGAGTTGCTGGCAGGCTCGGCAGACGACCCGCCGGGCTCGCGGCGCTGGGTCACCGGCACGCTGCAGCGCGCCCATTGGGACTTGCATAACGGCGCGGTGGACAGCGCCGACACTCGCCTGCAACGCGTGGCGCAGTTGCTGCGCGATCGCGGCCTGACGGCCCAACTGCCGATCACGCGGGCCCGCCTGCAACTACTGTGCGCCCGCGTGAGCGATGCGCGCGGGGCGACGGCCCAAGCCACGCTGCTGTGGGACCAGGCCGCTGCGGGTTTGCTGGCAGCCGTCGGGCCGCAGTCGCCCCTGCTGTTGCAAGGCTTGCGTTGGCGGGCTTCGCGGCCCGCGCTGGCCGCGACAACGGCCTCGGCGCCTGCGCCAGGCACCGCCAGCTGCAGCGTTTGAGCACGCCTGGCCGGCAGCCGCAGGGGCGAAGAAGAAACCCTGAGCGCGGTCGCGGCCAGCCGCGCGCCGCAGCTCAGTGCAGCGGGCGCTCGCTGTCCAGGTAGCCTTCCTTGCGCAACACCGCCCGGATGGCGCCGCGCAGGGCCTCCGGCGCCTGGTAGTCGGGGTGGGCGCGGAACACGGCAGCCGCGTCGCCGATGCGCAGCAGGCCATCGAACTGCCGTTCGGCCTGCGCCACTTCGGCGCGGTGGATGGCCAGGGTGCGCGCCGGCGTTGCCGTGGCACTGCGCACCTGGCGCACGGCGGGCAGCTGCTTCTCGCAGCGGCAGGCGGCCTGCGGGTTGACGTGGCCGCAGGTCTGGCCGGCGAAGGCCTCGAGCTTCGCGCGCGCCCGTGACAGGCGCTGCCGGTAGGCCTCGGGGCTGATGGCCAACACCGCCGCCGCCAGTGCCTAGGAAAAGCCGAACACGATGTCGAGAACAGAGACCAAGCGCTGTTCACGATCGAGCGCCATCAGCATGTTCTGCGTGCAGCCGAATGCCACTTGCCGCGCGTCGAGCTTGTCCTGCGGTGTCAGCGACACGTCACCGCCGTCGGGGTCGCCGAGCATGTGCACAGCCGGCCCCGGGGTCGGTGATCTTCATGGCCAGCGACGCTTACTGCGGCAGCGCGGTACCACGGCTCGCCGCAACGGCTGCCGGGCGCACGGCGCCCTGGGTCGGGGCGAGCGGGGTGTCCATGCCGACGCGTGCTGCGGCGACCACCGGGGCCTTTGGCGCGTCGGGCGCGGCCTTGCGGCGCGCCATGACAACCTCTTGCCGCGCCGCGCTCATTTGCACGTCGAGCCATTGGTTGGGCAGCTCCGATTGGGCCTGGGCACTGGCGGCGGCAGCCGCAAGAATCAAGGTGGCGAGGGTGCGGGAGTTCATGGTGTTTCCT
>JANNFB010000078.1:0-18720 GCA_031379365.1 Burkholderiales bacterium
ATGTCCCTCGACCTCGACGAACATGCGGTCTTCCACGCCGATCAACCGGGCCAGCTCCCGCTTGCGATCGTGCACATCGGGGTACTCGATCAGCATCGTGGCTTTCCAGTTGCCGCCGTCCGGGATCAACGGCGCGTAGGCCTCGATCTCGCTCTGGATGCCGTCCTCCTCGAAGATCTTCTCGATGTGCAGCATCTCCTGGATCTGGCGCTGGATCGTCTGCCGGTCCTCGAACTGAAGGTTGATGTGCTCGCCCAGGGCCACGCTGCGCAGTCGGCGGTGGGCAATCGCAGCCGGCTTGCTGCTCTGGCGAATCTTCGCGTAGGCCTCGAGCGTGAGCAGGTCGGCCCGGGTGATGGTGGTCATCGCGTTCATTTCATTCCAATCCGTATGCCATGCGCACGAGTGTCAATGGGTGATGCAAGGCCTTGGCCGGCGTTCCCGCCTGGCGCATGCCCTGGGCGATGTGGTGACCGGCCATCGGGCAATCGCTGCTGATGACGTCGGGCTCGTCCTTGCCCATGGCCTTGAACACCGGTTTGCCGATCTTCATGGCCACTGGGTGGGTCGCCGTCTTGACCCCGTAGGTGCCGGCGTGGCCTGAGCAACGCTCGACGGTGTTCAGCCTCACGTCGACCTGGGTGCCCACCAGGTTGAACATCTCTTCGGTCTTCTTGCCGATCTTCTGCACCCGCCCGTGGCAGGGGATGTGGTAGCTGACCTTGCCCAGCGCGGTCTTGAAATCGGTCTTGAGCAAACCGTCTTTATGGCGCGCGACGAAGTACTCGAAGGGGTCGAACATGGCAGCCTTGACTGCCTGCGTGTCGGCGCACGCCGGGAACATCAGTGGCAATTCCTGCTTGAACATCAAGGTGCAGCTCGGAATCGCCGAGACGATGGCGTAGCCCTCTTTGGCATAGCGCGCCAGCACCGGCATGTTGGCCTCCTTGTGCTGTGCCACGCCGTCGAGATCGCCCAGCTCGAGCTTGGGCATGCCGCAGCAGGACTCCTTCTCGACGATCACATAGGGCACCTCGTTGTGCTCGAGCAGCTTGATCAGGTCATGCCCGATTCCGGGCTCGTTGTAGTTCACGAAACAGGTCGAGAAGATGGCCACCTTGCCGGGGGTGCGCTGGCCGTGGGTGACAACCACAGCGCGGCCCTGCTTGTCGGCACTCCAGCGGAAGCGCTGGGCGGCGAACTCGGGCATCCAGGCCTCTGGATGCACGCCCAGGGCCTTGTCCATCACCTTGCGTGCGAGCTTGGTCTTGTTCACCGCATTGACGATCTGCACCACGATCGGGATGCCAGCAAACTGGCCGTGCACATCCGTCGAGGCAAGCAACTTCTCGCCGGCCTTGACACCCCCCTGCTTGAACTTGATCGCCTTGGCCCGCAGCATGAGGTGAGGGAAATCGAGCTGCCAGGGATGCGGTGGGGTGTACGGACACTTGGTCATGTAGCACAGGTCGCACAGGTAGCACTGGTCGACCACCGACCAGTAGGCTTCCTTCTTGACGCCGTGCACCTCGCCATCTTCGGTGGCGTCGACCAGATCGAACAGGGTCGGAAAGCTCTGGCACAGACTGACGCAACGGCGGCAGCCATGGCAGATGTCGAACACCCGTTCCATTTCCTTCATGGCCGAGGCTTCGTCGTGAAAGTCAGGGTTGAGCCAGTCGAGCGGGTGCCGGGTCGGGGCTTCTAGATTGCCTTCGCGCATGGGGTGCTGTCAGTCAGGGCCAGATGGAAAACAAGGGGCACGAAGCCCCTTGTCACGCTAGACGCAAAAGACGTCAGTCGACCAGCGCATCGAGCGCCTTCTGGTAGCGGTTGGCGTGCGAACGCTCAGCCTTGGCCAGCGTCTCGAACCAATCGGCGATCTCATCGAAACCTTCATCGCGCGCCTGCTTGGCCATGCCCGGGTACATGTCGGTGTACTCGTGCGTTTCGCCGGCCACGGCGGCCTTCAGGTTCTGACGGCTGCTGCCGATCGGCAGGCCGGTGGCAGGGTCGCCCACCGCCTCAAGGAACTCGAGGTGGCCATGCGCGTGCCCGGTCTCGCCTTCGGCAGTGGAGCGGAACAGCGCGGCAACATCGTTTTGGCCTTCGATGTCAGCCTTGTTTGCGAAATACAAATAGCGGCGGTTGGCCTGCGATTCACCTGCGAAGGCGTCCTTCAGGTTCTGCTCGGTCTTCGATCCTTTCAAACCCATGTCACTCTCCTGTGATTGCAATCGGCACGGTCGATCGCGCAGCCGCGGTCGGCTGTCGCTGCGCGAACCATAACTTATCGTATCGATGAACGGGATGCCAATGCAATCCGCCTATCCAGGCCATAGCCAGCGGGCTGTGCGCGCAGTCAGGCAAAGAGCCAGTCGGCGACTCGGCGGTGCAACACCGCTTGCGGATCCACCAGTTCATCCAGCACGGTGAAGTGGTCTCGCCCCGCGATCTCCTCGCAGACCGGCACCACAGATGCGCCCCAGCGCGCGCGGATCAGGCGGTTGTGGCGCAGAAATTCGTCACTCTCCACGGCACCCACCACGGTGTGCAGACAGCCCTGCGTGGGCGCCGGAAACTCGGCAGGGCTTGCCCGCGCGACGACGGCTGGCGTCAGGCGCAGGTCCGCCTGCAGGGAGGGTGTAGCCGCAATCGGCGCCAACTCATACAGGCCGGAAATCGACAACGCCCGTCGGGTCAGTCGCCTCGGCAGGTCGGGCGCCAGGCGGCGGCCGTCGCAGGCCAGCAGCATGGCCGCCAGATGCCCTCCCGCAGAGTGGCCCACCACCACCGGGTCGGCCGCGTCACCACCGTAGCCGCCCGCATGCCGGTGTACCCAGGCCAGCGCGTGCGCCATTTGCAGAGCGATGGTGTCGATCGTCACAGCCGGGCACAAGTCGTAGTTCGGGACGACGACCATCGCCCCAGCGGCCACGAAAGGGGACGCGACGAAAGAGAAGTCCGACTTGTCCAGGGTGCGCCAATAGCCACCGTGGATGAACAAGAGCACCGGCGCGTTCGGGCGCGCCGCAGGGAACACGTCGAGACCCAAGCTTGCGCCGTCGAGGAAGGGAATGTCGACGCGGCAGGCCAGGCTTTGCCGCGCCTGCGCCGAGTCACGCCGCCAGCGCTCGATGTGCTGCGCGAAAGCGGGCACCCGTCGGCGGTTGTCGTACTGCAGTTCCAGCCAGGCCGGATCTGGCGTCGAAACTGCCTTGCGTTTGTTCTTCATCAGGGACTCCCGGTTGGCGGCGACGCTCGCACGCGGCCCCGGTGATGTCAAGCGCCACTGCTAGAATTCGGTGCTCGTGGGGGCGTAGCTCAGCTGGGAGAGCGTCGCGTTCGCAATGCGAAGGTCAGGAGTTCGATCCTCCTCGTCTCCACCATCACCCGCTCGTTGGCTCGCGTCAGGCGCCTCCTGGACACGCAAGGAGCGCACCGCACAGCTTTACCAACCGTCGCTGCCCCGCTCACCCTTGAAGGGGCCTGCCAGCTCGGGCGTGATCCAGCCTCCATAGAAGCCGCCGGGCTGCGCGCGCACCGCGGCGCCATCGACCCGGCACTCGAGCTCGTTGGGATAGAACGCCACACAGTCAGCGAGCGCCTCCGCGCCCGCCAGCGGCTGCGGGTAACTCCATGCGACCCCGGGCAACCGTCGCCCTGCGACGACGAGCGACCAGTAGCGTGCGGGGCCCTTCCACTCGCAAAAGGAGCCGCCACTCGACGGCTGGAGCAGGTCTCGCACCACATCGTCCCACGGCAAATAGAAGCTGGGCGGGTGGGCTGTCTCGAGCACACAGAGTGCCCGGCGCGTACGCGCCACGTCGAGATCGCCCCAACGCACGACCACTTCGCGCGCGTCGGCCACGATGCGGGGTGGGCGCGGGTAGTCCCAGACCGACGTCTGCCCCGGCCGCGGCAGCTCGGCGAACGGCGGTCGCTCCTGACCGCGCCAGCGCCACTGGGCGCGTGCCGCGTCGAGCCGATCGCTTGCATCGCTCATCCGGTCACCCGCATCGACAAGTCGATGGCGCGCAGGTCCTTGGTCAACTTGCCGATCGAGATGCGGTCCACGCCCGTGGCAGCGATGTCGCGCACCACCGCCAGATCGACGCCGCCGGAAACTTCGAGCAAGGCCCGCCCGCCGGTGAGGGCAACGGCCCGGCGCATGTCGTCGCGGCTGAAGTCATCGATCAGGACGCTCCTGGCGCCGGCGTCCAGCGCCTGCTGCAGCTCTGCCAGGTTCTCGACCTCGATCTGAATCTCGACACCGGCGTTGAGCGCGCGCGCAGCCGTCAGCACTGGTGCGATGCCACCTGCCGCGGCAATGTGGTTCTCCTTGATCAAGATGCCGTCCCACAGCGCCAAGCGCTGGTTCTGGCCGCCGCCGACGCGCACTGCGTACTTCTGCGCCTGGCGCAAGCCCGGCAGGGTCTTGCGCGTGTCGAGCACGACGCAGGTACGGCCGGGCGGCGACGCGCCGGCGATGGCCTCGGCGTAGCTGCGCGTCACGCTGGCCACACCTGACAGCATCTGCAGAAAGTTCAGCGCGGGCCGCTCCGCAGCGAGTAATGCCCGCGCCGGGCCCTCGACGCGGCACACGATGCTGCCGGCGGCGATCGTGGCGCCCTCACCGGCCAGCCAATCGACCCGGGTCGACGCATCAACCCGGTGCATGCAGGCATCGAACCAGGCCTGGCCGCACAGCACCGCAGCCTCCTTGGCTTGTACCTGAGCGTGCACCCGGCGCCCTTCGGGCACCAGCATGCCGGTCCAGTCGCCGCGGCCAATGTCCTCCATCAGGGCATCGTCGACATTGCGCGCGAGCGCCTGGGCGAGGGTCTCGTTGTGGTCAAAGGAAATCATCGGTCGGCCTCGAAAGCACTCGCGCCGCGCGCGACGACTGACATTTCACCATCACCCTGCCCCATGGAATCGCACGTAACCGGCGCGGCGCACACCTCGAACTCGACTAAGGTTATGCCCGAAGAGGGCGGCCGACGCTTTGGCTATATATTTGCGCCCTTCGCGGTGCTCTGTGCCGGGTATGTTTGTTGCAACGTTTGGCGTTGCGCCGGCCCACAAGGCTGTTGGATTGTTTGAGCAGCGTCCTCTCAGTGAGGCGACTGGAGGACTGGATTGAATTACGCCGAGCAGCAACGCAACCCGCAGAAGCATGCGGTTGGAATCGGTATCGTCATCGTCCTGCACATCGTGTTGGGCTATGCCCTGTTGCATGGCTTGGCGAGGTCGGTGATCGAGGTCATCAAGGGCCCGATCGAAACCAAGATCATCGAAGAGACCAAGCCGCCCCCGCCGCCGCCGGAGAATCTGCCGCCGCCGCCCAAGTTCGCGCCCCCGCCGCCGAGCTTTGTGCCGCCGCCGGAAGTCATTGTCAACGCGCCACCGACGCCTGCGCCCACCATCACCACCACCACCGTGGCGCCACCGCCCACGGCGGTGGTGATCGCTCCGCAGGCCGCTGCGCCCTCAACCGCACCTGCACCGGCACGAGTGGCCGCACGCCCAGCCATCGGCAACGTGCAAGCTTGCGCCCCAGGTAATGACGACTACCCATCCGCCGCGATCAAGGAAGAGGCCACGGGCACCACGCGGGTGCGCTTCACGGTCGATGCTTCAGGCAAGCTTGCGGCCGCCGAGGTCGTCAAGTCGGCGGGCGCCTCGCGGGCGCACAAGGCGCTCGACCGCGTTGCGGTTCAGAAACTCAGCGAATGCAAGTTCTCCGCGGGCCTCGATGAGAACGGCCGCGCTGTCGGCGGCTCCTTCGACGTCGATTACGTTTGGAAGATTAACTGACAAGCCAGCTCCTCGTTTTCGGTTCACCTTTTCGTCACCAGCGCGGCACGAGTTACCACGCACGTTTGTATCCTGGAGGAAATATGTCTTTGACCCACCTTGTCCGCGCCCCCTTTGTGGCCGCGCTGATCGCCCTGGCCGCCCTGGCCTCGAGCCTGCCAACCGCCGCTCTGGCGCAGGCCACGCCCGCGGCCCCGGCCGCTGACGTAGCTGCACCCGCTGCTGCTGCCACGCCTGCAGCGGCCGCTGGTCCCACCGTCAGCAAGGAATCCGTTGCCAATCCGTACGGCCTCGAAGCGCTTTGGAGAGACGGCGACATCATCTCCCGCAGTACGCTGATCATCATGGTCATCATGTCCATGGCCAGCTGGTACGTGATCTTCACCAAGCTGTTCGAGCAGAGCAAGCTGATGAAGAGCGCCAAGCTCGCCAGCGCGACCTTCTGGTCTTCCGGCTCCATCAAGAAAGGCGCCGAGAGCCTTGACGAGGGCAGCGCGTTCCGCTTCATCGCCGAGAGCGGCCTCAAGGCCAGCGACCACCATGAGGGCACCATGGTGGAGTCAATCGACAAGCACACCTGGATCGGCATGAGCATCCAGCGCGCGGTGGACAACATCAACAGCCGTCTGCAGGACGGCCTGGCTATCCTCGCCACGGTCGGCTCCACCGCCCCGTTCGTCGGCCTGTTCGGCACGGTCTGGGGCATCTTGCACGCGCTCACCAGCATCGGCACCTCAGGCCAGGCGTCGATCGACAAAGTTGCCGGCCCCGTGGGTGAAGCGCTCATCATGACCGCCATCGGCCTGGCTGTCGCCGTGCCCGCGGTCATGGGTTACAACTGGCTGATCCGCCGCAACAAGAGCGCCATGGAGAGCGTGCGCACCTTCTCGGGCGACGTGCACAACGTGTTGCTGGCCGGAAAACGCTGATCCGCCAGGAGACTTTCCATGTCCATGAACGTAGCGTCCTCGGACGGCGATGACGACGAGATGAACTCGACCATCAACACCACGCCCCTCGTGGACGTGATGTTGGTGCTCTTGATCATCTTCATGATCACGATTCCGGTGGTGACGCAGAGCATCAAGCTCGAGCTGCCCAAGGAGCGCAATGTCCCGACGCAAACCAAGCCGGAGAACATCACCATCGCCGTCAACCGCGATGGTGAGATTCATTGGGGCATGGAGCGCCTGCCCGACATCGAGACCCTGGTCGCGCGCCTGAAGGTGGTGGCGGTCAAGGAGCCGCAACCCGAGGTGCACATCCGCGGCGACGGCGAAGTGCGCTACGAGTCCGTCGGTCGCGTGGTGGTGGCCTGCCAGCGCGCAGGCATTCAGAAGGTGGGGTTCATTTCCGAACCACCCGCTGGCTCGACGACGCGATAGGGAGCACAGACCATGTCGATGCAAGTAGGGGCCAGCGGCGGTGAAGACGCGCCCATGATGGAAATGAACATGACGCCGCTCATCGACGTCATGCTGGTGCTGTTGATCCTGTTCATCATCACCATCCCGATCCAGACGCATGCCGTCAAGCTGAACATGCCGATTCCGAGCAATGCGCAGCCGAAGGAGCCCCGGCCGCCGATCCGGGTTGACGTCGACTTCGACGGCACCATCGGCTGGAACGGGATTGCCGTGACACGCGATGAACTGCAAGGCAAGCTGCGCGAAGTGGCCGCCGAAGCAGACCAGCAAGAGGTGCATCTGCGCCCGAACAAGCTGGTGAGCTACAAGAACGTCGCCTTCGTGATGGCCAGTGCCCAGCGCCTGGGCGTCACCAAGATCGGCCTGGTCGGCAACGAACAGTTCATGAATTGAAATGAAGTCTCTCCGCGCCCTAACCCTTGCCCTGTTGAGTGCCGGCCTGATGAGCGCGGCCATGGCCCAGGGCGTGCGGCCCGACGTGGGCAAACCGCTGCAACAGGCCAGCGAGTACCTCAAGGCGGGCAAGGCCAAGGAAGCCCTGGCCAAGGTGCGCGAAGCCGACGCCGTGGGTGGCAAGAACCCCGCCGAGCAGTTGATGATCGACCGCATGAAGGGTGCCGCGGCGCAGCGCGCTGGCGACAACGCCACCGCGATTACGGCCTTCGAATCGGCCATGGCCTCGGGCCGGCTGTCTGGCGCCGAGCAAGCCCAGGTGGCCGAGTCTCTCGCCTTCGCCTACTCCCAGCAGAAGAACTGGCCCAAGACCACCGAGTGGGCCAACCGGGCCCGTGCGGCCGGCGGCAACAGTGCTTCACTCAACCAGTTGATCGCCTACGTCCAATCGCAGAGCGGCGACTACTCGCAGATCTTCAAAGACGCACAAGCCCAGGTGGCTGCCGCCGACCAAGCCGGCCGGCGCCCCGGTGAAGACGATTTGCTGCGCCTGGCCGACGCCGCCAAACGCCTGAACAACAACGGCGCGTTCTCGAGTGCGCTCGAGCGCCTGGTGCTCAACTACCCCAAGCGTGACTACTGGAACGCCCACCTGGCCGCGCTGCAACGCAAGCCCGGTTTCGCCGACCGCCTGGGCCTCGACGTGATGCGCCTGAAGTTGGCCAACGGCCTCATCACCAAGACCGACGACTTCATGGAGATGACGCAGTTGGCGCTGCAGGCCGGCTTTCCGGTCGAGGCCAAGAGCATCGTCGACAAAGGCTATGCGGCGGGCGCGCTGGGCACCGGCGAGCAGGCCGCGCGCCACCAGCGCCTGAAGGACCTCGTGCTCAAACAGCAGGCTGAGAGCGCCGCCGGCATCGCCCAGGCCGCGACCGAAGCCGCGCGCATGAAGGAAGGCAACGACCTCGTCAAGGTCGGCACCGTCTACGCCTCGATGGGTCAGTCTGACAAGGCCGTCGAGCTGATCGAGAAAGGCATTGCCAAGGGCAGCCTGAAGCGTCCCGACGACGCCAAGCTGCGCCTGGCCCTGGCGCTGGCGCAGGCACCGAAGACGCGCGCCAAGGGCCTGCAGATGCTGCGTGCCGTGACAGGCGCTGACGGCACGGCCGATGTGGCCAAGCTTTATGCGGTTGTGGTGCAGCTGCAGGGTTGAGATCGCATACTGCGGCTTGCCGAAGCGCAGACCTGGCTAGAAGACCGCTCGCCCCGGTGGCCGCAAACGCAGCCGCAGGTCCGCACCCACGCGCTCGACGTCGACGAACTCGAAGTCCAGGCTCTCGGCCAGCGAGGCCAGCGGGCCGATGGCCGCGACTCCGCGGCCGGGGCCGAGCAGGCGCGGCGCCACGTAGAGCAGCAGCTCGTCGACCAGGCCTTCGCGCAGCAGCGAGCCGTTGAGCTTTTCGCCGGCCTCGACATGCAACTCGTTGACCTCGCGCCGCGCCAGATCGGTGAGCATCGCGGCCAGATCGGTCTTGCCCTGCGCGTTGGCCGGCAAGCGGGCGACTTCGACCTGCGGTGACGCCAAGGCCGCGATGCGCGCTGCGTCACTGCTGGCGGTGTAGATCAGCGCCCGGCCGGGCGGCTGCAGCACGCGCGCCGACGCGGCGATGTCGAGCTTGGAGTCGACGACCACGCGCAGCGGTTGCAGCACGGTGGGCACCAGGCGGACATTGAGCCGCGGGTCGTCGCCCTGCACAGTGCCGATGCCCGTCAGCACCGCGCCGGCCCGCTTCCGCCAGGCATGGCCGTCGGCACGCGCAGCCTCGCCGGTGATCCACTGGCTGGTGCCGTCGTCCAGCGCGGTACGGCCATCCAGCGAGGCGGCGACCTTCATCCGCACCCAGGGACGGCCGCGGACCATGCGTGAGAAGAAGCCGATGTTGAGTTCACGCGAGGCGTTTCCCCACTCGCCGCCGACCACTTCCACTTCGATACCTGCGGCGCGCAGGCGAGCGATGCCCTGCCCTGTGACCAATGGGTTGGGATCTTCGATGGCGACCACCACCTTGGCGATGCCGGCCTCGATCAGCGCGTCGCAGCAGGGCGGGGTGCGGCCGTGGTGGGAGCAGGGTTCGAGGGTGACGTAGGCGGTGGCGCCGCGTACGTCGTGGCCGGCTTCGCGGGCAGCCCTCAGTGCCACCACCTCGGCGTGCGGCCCACCAGACTCTTGTGTATGGCCCTCGCCGAGCAGCCTTGCTCCGCCTGCGCCGATCAGGACACAGCCGACGCGCGGGTTCGGATCAGACAGGCCCACCGCGCTGGCCGCGAGCGCGCGGTGGGTCGTCTGGGGACTCGCGGCGCTTACGGGTTGCGCAGCGCTCACATCACGGGAACGTCGACGAAGCCGGGCATTCCGTCGTCCGGGCCGGGTTTACCGATCGGCAATCCTGGTGTATGACGCCGGTCGATACCGTCCCGAGGGTGGCATCCGTCAAGTTCAGGCCACTGCAAGGGGTGTTGTTGTTTGCGGTGACAAGACTGGACGCAGTATTGATGTTGGTCGTGACGATCCTGTAGTTCTGTTCGTCCATCGAAGTGTTGACGCTCGAATACGGTTGCACGTTGCGCTCGTTGGCCGTCAACGCCGGATCAGAGTACTGGTAGCGACAAACGACGTAGTTGCTTGTCGTCACCACGCCACCGAGGCGCATCCTGCCGCTCCACAGGAACGGATCGGCCACTGGCACCACGCACAGGTAGTACTTGTAGCCGTTGTCTGCAGTGATCACGGAACCCGTGTTCTGGTCGGTCGCATCCGACCACAGGCAGCGGATGGCCTGCCCAGGGAAGTCAGCATTGCGCGTCAAGCCGGCGATGTTGATGCCCGTCGGCCATGTAAGGGAACTGTCGCGGCTGACGTAGCCGGCAACGATGTACCCTGTGACATCGACGCACGAGCCTGTGGTTCCGGCGATGGCCGCATTGATCTGGGCGGCCGTCGCATTGGCCACTCCTGGGTTGCAGATCTTCACCACGCCCGCAGTCACGTTGCTATAGACGATGACGTAGTTCGAGGCGAACTGGGTCGAACTTTGGCCACTGCCCAGGTCAAGCGCCGGAATCGGGATGTTGATGTTGCGATTCTTCGGCCGCTTCAGCGGCGCATTCAATGGCAGGGGGTTGGCAACAGTACCGATATCGATCGGATCACTCTTGGAGATTACAGACGACAGGGTGATGGACTGCGCCTGATTGGCGCGATCACTCCAGGCGACCGTAACGCCGATCGGGCGAAGCGCGTCGGCAGCCACGCCGCCCATAGCGGTCGTTATCGTGTATGTCGCATTGGTAACCGTGGTCTGGGTGGCACTTGCCGGTAGCGAGTCCCAGACAATTGTGTTGCTCCCACCGACAGCAATGCTGGTGTAAGAGCGGTACTCGTCGATTCTTCGCTGTGCCAGTCGCATCGCCTCGGTGCGCTGCTTGGCCACATCCGCGCTGCGAGAGAGCGACAGCTGCATCCCCGACAGAGACAACATGCCGAATGCCATCACCAACAATGCGAGCAGCGCCTCGATCAAGGTAAAGCCACCCTGTCGGGCCTGCGCGCCCAATCTAGAAGTTTTCATGACGCATCTCCAGTCGTCAGTAAGCGTTCGCTTGATCACGCCAGCTACCAGGAACTCGAACCATCACACCCGGACGCAAGCCTGTGCCCCCGAGCGCCGCTGAGTTGTATGACAGGGTTCCGCTGCCGTTGTTGCTGTAGCCTGCACACGAAATGATGGCGCCGTTAATGTTCGACGTACCTGTGCCTAAATCGTTGAAATTTGCACTATTCGAAAACAACAGTCCGTTGATTGTGATGTTGCCGTTGATGTTGATTGCACCCGGGCTAACAAGATTGACGCCCTGCCCGGCAATGGGCGCACCAAGCACCGAGAACGGGGCGCTGTTATTGAGCGCAAAGCCGTCAGGGAAGTAGAAGGACTTCCAGCCATCCGCCATTGCAGCAGCCATGAGCGTGCCGCAGGCGTTTGCCTGATCACATCCGGGAATCGTCTTGACGTCCGGTGCAGCGGCGTAGGCAGCAAGCGTCGAGCCGAAGTAGGCGTTGAACATGGATGAGTTGGAACACGTCGGGTCCGAACTCGACAGAGCCGCCAACGAAGGGTCATTGGGAATGATCGCGTTCTGCACCGGTTGCCCGGGTATCGTGCCGTAGTTTGTCCCGTTGCCCTGGGTAATCGTGGTGCCCGCGTTCACCAGATAGCCATTGCTCGCAACTTCGTAGTTGAAGATGTCATAGCTGCCGCCGACGGCGCATGATGTGCCGCAGGTCAGTGCCGCCGAGGGAGCCGCGCGGAGCGCTGGATTCAGCTTGAGAATGACCGACACCGTCGCAGTTGCATCCGAGTTGCCCGTTGTGGAGGCCGAGCCCGCTGTCAGAGGCTTGCACATTCCTGCTTGAGGTGTGCAACCGGTCGACGTGACACGTACCGCAGTAGGGTCTGCAACGCCTGTCGCCGGGTTGTTGACGGGCGCAAAGCTAAGCGTAAAACTCGACTCCAATGCAGTGCCAGGGTTTGCGACTTGCTCCGACCCGCCGGGCGTTGGACAGCGGCAGTTCAGAGTCGTGCCATTGATCTTGCACCCCGGAAACGTGTTTGTGGTGACAGCAACGTTGGTGTTGCTGGGATAACCTGTCTCGATGTAACGGCGACGAAACGACACGTTGGTCGTTGCGAGCAAGGCGCAATTTGCATCGATGTCGTACGGCCGGTTGAACATGCCTGTCGCCCACTCGATGCCAGCTTCGGCAACTTCAAAAGCAGCCGTTGAACGCAATTGATTCGCGGATGTCTTCTGCTCGAACACGAGCCCCCGGTTCATATAGAAGACGATGACTGACGATGCGAACAGCAGCAGCATCGATACGGCCAGCGCCGCCGCACCGCGCTGCTTACGAGCAAGGTTCTTGCGCATATTAGATCCTCTCGTCAAGCTGGACATGAGCCAGCAGCCTGGTCGTTGCGTACACGCGCACGGGTCTGCAAGGTCCGCGTAATCCTTGCATCCGCAACCGCCGTGCCTGTGATGGTGATGTCGTACTGGCGCAATGTGAGCGTCGGCGCATTCGGGCAAGTCCAGGTCGCACCAGCAGGCGGCGGACACGCCTTGGCACACGCGCTCCCCACCGGCACCACGGTGGCGGTCTGCACGATTGCAAGGCCGTTCGCCGCAATGTCCAGGACGGTGGGGTCCGTCAAGGTCTGCCAAGTAGTTGAGTCGGTCTTCATCTGGATGACGCCGCGGCCAGTCGTGCCGTCAACAGCCCGCCGAAAACCAAACGACTCGTTGGTGTTAAGGGTGTTGTTCGCATCCCGCGAAAACAGGTATTCGACCTGTGAACTGCCAGTCATCGTGATCGGCACGTAGGGATTCAAGACCGTCGTACCCGCGGTACCGACCGCGATTGTTCCGCTCAACGCGTTGTCCCAGTAGCCCGCCCGTCGCAGGTCACGCGAGATCACGTCAGCAGTTGCGCGGAGATCCTGGTTGACCCGAGCCTCGACCAGAAGCTGTCGGCTGTTGCCGAGGTGAGTGACAAACACAGTCGTCGCGCCGGCGACAAGGAACAGGCCCACGGCAATTCCGACCATCAACTCGACCATCGAAACACCACGCTGAAGCGGGCGGCGTAGCGATCGATTGCTCAACATGACGCATACCCCTTCAAGCTGCCGCTCGGCGTGCATAGATTGACGCGGCCCATCGCATTGATGTCCAGCCTGACCTGGGCTGCAGTGCGCGTGCTCGTCAAGTTAATCGGGCCGTTGGTCACAGTTGCCATCCCCCGCAGCGGGTCATAGGCCACCGTGGCAGCATTCGTCGCGGCAATGCCACTGGGTAGGTTCACCGTCTTCAAGTCATTGTTGGCGGCGTCGCGCACAACGTACTGAGTTGTGCTCAAAGTCATAACGCGCACTACCCCGCCGTTCGCGACAGATTGAGAACGAGCAAATTGCAGATCAGTGCTCAGCTCAGTCGCAACGCCTTCGATCCGGCGCCGCGAGAGCTGTTCATTGAACGATGGCGCGACGAGCGATGCCAGAACGGCCGTAACTGCCAGGACGATCAGCAATTCGACCAGGGTGAACCCGCTCTGGCGGCCCATGGTCAGTTGCTCCAGCAGCGAGGTTGGTTGTTGGTGCCGACGCCAGAGGCTACCGTTACGGAAATCGTCGTGCAGCCTGTGTCACTGGCCTGACTGCTGCCGGCGACAGGCGTTGCAGTAACTGTGTAGCCCGCTGCAATAGGTGCCGTAAGGGCATAGGTGTACCGCGCGCCCGTGACTGCCGCAATGCCAAGCCCAGGGTCTGTGCCTGTGCCAGGGCAGGTCGCAGGGCAGGTAGTGCTTGTGGCGTTGGTGATGCTGTGCGCGTAGCAGGGGCAGTTGGCGCGAAATCTCTCTTGCGCCTGCTGAATCTGCGACAGGGCAGACACTGCCTCCGCCCGGCGGGACTTTCGAATCTGGCCTTGGAACGACGGGAGCGCAATCGCGGCGAGAACCGCCACGACGACGACGACGATCATCATCTCGATGAGCGTGAAGCCGCGATCGCGCCGATAGAGACGCAGGTCAGCGATAGGGGACGACATGTTCATGACCCCAATTGTGGCGACATGGGATCATTGTGGCGCGCGGGTTACGCACCGGCCATCAGTCGGGTCGTGCCGTTTGTCGCCGTTGATCGATCCTCGAGACTGGTGCCGTGACTTTCAGCACGCCCTGACGTCCTTGACCGTGCCGCCAGGCGAGCAGCTGCGCACGCGGCCCACGATGTTGACGACGTGGCGGACCGACTGGCCGTTGCTGTTGACCATAGTGACGGTGCCAGCCGGCGTCACGGTGCCGTTGATCGGATCGAAGCGCATCGATCCAACGTTCGCGCTGACGGCAACGCCTTCACCATGCCGATGGAACAGTGACTTCAGCAGTGTCGCGCCGCTGCTGCATTGCGCTATGCCGTCCGCAGCGCATTGGCAGTCGCTGGCACTGCCGGTGTGGATGAGGGTGCAGCTGCCGCCGGCCACGCTTTGAAAACTGATGCGGACGCCCTCGTTGCGTGCAACGGCTTCGCTGCGAACGTAATACAGGTCCGTGGACATCTCGGCGGCCGTGCCATCGAGCACGCGCTTCTGCTTGGTCTTCTCGAACGACGGCAGCGCCGTGCCGACAAGGATGCTGACAATCGCCAGCACGACACAAGTTTCGATCAGGGTCAGGCCGCGTTGAAAGCCTGCGAAGCGCTTGGGTTGCATGTCTATCTCCTGGGGTTGGTGGAGACGACTGTAGGAAACGCGAGCGTGAAAAACTTCCCTCTTAAGGGGGTAACACCCATCGGGGTGAGTTGCACAGCTTTGGTGCGTGGGCCGCTGGGCACGACCTGGCAGCGCTACGCGGACAAGCGGTCGAGCAGGACGAATTGGGCGCGGCCGAGCAACCTCCTGAAGTCTCGATCGAAGCTTACGAGGTGTTCGCCAAGATGCATCGTTGCTGCAGCGAGCCAGGCATCCGGCAAGCTGTTCCCGGCGAATTGTTTGTCGAGGCGCAGCTGACGCAGGTGCGGCCACTCCGGGCCGAGCGCAGCAAGGTGAACCCCTGGCACCGCGAGCAGCGCATCGATAAAGCCAACAGTGCCATCGATGGGCGTCGGATCCTGGAAGATCTTTGCGCTGGTCACCAGCCGCAAGAAGCTGGCCGCGACCATCGGCATCAGGGTGAAGGTGCCACCCGTCGCGGCTGCCGCGGTGGCCTGCTTGAGCCAGGCTCGCGCATTGTCGTGGTGGGGGTGATCGCTGCGCGAGGCCGCGACGAGCACATTCACATCAAGCGTCATCGCCCACCGCCTCGAGCCAAGCCTTGTTGCTGAGCGGGTCGACGCCAGCCACCAGGCCCCCGCGACCTTTATGCACCGGCAGGCGCAGCTTGCGACGCGGCGCCGCCGTTGCCTGCGCGCGCCGGCGCAATTGCAGCCCTTCGTCGATCAGGCGGGTCAGGCTGGTTCGCTGTTGCGCAGCCAGAGCTTTCGCGTCCGCCAGCAGTTGGTCGTTGATGTCGAGTGTTGTTTTCACTCTCCAGAAGATACAGATTCCTGTACGGGCCGAGACGCCGCCGGCGGTGGGCAATGGTTGATCGGTTGTCAGGCGCCGCCAATAGGCCCGAACCTGCATTGATTGCAGGGTGATTCAAAAAAAGTCACAATCATCGCCGAAAATGAATCAATCCTTGTCTGCCCTGTTGTTGCCCGCGTACCGGCGCCGAGTGCTTGGCCTGTTGCTGCTCCGGCCTGAACTAGCGCTCCACGGCCGCGAGATCGCGCGGCAAACCGGTTTGTCAGCAGGCACCATTACGCGCGAGTTGATGAAGCTGGCAGATGCAGGATTACTCAAGCGCGAGAAGCGCGGCAACCAACAGGTTTACAGCGCAGATACCGCCGGGCCCATCTTTCAGGAACTGGCCAGCATCTTGCGCAAGACATCCGGCATGGCCGACGTCCTCACTCAAGCGCTGGCACCGATTGCGTCAAAGCTTCGCTTGGCCTTCGTTTTCGGGTCGATGGCACAGGGCCGAGAAACTGCCGGCAGTGACATCGATCTGATGCTGATCGGCGACGTTTCCTTCGGCGAGGTGGTGGCCTTGACGTATCCGGCGCAAACCGCACTTGGTCGTGAGATCAACCCCAAGGTGTTCTCGGCCTCCGAATTCACTGCCAAGGCGAGAAGCGAAGCATTTCTCGCCGATGTGCTGGCCAAGCCAAAGACTTTCCTGATCGGGAGCACAGATGAGCTTGAAGAACTTGTTGGGCATCAGCCTCGATGAAATCCGCGTAGACAAGGCGCATGTCGCCAAACTGATCGCCGCCGCTGAGCGAAACATTGCCGACGCCCAGCTACAAGGGCTGAGCAACGAGAACCGCTTCGACGCGGCCTACAAGGCCATCATGCAGTTGGCGATGCTCGCACTCAATGCGAATGGCTTCCGCACGCTCACGAGCAAGCCGGGGCATCATCAGACAGCGATCCAAACGCTGCCCTTGACCGTGGGCCTTGCGCAACCAAAGGTCATCTTGCTCGATGCGTTGCGCAAGCAGCGAAACCTCGCCGACTACTCGGGAGACCTGGTGCCGGACGCGACTGCGTCTGAGTGCTTGGCCAGCGCGAAAGCGTTGTATTCGCACGTCCGGGCTTGGCTTGACGCGACCAAGCCCGAGCTTGGGTGAATGGTCAAATATCTCGGATCAACTGCCGGAACTCGTCCACGTCTTCGAAGCTGCGGTACACCGAAGCAAAGCGCACGTAGGCCACCTTGTCGATGCGCTTGAGCTCACGCATCACCAGCTCGCCCAGCCGCGTCGACGCCACTTCGCGGGCACCGCTGTTGAGCAGCTTGTCTTCGATGCGCTCCACGGCGGCATCGATCTGCTCCACGCTCACCGGGCGCTTGCGCAGAGCCAGCTGCATCGAGGCGCGCAGCTTGGCGCGGACGAACTCTGCGCGGCCGCCGTCCTTCTTCACCACCGTCGGCAGCGCGATCTCGGGCCGCTCGTAGGTGGTGAAGCGCTTGTCGCACTTCAGGCAACGGCGGCGGCGCCGGATAACGTCGCCTTCGTCGGACTCGCGGGTCTCGACGACCTGGGTTTCCTCGTGGCTGCAGAAGGGGCAGCGCATGCGCTCTTACTTCGAGTACACCGGGAAGTCGCGCGTCAACACCGCCACCTTGGCGCGCACGGCGGCCAGGTTGGCTTCGTCGTGCGGCTTGTCAAGCACGTCGGCGATCAGGTGCGCGGTCTGGCGCGCCTGCTCTTCCTTGAAGCCGCGGGTGGTGAACGCCGGTGAGCCCAGGCGGATGCCGCTGGTCACCATCGGCTTCTGCGGGTCGTTCGGGATGCCGTTCTTGTTGCAGGTCATGTGCGCCAGGCCGAGGATGGCTTCCGCCTCCTTGCCCGTCAGGCCCTTGGGCTGCAGGTCGACCAGCATCACGTGGCTCTCGGTGCGGCCACTCACGATGCGCAGGCCGCGCTGTATGAGCGTTTCGGCCAGCACGCGGGCGTTGGCCACCACTTGCTGCTGGTAGACCTTGAAGGCCGGCTCCAAGGCTTCCTTGAAGGCCACCGCCTTGCCGGCGATCACATGCATCAGCGGGCCGCCCTGGATGCCGGGGAAGATGGCGCTGTTGACCTTCTTGGCTATCGCCTCGTCGTTCGTCAGGATGATGCCGCCGCGCGGGCCGCGCAGGCCCTTGTGGGTGGTGGAGGTCACCACGTCGGCATGCGGCACCGGGTCGGGGTAGACGCCGCCCGCGATCAAGCCCGAGTAGTGCGCCACATCGACCATGAAGATCGCCACGATGGCCTTGGCCACCTTGGCGAAGCGCTCGAAGTCGATGGCCAGGCTGTAGGCCGAGGCGCCGGCGATGATCAGCTTCGGCTTGGCTTCATGCGCCAGGCGCTCCATGGCGTCGTAGTCGATGACCTCGTCGGCGTCCAGGCCATAGCTGACGACCTTGAACCACTTGCCGCTCATGTTCAGCGGCATGCCGTGCGTGAGGTGGCCGCCTTCGGCCAGGCTCATGCCCATGATGGTGTCTCCCGGTTGCAGAAGGCCGAAGAACACGGCCTGGTTGGCCTGCGAGCCGGAGTTGGCCTGCACGTTGGCAAAGTTGGCGCCAAACAGCTGTTTGCAGCGGTCGATCGCGAGTTGCTCGACCACGTCGACGTTCTCGCAACCGCCGTAGTAGCGCTTGCCTGGGTAGCCCTCGGCGTATTTGTTGGTGAGCTGCGAGCCTTGGGCGGCCATCACCGCGGGCGAGGTGTAGTTCTCGCTGGCAATCAGCTCGATGTGGTCTTCCTGGCGCCGGTTCTCGGCCACGACGGCGGCCCAGATTTCGGGGTCGATGTGGGCAAGGGTGTACTGGCTGCGGTCAAACATGGAGGCAGTCCTCTTCAGGGTGAAGGGCCATCGCGGCGATCCGGCGTGCGGATCAGACGGAGGGCTGCCCAGGCGAACGGCT
>JANNFB010000079.1:0-2944 GCA_031379365.1 Burkholderiales bacterium
GTCAGGGAGCCGCCGATCAGGCTGGTCAGCAGCCCGTGAAAGGTCTGCAGGAAGGTGTCGGCCGCGGCGGCGGCGTCATCGCTGCTGCGCTGCGCCAGCAAAGACACGAACGCGGCGGAGTCCAGTTTCGATGGCCCGCCCGGCTGGCGCGCGGAAAGCCAAGGGTGCACGGCACTGGCCAGGTGCAGGCTTCGCTGGATCAGTGCCGCCACGCCGCGGGGGCCGATGATCGGCGACAGGACCGCATCGAATTCCGTCCAGAGCGCACCACAGGCAGCCGCGATCTGATCGGCACTGCCTTCGTCTTGAACCCTGGCGGACAGCGGTGCCGTCAGAGGACGGCGCGGGGATCTGTCTGAATTCATGAGCCCCTCTGGCAATTCGGTTGATGGTACTCGCCGACGTCGGAAATTCGAGTCACCGTGGACGCTGGTTTGTGAATCACCAGCATTTATGCAAATCGAGCCCGCAATGTGGGCTGGCGCACGGACGCCGCTCGTTTGAAAGAATGCCCAACGTGCGCGGCCCGTGCTGCACTTCACCCCCGACCAGAATCGAGTTTCGGCTCCGCCCGCAGCCGGCTGTTCATGCGCTCCGGCAACACGCGATCCTTGAAGAGATCGATCACGTCCTGGAGGGCCAGATACCTTCCACCAGGACCTTCCTTGCCCATGACCTTCAGCAGCACCGGCCACTCGCCGAGCATCAAGGTCCGATCGATGATCCGCCTACGCCCTGCGGCGCGCGCCAGGTTGGCGTCCATGTAGGCGCGCAACTCGGCCAAACCCAGGCCGGGTTCCGACGATCCGTCATCGTTCTGCTTGTTGTTGGCGAAGGTTTTGAGCCTGGACATTTCCTTCGCATCGATGGCACCTCGGGCGTTCAGGATCCGAGATCCCGCACCCTTCTTGTCGAGCGGACCGCCGCGCAGCGCATTCAGCTGCAGGCCATGCCATTGGGCATCGAACAGCGACAGCGGCCCCAGTCCGTTTCCCACCGAGACGATGGCGAAGACCGCCGCACGCGGCAACTCGGGGCGACCGTCACCCGCGTGTGCGGTCGCCTCCACAACTGCCGCGACCTTCGCGAGCGATTCCCGGTCATCGGCCAGCTTTCCTGACGACACCAGCGCTCGCAGGAAGGGACAAGGATTGTTTGCCGACACAGGGTGCCGCCCAGACGCTTTCTTGACCACGCAATCTCCAGCAGTTGGCAAAGCCTGCGGCCTCGGGCCCGACCCGGCGGTCCATACGCTGCAACTGCTTGGCATGGCGGGTAGACGACGGTGTCGCTTCGACCGTGAAAACGCGACTCTGACCCCGGACGACCGCGTCGTCAGTGCGGTGCCGAACACCGCCCATGGAGCGGGTTACGACCCGACGCGATCCGTTCGCGACCACACTGACTGGTCCGAGGACTTCCCCTACGCTGCGGTCTCCAACCTGGCCTGCTGCGCACCCCCCGCACGCAGCAGCGCCAGCGGTTGACCAGGCGAGTCGACTTCCGAATCACGAGGGCCAACGATGCAAGCAGCAAACCGGATCGGCCGGACACTCTTCGGCGCACCCATGGCCGAGCATTGGCAACGTCTTCTGTTGCTGTGGCTGCTCTCGCCCTTGCTTTGGCTGCAGGCCAGGCAAGTGCGGCGCGTCACGCCGCGCATGCCGGAGCCACCGGGCCGTCGCGCCGGCACCACGGGCTGCGGCTCACTCGTTCGGCTGCTGGTGGCGGGCGACTCCGGGGCCGCAGGCGTGGGTGCCGAAACGCAGGACCAGGCGCTGTGCGGCGAGCTCGTCCGCTGTCTGAGCCGGCATCACACGGTGGAGTGGTGCGTGCTGGCGGCCAACGGCTTGGACTCGCCGGGGCTGCTCAAGCTGCTGCAGGACGCACCGCGCGCGCGCTTCGATGTCGTCGTGCTGTCGATGGGTGCGAACGACGCCACCGGGCTGTGCGCGCCACTGCAGTGGGCCAGGTGGCAAATCCGTCTGGCTGAACTCATCGACCTGCGCTTCGCACCGGCCTTGCTGGTGCACAGCGCCGTGCCCCCCATGCATGCCTGCCTGGCGCTGCCGCAACCGCTGCGCTGGTTCATGGGCCACTGGGCCAAGCAGATGAACCAGTGCCTGGCCGGGATGCTGATCGGCCAGGTGGGACGCACCATGCACTGGCATCCGCAGACCACGACCACAGCGGGCATGGCAGTGGATGGGATTCATCCAAGTTCCGAAGGCTACGCGGTCTGGGCCGACGGCCTCAGCCGCTGCATCCTGGCCGCCAATGACCATCGACGTGCGCATGAACAGAAGGACCACTGAGGGACGACGCCAGCTCGCAGCCGTGCAGATCAACAGGGCGCTTGGCCCTGTCTTCGATGGCCCTTCAACCCACCCCGATCGCATCGTCCTCGGCGAGTCGATTCGTTCCAACCCACTCACGGGGTGCGCAAGGAGCCCGCTGGCTTGCCGTCGTCCCCCGGCCGCGTGGCGACAGTCGCCTTGTCGCTCTGCACCCGCCCGTCCACCAGCTCGATCAAGCGGTCGCAGCGGGCGGCCAGGCGCGGGTCGTGGGTGACGATCAGGAAGGTGGTGCCGCCGCTGCTGACTTCGCGCAGCAGATCGAACACGCTGCTGGCCGATTGCGTATCCAGGTTGCCGGTGGGCTCGTCGGCCAGCACCAGCGCGGGCTTCATCACCAGGGCGCGGGCAAACGCCACGCGCTGTTGCTGGCCGCCCGACAGGTCGTTGGCCAAGTGGTGACCCCAGGGCTTCAAACCCACCTTGTCGATCAACTCTTCAGCCCAGGTGCGCATCGCCGCATCGGGCCTGCCGCGGGCCGCCAGCAACGGCAGCATGACGTTCTCCACCGCCGTGAACGCAGGCAGCAGGTTGTGGAACTGAAACACAAAGCCGATCGCCTGGGCGCGCAACTGCGTCAAGGCCTTGTC
>JANNFB010000098.1:0-2521 GCA_031379365.1 Burkholderiales bacterium
CGACAGCTCGAAGTGGAGCGTCATCGAAGCCGGCCTGCAGTGCATCCAGGGCAAGGGCATCGTCAACTCGATCTCGATGAAGGAGGGCGAGGCCGAGTTCCGGCGCCAAGCCAATCTGGTGCGCCGCTACGGCGCGGCCGCGGTCGTGATGGCCTTCGACGAGAAAGGCCAGGCCGACACCTTCGCGCGCAAGACGGAGATCTGCGCCCGCGCTTACAAGATCCTGGTCGGGGAAGTCGGCTTCGCGGCCGAGGACATCATCTTCGACCCCAACATCTTCGCCATCGCCACCGGCATCGAGGAGCACGACAACTACGCGGTGGACTTCATCGAGGCCACACGCTGGATCAAGGCGAACCTACCGGGCGCCAAGGTCAGCGGCGGCGTGAGCAATGTGAGCTTCTCCTTCCGCGGCAACGACCCGGTGCGCGAGGCCATACACACCGTCTTCCTGTACCACGCGATCCAGGCCGGCATGGACATGGGCATCGTCAACGCCGGCATGGTGGGTGTCTACGACGACCTCGACGCCGAGTTGCGCGAGCGTGTCGAGGATGTGGTGCTGAATCGGCGTAAGGACGCCGGTGAGCGCCTGATCGAGATCGCCGACCGCGCCAAGGGCATGGCATTGGACGACAGCGCACGCTTGGCCTGGCGTGTCGGTGATATCAACACGCGTTTGAGCCATGCCTTGATCCACGGCATCACGGAGTTCATCACGCAGGACACCGAAGAGGCTTGGCAGGCGATCCGCGCCGGCGGTGGCCGCCCGCTGCACGTCATCGAAGGCCCGCTGATGGCCGGCATGAACACGGTGGGTGATCTGTTCGGCGCGGGCAAGATGTTCCTGCCCCAGGTGGTGAAGAGTGCGCGCGTGATGAAGCAGGCCGTGGCCCACCTGCTGCCCTACATCGAAGAAGAGAAGAAGTTGCTGATTGCCGGCGGCGGCGAGGCCAAGGCCAAAGGCAAGATCGTGATCGCCACCGTCAAGGGCGACGTGCACGACATCGGCAAGAACATCGTCACCGTCGTGCTCCAGTGCAACAACTTCGAAGTCGTGAACATGGGCGTGATGGTGCCGTGCCAGGACATCCTGGCCAAGGCGCGGGTCGAGGGCGCCGACATCATCGGCCTGTCGGGCCTCATCACGCCAAGCCTGGAAGAGATGCAGCATGTGGCCGCCGAGATGCAGCGCGACGAGTGGTTCCGCAGCCGCCGGATCCCGCTGCTGATCGGCGGCGCGACCTGCAGCCGCGTTCACACTGCCGTGAAGATCGCACCGCACTACGAGGGGCCGGTGGTCTACGTGCCTGACGCCTCGCGCAGCGTGGGGGTGTGCAGCGATCTGCTCAGCGACGAGCGCGCGGCGAAGTACATCGACGAGCTCAACGCCGACTACGTCCGTGTTCGCGAGCAGCACGCCAGCAAGAAGGCCACGCCGCTGGTGAGTCTGGCGGCCGCGCGGGCCAACAAACAAGTCGTCGATTGGGCTGCCTACGCCCCGACCGTGCCCACCTTCATCGGCCGCCGCGAACTGCGCAATGTCGATCTGGCCGAGATCGCCACCCACATCGACTGGACGCCCTTCTTCCAGACTTGGGACCTCGCGGGCCGATTCCCCGAGATCCTGCGCGACGAGGTGGTGGGCGCCGAAGCCACCCGCGTCTTCAGCGACGCCAAGCGCATGCTCAGGCGCCTGATCGAAGGCCGTTGGTTGCAGGCGCACGGCGTCGTCGGCCTGTACCCGGCCCAGGCCCTCCGCGAAGACGACATCGCCTTCTATGCCGACGAGTCGCGCATCGAGCCGCTGATGGTCTGGCACGGCCTGCGATTGCAGTCGGAGCGGCCCGTGATTGACGGGGCCCGGCGGCCGAACCGCTGTCTGGCCGACTTCGTCGCGCCGCATGGCACGCGGCCCGACTACGCCGGCATGTTCGCGGTCAGCATCCAGGGTGTCGAGAAGAAGGAGGCGCAGTTCCTCGCCGACCACGACGACTACTCCGCCATCATGTTGAAGGCGCTGGCCGACCGCCTGGCCGAAGCCTTTGCCGAGCATCTGCACCTGCGCGTGCGCAAGGAGTTGTGGGGCTACGCGGCGGGCGAAGCGCTCAGTAACGAGGCGCTGATCGCCGAGCAGTACCGCGGCATCCGCCCCGCCCCTGGCTACCCGGCCTGCCCCGACCACTTGCCCAAGCGCGAGCTGTTCCGCGTACTCGATGCCAGCAGCGTCGGCATGGGGCTGACGGAGAGCCTGGCCATGACGCCCGCCTCGAGCGTCAGCGGTTTCTACCTCGCGCACCCGGAGGCGACCTACTTCAATGTCGGTACGATCGGGAACGACCAGTTGACCGACTGGGCAAGGCGCAACCGCGTCGACGAAGCCGCCGCACGGCGCGCCTTGGCACCGCAACTGGGCTGATGCGGTTCAGCCTTCAAGTGACCCGGGCTGGCTGTCTCTGATCGGTGGCCATTGCGGTCGTTGGTTCCCGCGGATTCGTGGGCCGCGCCGGCCGTGGCCATC
>JANNFB010000096.1:0-7064 GCA_031379365.1 Burkholderiales bacterium
TGGGCTGCGCCCAGGGCTCCCCCTTGATTTCGCTGCGGCGGGCACCCGGCAGCCCCGGCCTCAGGCTTCGGCGTCCCTCCACCCGCGAACAGCCCAAGCACCTCGGATCAGGACGGCGGGGCGCTCTGCGCAGCGAAATCAGGAGGAGAGGCGGGCGCAGCCCGACTCGGGGGACATTCGCGGAGCAGAGTGCCTCGTCGGCCTGATCTCGCGCCGTCTCCCGCACGCGAATGCCAACGTCCGCAACGGGCCGATCGCCGCCCACGGCTGCACTTCGATACAGCGCCAACCCGGAGAAGCTACCAGGGCTGCGAGCTCAGCACACTCGCTGCCGTTCGCTACCGCGTCGCAGGCGTGTGCAGATCGCGAAGGTGGGTCGGGCCGACGCGGCGGTCGATTTCGGCCAGCAAGGGCTTGCCCCAACCGAGGGCAAACATGGCTTCACCCACGACGAACATCGGCGCGACCAGCAGGCCGCGCAAGTCATCGACAAAGGCCGGTTTCTTACCTTCGTAGTAATGGCCGACGAACTGGATGGCCCAGCCGACGATGAGGGTTCCGAGGCTCCAGGCCAGCCAGATGGGCGTGTCGAGTTGACCCAGCGGCAACGCGGCCAAGATCAGCATCAGATTGGTCAGGCTCACGGCCAGCCCCAGCGTCAGATCACCGCGCGTGAGGTACCAGAGCGTGGTCAGGCCCCAGGCGATTGCAGCCGGCGTGATCGGCCAGCCGCCGACGTCGAGGCTGGGCCGTGCCAGCAAGGCGCCGACCGCAAAAACCAGCATCGGCACGCCGACGAAGTGGGTGGCGATGTTGCGACGGTCGCGGTGGTAGGCGGCGTACTTGACCATCAATTCGGTGGCGGCGCTCATGGCGGTCTCCTGCATACAAGCGTGCCCATCGTAGCGCGGCAGGGTGCGGGCCGGCGTGCAGGGCGTGCCTACAATTGCCGCCATGACGATCAAGAGCGACAAATGGATCCGCCGCATGGCGGCCGAACACGGGATGATCGAGCCCTTCGAACCGGGTCAGGTGCGGCAGAACGCCGCCGGCGATCGTATCGTCAGCTACGGCACCTCGAGCTATGGCTACGACATCCGTTGCGCGCCCGAGTTCAAGGTCTTCACCAACATCTACAGCACGGTGGTGGACCCGAAGAACTTCGACGAGAAGAGCTTCGTCGACATCAACGCCGATGTCTGCGTGATCCCGCCCAACAGCTTCGCGTTGGCGCGCACGCTCGAGTACTTCCGCATCCCGCGCAACGTGCTGACAATCTGCCTGGGCAAGAGCACCTATGCGCGCTGCGGCATCATCGTCAATGTCACCCCCTTCGAGCCCGAGTGGGAGGGCTACGTGACCCTCGAGTTTTCCAACACCACGCCGCTGCCGGCCAAGATCTATGCTGGCGAGGGATGCGCCCAGGTGCTGTTCTTCGAGAGCGACGAAGTCTGCGAGACCTCGTACAAGGACCGCGGTGGCAAGTACCAAGGGCAGCGTGGCGTCACCTTGCCCAAGACCTGACGCGGTGCGGCCCGGCCCGTTGAATTCTTCGGGCTGGCTTGAGTTGACCATGGACTGGGAGAAGACGCCATGAAGTGGGAAGGCCAACGACAGAGCGACAACGTCGAAGACCGTCGCAACGACGGTGCTGGCGGCGGTGGCGGGTTCCGCCTCGGCGGTGGCCGCAGCATCGGCCTGGGCAGCATCGTCATTGCCTTGGTGGCGGGCTGGATCTTCGGCATCAACCCGCTCACGGTGCTCGGCCTCCTGGGGGGCGGTGCGATCGAGGCGCCTTCATCGCAACAGGCCCCGGCGCAGCGACCCCCTGCCAACGATGCCATGGCAATGTTCGTGTCCACCGTACTGGCCGACACCGAAGACGTCTGGGGGCCCGTCATGAAGTCGGGTGGTGCCACTTACCGCGAACCCAAGCTCGTGCTGTTCCGTGGCGCGATCGGCACGGCCTGCGGCACTGGGCAGTCCGCCATGGGCCCCTTCTATTGCCCAGGGGACCAGAAGGTCTACATCGATCTGGGCTTCTTCGAGACCTTGCGCTCTCGCTTGGGCGCCCCGGGCGACTTTGCCCAGGCCTACGTGATCGCTCACGAGGTCGGCCACCATGTCCAGAACCTGCTGGGCATCACCGGCAAGGTGGATGGCATGCGCGGCAAGGTGTCGGAGGCGCAGATGAATGCGCTGTCGGTGCGGGTCGAGTTGCAGGCCGATTGCTTTGCCGGTGTCTGGACCCATCACTCGCAAAAGGCCAAGGGCTGGCTCGACCGCGCCGACATCGACGAGGCGATGAACGCCGCAGCGCAGATCGGTGACGACATGCTGCAGCGCAAGTCACAGGGCACCGTGGTGCCCGAGAGCTTCACGCACGGCACCAGCCTGCAGCGCCAGACCTGGTTCAAGCGCGGGTTGGAATCGGGCAGTGTGGCGCAGTGCAACACGTTCGAGGCGCGCGCGTTGTAACGGCGTTGCGTGCGATTGCGCAAATCGTCGCGCTGTCGCACCCGATGTTGGGCACCGCTCCGCCTGGCCGGCCGTGCACTTGCTTGCATCGATTTGATTCATACCGAATCGCGTTCCATCGCATCGGGATGAAAGGCGGCTTGCGGACCTTCGTACTCGCACGTTCGTGCACCGCGCCGGCCGGGACCACCGGGTGCCCGCCTCCGCGAATGTCCTCCGCCCTGGGCTGCGCCCAGGGCTCCCCCTTGATTTCGCTGCGGCGGGCACCCGGTGGCCCCGGCCTCGAGCAGCGTCACTCTTTCGCCGCCCAACAGCCCAAGCTCGTCGGATCAGGACGGCGGGGCGCTCTGCGCAGCGAAATCAAGGAGGAGAGGCGGGCGAAGCCCGACGCGGGGGACATTCGCGGAGCAGAGCGCCCCGTCGGTCTGATCTCGCGCCATGTCTCGTGTGCAACTGCGAACAACTGCAACGGGCCGACCGGCAACGGTCAGATGGATGCTGTTGATCGAAACTGCGTATCAGTCGTCCCGAGAGCGACCGTCGATGCGCCGCGCGGCGTGGTTGATCGGCTGCATCAGCCGGTCGGTGTAGGCGATGGCCATGGCCGAGAGCAGGAAGGTGATGTGGATCACCGTCTGCGCGATCAACACCTTGTCGGAGTAGTTGGCGGCGTTGATGAAGGTCTTGAGCAGGTGGATCGAGCTGATGCCGATGATGGCCGTGGCCAGCTTGACCTTCAGCACCGAGGCATTGACATGGCTCAACCACTCGGGCTGGTCGGGGTGGCCTTCGAGGTTCATGCGCGAGATGAAGGTCTCATAGCCGCCGACGATGACCATGATCAGCAGGTTGCTGATCATGACCACGTCGATCAAGGCCAGCACCACCAGCATGATGATGGTCTCGTTCAGACCGGCCATGTCGCCGCTGTAACCGACGCTTTTGGTCAGAATGGCCAGTGACACCTTGTCGCCAAAGGCCGCCTCGATCAGGTGCCAGAGTTCAAGCAGGAAGTGCCACACATAAACACCCTGGGCGGCGATCAGGCCCAGGTAGAGCGGCAGTTGCAACCAGCGGCTCATGAAGATGAGCTTTGGCAGGGTGCGCATTTCGGGCGACGGCGGGGGCAGGTCTTGGGCCATGGGGGTACTGTCTAGGGCAATTCCGGATGCGCTGGATTGTAGGCAGCCCGACCGTGCCAGTCGGTTTTGCGGCAGAGTAAGGCACCGGTAAGAGCGCGCGCCTACCTTCGCATGCACGAAGCAATCACATCCAATGGAGACATGACCATGAGCACCGAAGCCCGCCTGTACCCCCCGCCTGCCGCCTTGGCGGCGTCAGCCCACGTCGCCGGTCCGGCGGCTTACGACAAGCTGGTGGCAGAGGCGGCCGCCGACCATGTGGGGTACTGGTCACGCTTGGCGCGCGAACTGGTGACCTGGAAGACGCCTTTCACCAAGGGCCTGAACAGCGACAACGCGCCGTTCTACAAGTGGTTCGAAGACGGCACCCTCAACGTCTCGTACAACTGCCTGGACCGAAACGTCGAGCGCGGCCTGGGCGACAAGACCGCGATCATCTTCGAGGCTGACGACGGTGTCGTCACCAAGGCCAGCTACAAGGATCTTCTGACGCGCACCTGCCAGTTCGCCAATGCCTTGAAGGCCCGTGGCGTGAAGAAGGGTGATCGCGTCCTGATCTATATGTCGATGTCGATCGAGGGCGTCGTCGCGATGCAGGCGTGTGCCCGCATCGGCGCGATTCACTCCGTCGTGTTCGGCGGCTTCTCGGCGCAATCGGTCCGCGACCGGATACAGGATGCCGGCGCCGTCATGGTGATCACGGCCGACGAGCAACTGCGCGGCGGCAAGCAGCTGCCGCTCAAGGCCATCGTGGACGAGGCCATTGCGCTGGGCGGCTGCGAGAGCATCGCCAACGTCATCGTCTACCGCCGCACCGGGGGTGCGATTGCGTGGAACGCCGCGCGCGACCATTGGTGGCACGAGCAAACGGCTTCCCAGCCCGCCACCTGCGAGCCCGAGTGGGTCGAGGCCGAGCACCCCTTGTTTCTGCTCTACACCTCGGGCTCGACGGGCAAGCCCAAGGGCGTGCAGCACAGCAGCGGCGGCTACCTGCTGCATGCCGCGCTGACGACGAAGTGGACCTTCGACCTGAAGGACAACGATGTCTTCTGGTGCACCGCTGACATCGGCTGGGTCACCGGCCACACCTACATCACTTACGGGCCGCTGGCCCTGGGCGGCACCGAAGTGGTGTTCGAGGGCGTGCCGACCTACCCGGCGGCCGACCGCTTCTGGAAAACGATCGAGAAGCACAAGGTGACGATCTTCTACACCGCGCCGACGGCCATCCGCGCCTTGATCAAGCAGGCCGAAGGCAACGCGGCAGTGCACCCTGCCCGCAGTGATCTCTCGTCCCTGCGCATCCTCGGGTCGGTCGGCGAGCCCATCAACCCCGCCGCCTGGGAGTGGTACCACAAGCATGTCGGCGGCGGTCGCTGCCCCATCGTCGATACCTTCTGGCAAACAGAGACCGGTGGCCACATGATCACGCCGCTGCCCGGCGTGACGACCCTGGTGCCGGGGTCCTGCACGTTGCCGTTCCCGGGCATCGATGCCGCCGTCGTCGACGAGACTGGCCACGACGTGCCGAACGGGCAGGGCGGCATCCTGGTCGTAAAGAAGCCTTGGCCGAGCATGATCCGCACGATCTATGGCGACCCCGAACGCTTCAAGAAGAGCTACTACCCGCCGGAGCTGAAAGGCTATTACCTCGCCGGCGACGGCGCCATTCGCGACAAGGACACCGGCTACTTCACCATCACTGGCCGCATCGACGATGTGTTGAACGTCAGCGGCCACCGCATGGGCACGATGGAAATCGAATCGGCCCTGGTCAGCTGTACCGAACTGGTCGCCGAAGCCGCGGTCGTCGGCCGCCCGGACGACACCACCGGTGAAGCCATCTGCGCCTTCGTGGTCCTGAAACGCTCGCGGCCGACCGGCGACGAGGCCAAGAAGATCGCCAATGAACTGCGCAACTGGGTCGCCAAGGAGATCGGGCCGATCGCCAAGCCCAAGGACATCCGCTTCGGCGACAACCTGCCCAAGACGCGCAGCGGCAAGATCATGCGCCGCCTGCTGCGCTCGATCGCCCGCGGCGAGACCATCACCCAGGACACCTCGACCCTGGAGAACCCGGCGATCCTGGAGCAACTGGCCCAAAGCCTTTGATCCGCAGGGAGATGTAAAGCTGAGCGCGCGTGTGCGCCGCGGTTTCGTGGCCAGCGTTAGGATCGAATCCGCAACGACTCCCTAGGAGAAGCACCATGCGCCTCATCCTCAGCCTGCTCGCCCTGGTGGCTGCGACAGCGTCCGCGCAAGCGGGCGGCAGCGTCCAGGTCAGCTTCGTTCAACCCGGCAATTTCAGCGATGTGCGAGACAGCGCCCACCGCACCGAGGACACCCTGGCAGCCCTGCAGCGCCACTTCGAAGCGATAGGCTCGCAGTACCTTGCCACCGGTCAGACGTTGAAGATCGACGTGCTCGATGTCGACCTGGCCGGTGAAGTAAGGCACGGCATGCGCGCCAACGACATCCGCGTGCTGCGTGGCCGCGCCGACTGGCCGCGCCTGCAATTGCGCTACACCCTGGAGTCGCCCGGTGCGCCTTCAAAGCGTGGCGCCGCCACGCTGGCCGATCTGGCCTACCTGGAGCGTTCGCTCCCCCTGCACAGCAACGACGCGCTGCCCTATGAACGGCGCATGCTCGAAGACTGGTTCAAGGCCGAGTTCGGCGCGGCATCACGCTGATCAGCTGATCACGTAGGCTGCCGCGCCGGTCGCGACCACGGTGCCCTGGTCGCTGGTCAGGCGCATCTGCGTCGAGGCGATGCGCCCGCCCAGGCGCATGACTTCGGCACTGGCCAGGAACGACGCCCCCACGCCGGGGCGCAGGTAATCGACGCGCAGATCGATGGTGCTCATCTTGGCAAAGCGCTGCATCACCTGCGGCGTGCTCTCTTCGGCGTGTTTCTCGCCGATCGCCACCATCAGCGCGAAGCCGCCCATCGCGTCGAGGGTGGCCGAGATCACGCCGCCATGCAGGTTGCCGTTGAAGTAATTCCCGACCAACTGTGGCCGCATCGTCAGGCGAATGCGCGGCTCGGGCGAGCGTACCGACTCGATCTCCAAGCCCAGCGTCTGGTTGAAGACGATGCGGTGTTGGAACAGATCGGCCAGGGCAGCATCGAGGCGCGCTTGCTCTTCGGCGCTGCGGCGTGGGGCGAGGGCATGGGTGGTCATGGCCGCATCGTAGCGGGCCGGCCCAGCGACGGCATTTGGGCGAAACTCTGCCCATGAGTCCAAGCCAGCGCCATGACCGCCTCGACGCCTTGCGCGGGGTGGCGATCATCTGGATGGCGCTGTTCCACTTCTGCTTCGACCTGAACCACTTCAACCTGCTGGCGTCGAAACAGAACTTCTACACCGATCCATTCTGGACCCTGCAACGCGCGGCCATCGTCAGCCTGTTCGTGTTCACCGCCGGTCTGGCGCAGGCGGTGGC
>JANNFB010000133.1:0-2337 GCA_031379365.1 Burkholderiales bacterium
GAAGCCGCCAACGGCCTGATGCTGCGCGGCATGCAGGTCACCGTCGTGCACATCATGCCCTGGCTGATGGAGCGCCAGCTCGACGACGCGGCAGGCAAGCTGCTGCAGAAGTCGCTCGAAGACCGCGGCTTGAAGTTCCTGATCGGGGCGCAGACCGAGGCATTGATCAGCGACAAGGCGGGCCGCGTGATGGCCGTCAAGTTCAAGGGCGGTTCTGAGATTCCGGCCGACCTGGTCGTCATGGCCGCCGGCATCCGCCCGAACACCGCGCTGGCCGAGAGTGCCGGCCTGCACTGCAGCCGCGGCATCGTCGTCAATGACACCTTGCAGACCATCACCGACCCGCGCATCTACGCCGTGGGCGAATGCGCCGCCCACCGCGGCATTGCCTACGGTCTGGTGGCGCCGCTGTTCGAGCAGGGCAAGGTCTGCGCCACGCACCTGGCCGAGTTCGGCATCGGGCGCTACAGCGGCAGCCAGACCAGCACCAAGCTCAAGGTCACGGGCATCGACCTGTTCTCGGCCGGCAACTTCAGCGGCGGGCCGGACTGCGAAGAGATCGTGATGAGCGATCCCTACGGCGGCGTCTACAAGAAGCTGGTGATCCAGGACGACAAGCTGGTCGGCGCGGTGCTCTACGGCGACACCGTCGACGGCTCCTGGTACTTCAAGCTGCTGCGCGAGGGCCGCAAGATCGCCGACATCCGCGACCGCCTGATGTTCGGCGAGTCCAACATCGGCGACACCGGCCACGAGGGCAACACCCGCGCCGCCAGCATGGCCGACAGCGACGAAGTCTGCGGCTGCAATGGCGTGACCAAGGGCACCATCTGCAAGGCGATCAAGGACAAGGGCCTGTTCACGCTCGAAGAAGTGCGCAAGCAGACCAAGGCCAGCGGTGGCTGCGGCTCCTGCACCGGCCTGGTCGAGCAGTTGCTGATGTTCACCGCCGGCGGTGACTACTCCAAGGCCCCGACCAAGAAGGCGATGTGCGGCTGCACCGACGCCAGCCACGCCGAGGCGCGCGAAGCCATCCGCAACGACAAGCTGCTGACCATCGCCAGCGTCTACCAGCGCCTGGGCTGGCGCACGCCCAACGGCTGCTCGTCGTGCTGGCCCGCCATCAACTACTACCTGCTCAGCAGCTGGCCCAAAGAGGCGCTCGACGACCCACAGAGCCGCTACATCAACGAGCGCAGCCACGCCAACATCCAGAAGGACGGCACCTACTCCGTGATCCCGCGCATGTGGGGCGGCGAGACCACCGCCGATGAACTGCGCCGCATCGCCAACGCGGTGGACAAGTACAAGATCCCGACCGTCAAGGTCACCGGCGGCCAGCGCATCGACCTGCTTGGCGTCAAGAAGGAGGACCTGCCCGCGGTATGGAAAGACATCGGCATGCCCAGTGGCCACGCCTATGCCAAAGCCCTGCGCACGGTGAAGACCTGTGTGGGCAGCGAGTGGTGCCGCTTCGGCACGCAAGACAGCACGCAGATGGGCAAGGACCTCGAGCGGGCGCTGTGGCGCATGTACGCGCCGCACAAGGTCAAGCTGGCCGTCAGTGGCTGCCCGCGCAACTGCGCCGAGGCCGGCATCAAGGACGTCGGCGTGATCGGCGTCGACTCCGGCTGGGAGATATATGTCGGCGGCAACGGCGGCATCAAGACCGAAGTGGCGCAGTTCCTGGTCAAGCTGAAAACCTCCACCGAGGTCTTGGAATACAGCGGCGCCTTCCTGCAGCTCTACCGCGAAGAGGGCTGGTACCTGGAGCGCACGGTGCACTACGTCAACCGTGTCGGCCTGGACACCGTGAAGAAGCGCATCCTCGACGACGCCGCCGGGCGCCTCGCCCTGTGGGAGCGGCTGCAATTCAGCCTCGACGGCGAGCCGGACCCCTGGTTCGAGTTCGACGCCGCACGCGTCGATGTGCGGCAATTCGAGCCACTGGGGCTGACATGAGCGACTGGGCCCCGATCTGCCTGCTCACCGACATCCCGGTGCTCGGCGCGCGCCGCGTGACGCGCACGGAGGGTCACCCCGTCGCCATCTTCCGCAACGCCGACGACAAGGTCTTTGCGTTGCTCGACCGCTGCCCGCACAAGGGCGGGCCGCTGAGCCAGGGCATCGTCTTCGGCGACAGCGTCGCCTGCCCGCTGCACAACTGGACCATCGGCCTGGCCGATGGCTGCGCCAAAGCGCCCGACGCCGGCTGCACGCAGCGCTTTGCAGTCAAGCTCGACGCGGCCGGACAGGTTTTTCTCGACGCCGCAGAATTGCGCACGCTGGCGATCGACGCAGCCACGGTGTGAACGAGACCCGCTCCACTTGCTGCTA
>JANNFB010000097.1:0-3041 GCA_031379365.1 Burkholderiales bacterium
TGGGCTGCGCCCAGGGCTCCCCCTTGATTTCGCTGCGGCGGGCACCCGGCAGCCCCGGCCTCAGGCTTCGGCGTCCCTCCACCCGCGAACAGCCCAAGCACCTCGGATCAGGACGGCGGGGCGCTCTGCGCAGCGAAATCAAGGAGGAGAGGCGGGCGCAGCCCGACTCGGGGGACATTCGCGGAGCAGAGTGCCTCGTCGGCCTGATCTCGCGCCGTCTCCCGCACGCGAATGCCAACGTCCGCAACGGGCCGGAAGCCGATGTCCATTTCATTCGTCGCGGCTCGCGCCACGCGCGGCGAAGCGCCTGAAACCAACCCCTTCACAACCCCGGAGATTGAGACATGACACTGTCCCGCCGCCACATTCTTGCCCTCGGCGCCTCGCTGCCGATGGCTGCGCCTTCCCTCTCGCTGGCCCAGGCCAAGGAGCTCAGGTTGGGCCTCATCACCCCAGTGGGCCACTCCTGGAACAAGGCCGCCTTGGTGTTGGGCGAAAAACTCAAGGCCGCCACCAGTGGTCGCATGACGATGACGGTGTTTCACTCCGGCCAGCTCGGCAACGAGTCGGCCATGATGCAGCAGCTGCAGTCCGGCGCGCTCGACATGGGCTTCATCCAGGCGGCAGAGCTGGGCTCGCGGGTGCCGCATCTGGCCGCCATCAACGCGCCCTACCTGGTGCGCTCGACGCCGGCGGTCGCGAAGTTCGTGCGCCACCCCGAGGTGCTCAAGCTCTTCGACGTGCTGCCCGCCACCACCGGCACCATCGGCCTGGGCTGGGGCATCACCGGCATGCGCGCGATCTTCTCGTCGAAGGACCTGCAGTCGCTGGCCGACATCAAGGGCATGAAGCTGCGCATCAACCCGACGCCGGTCTACCGCGATTTCTACCAACTGCTGGGTGCGGCGCCGACGCCGATCCCGACGCCGCAGGTGTACGACGCCATGGCCAACGGGCAGGTCGACGGGCTCGAAGCCGATCTCGAGTTCTCGTGGAACCAGCGCTTCGACAAGGTCTCCAAGGTCATCCTGCAGATGAATGCCGTGTTCATGCCCTTTGCCGCGGTGGTGTCGGGCCGCGTCTGGCAAGGCTTGTCAGCGGCCGACAGGGATCTCATCACCAAGCTGGTCAAGGAGACCCTGAACGAGCAGATCGATGGCTTGGCGGCCAACGAGCCGGCGTTGATCGAGAACTTCAAGAAAGCGCCGATTCCCATCCGCCAGGTGGCCGTTGCCGATACGGAAGCCGTCATCGCCGCGTTCGACAAGATCTGGCTGCCCCAGTCGCCAGTGATCACCAGCCTGCGCAAGATCGGCGCATCCATCACCTGAGCCTTCGCCAGACCCTTCGCCAAGGAGACAAGCCGATGACCAAGAACGTATTCACAGGCGTCATGCCTGCGCTGATGACGCCCTGCAAGGCAGACCGCGCACCGGACTTCGATGCGCTGGTGCGCAGGGGCAAGGAATTGGTGGCCGCCGGCATGTCCGGCGTCATCTATTGCGGCTCCATGGGCGACTGGCCGCTGCTGACTGACGAGCAGCGGATGACGGGCGTGGAAGGGCTGGTGAAGGCGGGCCTTCGGGTCATCGTCGGCACCGGCGCGCAGAACCCGATGCGCGCAGCGGCGCTGGCCGCCCATGCCAAGCGGGTGGGCGCGGCCGGCCTGATGGTGATCCCGCGCGTGATGTCGCGCGGGTCATCGGTGGCTGCCCAATACGCGCACTTCGCGGGCATTCTCGAAGCGGCGGTCGACTTGCCGGCAGTCATCTACAACAGCCCCTACTACGGGTTCGAAACCAAGGCCGACCTGTTCTTCTCTCTGCACGAGAAGTACAAGAATCTAGTGGGCTTCAAGGAATTCGGCAGCGCCAAGGCCCTGAGCTATGCCGCCGAGCACATCACCGGCCGCTCGGAAGCGCTGACCCTGATGGTGGGTGTGGACACCGCCGTCTTCCACGGCTACGTCAACTGCGGCGCCAAGGGGGCCATCACCGGCATCGGTAACGTGCTGCCGCGCGAAGTGCTGCACATGGCCGCGCTGTGCCAGAAGGCGGCAGGTGGCGACGTTGCGGCGCGCCGTCAGGCGCTGGAACTGGAAGCCGCGTTGAACGTGCTCTCCACTTTCGACGAGGGTGTCGATCTGGTGCTGTTCTACAAGTACCTCATGCTGCTCGAGGGCAACGCCGAGTACGAACTGCACTTCAACCCGACCGACGCGCTGTCGGAGAGCCAGAAGACCTTCGCCAGAAACCAGCTCAAGCTCTTCAAGACCTGGTACGCGTCCTGGGCCAAGCAATGAAGATCACCGGCATCAAATACTGGCAGGTCGATCTGCCACTGCGTGAAGGCCGCTACAGCTGGTCCAACGGCAACTTCGTCGACGTGTTCGATTCCACCGTCGTCGCCGTCGAGACGGATGCCGGCATCACCGGCTATGCGGAGTGCTGCCCGCTGGGCTCGGCCTATCTGCCGGCCTATGCGCTGGGCGTGCGCGCCGGCCTGGCCGAACTGGGCCCCAAGATGATCGGCCTCGACCCCCTGGATCTAGGCACCATCAACCGGCACATGGACGCGGTGCTGCGCGGCCACCCCTACGTCAAGGCGCCGATCGACATTGCCTGTTGGGACATTCTGGGCAAGGTGACGGGCATGCCCGTCTACAAGCTGCTGGGCGGTGCTGCCCAGGAAAAGATCGCCCTCTACCGCGCCATCTCGCAGGAGTCGCCGCAGGCCATGGCGGCCAAGATCGCGGGCTACAAGCGAGAGGGCTACACCAAGTTCCAGCTCAAGGTGGGCGGCGACGCCGACGCCGACATCCTGCGCATTCACGAGACGCGGGCCATCCTCGATGCCACCGACATCCTGGTGGCCGACGCCAACACTGGCTGGACCCGCGCCGAAGCCGCACGCATAGCAGCAGCGGTGGCCAATGTGGACGTCTACATCGAGCAACCCTGCATGACCTATGAGGAGTGCCTGTCGGTGCGCCGGCGCACCGTGCGCCCCTTCGTGCTCGACGAGGTGATCGGCGACATCGG
>JANNFB010000137.1:0-3523 GCA_031379365.1 Burkholderiales bacterium
TGAACCGAGAGCAGCGGGGTACCTGCTCCACCCCGTTCGGGTCGAGCCTGTCGAAGCCGATCGGCGGCGCTCGGCCCTTCGACAGGCTCAGGGCGAACGGGAGGGGGCTCAGCCCGAACGGGAGAGGGCTCATTGCGAACGGACTGAGGCTCGCTGTACAGCAAACATCGCACGCTGCGCGTTGGCCCGAGCAAGGTCAACTCGGGCAGCGTGCGGGCGCAATGCGGCATCACACTCGCGCAGCGCGGCGCAAAGCGGCAACCGGTGAAGGTGCTGGTGAGCGCCGGCACGGTGCCGGCAATCGCCGCCAGCGGCTCGCCACGGCGCCCGGCGTCGGGCAGCGCGCGCAGCAGCGCCTGCGCATAGGGGTGCTTGGGCGACCTGAAGAACTCGTCGGCGCTGGCCACTTCGATGATCTGGCCGGCGTACATCAGCGCCACGCGCTGCGCCATGCCGGCCACCACCGCCAGGTCATGCGTGATCAGCAAGAGGCCCATGCCCTGCTCGCGCTGCAGATCGCGCAACAGGTCGAGGATCTGCTTCTGGATCGTCACGTCCAGGGCCGTGGTCGGCTCGTCGGCGATGAGGAAGTCGGGTTCGGTGGCGAGAGTCATAGCGATCATCACGCGCTGCTTCTGGCCGCCACTCATGCGGAAGGGGTACTCGTCGATGCGCCGCTCGGGTTCGGGGATGCCGACGCGGCGCAGCCAGTCGATGGCCTTGGCGCGCGCCGCCTCGCCGCGCAGGGCGGTGTGGGTTTCGATGGCTTCGACGATCTGCTGGCCCACCTTCATCACCGGGTTCAGGCTGGTGGCCGGTTCCTGGAAGATCATGCCGATGCGGCCGCCGCGCACTGCGCGCATCTGGCTCTCCGCCAGGGCCAGGGTGTCCTGGCCTTCGAGCTCGATGCGACCTGCCGTCACGCGGCCGTTCTCGGGCAACAGGCGCATCAGCGCCAGGGCCGTCATGCTCTTGCCGCAGCCGCTCTCGCCCACCAAGGCGAAGGTTTCGCCGCGCTGGATGGCCAAGCGCAAGCCGTCGATGGCGCGCACCACGCCGGCCTCGCCGTCCAGCGCCACCTTGAGGTCTTGGATCTCGAGCATGGGTCAGGCCGCAGGCGTGAGCTTGCGCGTGGACAGGCGCGGGCGGAAGGCGCGCGAACGTGGGTCGAAGGCGTCGCGCACACCATCGGCAAACAGGTTGGCGGCCAGCACCAGGGCCACCATGAAGGTGAAGGCTGCGGCAAAGGGCCACCAGACGATGGGGTCGCGGCTCATCTCGTTGCGTGCCAGGTTGATCATGCCGCCGAAGCTGTTCATCGATGGATCGACGCCCACACCCACGTAGGACAGCACGGCCTCGTACAAGATCAAGGAAGAGAACTCGAGCACGGTGACGATGAGCATAAGGTGGGCGACGTTGGGGAACACGTGGCGCCGCATGATCTGGCGGTGGCCGACGCCGAAGGCCTGCGCCGCCTGCACATAGTCGAGCTCGCGCAGCTTGAGGGTCTCGGCGCGCAGCAGCCGGCACAAACCCGCCCAGCCGGTCAAGCCGAGCACGAGGCAGAGCAGGAAGAGCTTCAGGTCGGAGCGCTCCAGGCCGGTCTCGAACAGTTCGGGGTGCTTGTCGAGGAACACCTGGACCATCAACACGCAGGCGGCGATGAGCAGGATGTTGGGTACCGACGACAACACGGTGTAGAGGTACTGGATGGCCTCATCGACCCAGCCCTTGAAGTAGCCCGCCATGATGCCCAGCACTACCGCCAGTGGCAGCGTGGCGAGTGTGGCCAAGGCGCCGATCACGAAAGCGGTGCGGATGCTCTTGAAGGTCTGGTACAGCACGTCGTTGCCGGTGATGTCGGTGCCGAACACGTGGTAGCCGCCCATAAGGGTCGCGACCGGGCCGCCCACCAGGGCGAGGGCCAGCACAGTGGTGATCGCCACTCTCCACGGGATGGCGGTCTCGCCATGCCAGATGCGCAGCGCCGCTTCGCGCCCACCGACCTTGGCACCGCGTGACACCGCAGCCACCGTCAGCGCTGTCAAGGCCGCGGTGAAGACCAGGCCGAGCAGCAGGCCCAGCGCCACACGGCGGGCGATGTCGCCGGCCCACTGCGTCTCCGGTTGGGTCAGATGGACGCCGCCGTGCAGGAGTCGCGGCGCCAGGCGCGCGGGCTGTCCGCCGACGTCGACCGTCTCTTTGGTGAAGCTCTCGTAGGCGAGCGGCCGCGAGTAAGTGGTCTCGCGCGATTCCGACAGGCTGCGCAGCGCCACATCGAGCAGCGAGCGCGTGCGCGTTTCGTAGGCAACGCTGCCTGCGGTGCTGCCGGCCGCCGGTGGCAAGGCGGCACGGAAATGCACGCTGTCGAGCATCGTGATGACTAGGCACACCAGCAAGATCACGGACGAGGCCAGCGCCGGCCCGTCGGCGAACACCTTGCGCCACGACGCCGCCAGCGCCGGCTTGCGCAAGACGGTCCAGATGTAGAGCGCCAGGGCAAGCACCATCAGCCACATCGCAGCGTCAGTCCAGAGCAGAACGATCTTG
This sequence comes from Burkholderiales bacterium, assembly GCA_031379365.1. Classification (GTDB taxonomy): domain Bacteria; phylum Pseudomonadota; class Gammaproteobacteria; order Burkholderiales; family Burkholderiaceae_C; genus CADEEN01. The sequence continues at coordinate 2,554 of JANNFB010000137.1, forward strand.
GGCAGCGTCGTCATGAGCTCAGGCCAGGCGAACACGTGGGTCAACCCAGGTGTAGGCAATGTCGATCAGGATGTAGCTGGCGATGTACAACGCCGAGCCGACGAAAACCATGGTGCGCACGATGGCGAAGTCCTGCTTTCCGATGGCCTCGATGACGTACGCGCCCAGGCCCGGGATGCCGAAGAAGCTCTCGAACACGAGGCTGCCGAGGAAGACGATGGGCAAGTAGCCGCCGGCGCTGGTGATGATGGGGATCATGGCGTTGCGCAGAACGTGGCGGAACATCACCACCGTCTCGCTCAGGCCCTTGGCGCGCGCGGTGCGCACGTAGTCCTTGCCGATCTCCTCCAGGAACATGGCCCGGTACAGCCGCGCCTCGGTGCCCAGCCTTGCCACCACCGACAAGATCACGGGCAGCACCAGAAAGCGCAACACGTCCAGCCCGCCGGCATAGCCCGAGATCGGCACCAGCTTGAGCACGCGAGCGAACAGGTACTGGCCGACGATGATGTAGAACAAACCGGAAATCGACAGCAACACCACGCACAGCACCACGCCGGCCAGGTCGAGCCGGGTGTGGCGGAACATCACCAGCAGCAGCGCGAAAGACACGCTGGCGATCACTTGCAGGATGAAGATCGGCAAGGCCAGCTGAACGCTGACCCACATGCGGCGCTTGACCTCGTCACCGATGTCGCCGGCGCTCTCGCTGTCGGCGCGCCCGAACTGCAGCGTGAAGAGCGAGATCGAACGCTCCCAGAAAATGGTCTCGGTGACTTGCTCGCTGCCGGCCTTGGCGGTGTTCCAGTACAGCGGCTTGTCGTAGCCGCGCTCGCCCTTCCACTTCTCGATCAGCTCCTGTGTCACGCGCTTGCCGCCGATGTTCAGGCGCGCCATGTCGTCGGGCGTGTTGACGGTGAAGAACAGCATGAAGGTGAACAGGTTCACCCCGAGCAGGACCAATACGCCG
>JANNFB010000221.1:0-1986 GCA_031379365.1 Burkholderiales bacterium
CTGGTGCGCCCGGAGGTAGCTGGGCGTCACCCGCCGGCCTGCGTGCGCCCGGAAGTTCTCGAGTAGCAGGTCGGCCACGGTCTCGGCGTCCTCATGCTCGTGCTGCAAGGACCACCGCTCGTCGGCTTCGACGAACCAGCGCTGGTGTCCGATGGCCACGCGCCCCGGCTTGCTGTGCATGGCAGCGACGCGCTCGATAGGGCTGCCCTGGAACTCACGGTAGGCAGGCAGGGAGACAGGGCGTTCGGACCCGAGCAGCAGCACCCAGCGGCTGCGAAAGCGCACTGCACGCAGAGCCGCGGTCAGTTCTGAAGACTCGCGCACCAGCGGAACTGCCAACGGCGCCGGTATGGCGAGCACCAGGGCTTGAAAGTCCCCCTCAATCTCGCCTGCGGAACTGCTCAGAGCCCACCCAGTGCCGCTGCGCCGGGCCTGCACGATGGGTGTGTTCAGTCGAACCTGCAGTGGCCGCGCCAGGGCATCGGCCAGGGCCACCATCGACGGCACGCCGACTGCGCCCAGCAGTCTCAGGGTGGGCTCGACATCCGCTTCATCTTCGTTCGGTTTCCAAGCTTTGCCGCTGCGTTCCTCTTCAGCGGGCGTGGCCGCAACGGTCCACGGGTGCAGCGCGGCCAGCTCGCCCGGCGCTTGCACGGCATGAGCGGCCAGGCGGGTGGCCCCGCTGATGCACTGGGCCCCGTCATCGAACAGTCCCACGCGGGTGCTGCGTGAACTGCAGCGCCCGCCCAGGCGGGCATCGGCTTCGAAGACGACGGGATCGCAGCCGCGAAGGCGCAACTCCCGGGCGCAGGTCAGACCGGCGATGCCGCCGCCGACGACTGCGACCCGCGGTGGCGACTGGGTTTTGAACCGGCTGTCACTAGCGCTGCTGCTATGATCGTGCATGGCTATTACCTCTTCTATTGTGGTTGGCTGGCCTCTTAATTACGTCTTCTTATTGGAAAAGTTGCACCTGCGCGGGGACCATCCGCAGGGGATTCACCCCACCGGGCATCAAGGGTTGGCATTGAGTGCACCGCATGAGGGATTGACGCTGTTCTGTGCAGGGCTCGCACCCAGGCCGCGGGTTCAGGGTCGGCGGGCCGCTCCGGGTTGCCGCTTCCGCACCGCCAAATTCGGCGGCGGGTCAGCCAACAGGGCCGCACTGCAAGGTAATTTTTTGCGCAACTTGCAACTTTGGCGGCGCGCCTGAGTATGGACAGTGGTACTGCCAGCGCGATGGCGCGCCGTCGGCCTTTGCTGCGATGTCGGTTCGCGCGTGGTGCAAGGGGTTCCAGGTGAGAGATGACCTTCTCGCAGGCGCTATCGACGCGGCGCTGGTCGCGCGGGCCCATCAAGGCGAGACCGTCGCGTTTGAAGTGCTGGTGGTGAAGTACCAGCGCCGGGTTGCCGCAACGATTCGGCGGTTCGTGCGTGACGATGCCATCACCGAAGAGTTGACACAGGAGGTTTTCTTGAGTGCCTTTCTTGCTTTGTCGAGCTTCAAGCCGGAGGGTGATTTCGCGGCTTGGCTGTTCACGATTGCCCGCAACGCGGCCAGGAGCTATCTGCGCAGCGGGCAGAACCGGCAGGACGACCGCCCCGTTGAAGTGCTCGACAATCCGGGTGACGACGACAGATTCGGGGCCGCCCCCAGCCCAGAGGAAGAGGTGATGGCGAACCAGCTTTTCGAACGCATCGACACCGAAGTAGCAGCCCTGCCCGAGGTCCAGCGACGGGCGCTGCTGATGCGAGAGGTCGAAGGGCTTGACTACAAGACCATCGCAACAGCGCTCGAGCAGCCCGTGAACACCGTCAAGTCCCACATTTTCCGGGCGCGCGACGCGATAGCCCGTCGTGTACGCCCGCTTCTTGCACCCACGCGCCACAGGCGCTGGTAGGAGTCACGCCATGAACGAAGCCGCACGCCTGCTAGACGGCGAACTGACGCAAGCCGAGTTGACGACGTTGCTTGAGCGCCTGAAG
>JANNFB010000238.1:0-5246 GCA_031379365.1 Burkholderiales bacterium
GCACCGTGATGACGCTCATGAGAACCCCTCCTAGCGTGCAAGTTGGAACGCCAACCCAGCGGCTGCACAGGCCCCGAGCAGCGGGATCACGCCGACCTTGAAGCGAAACAGCGCGACCGCAGCGAGCAGGGTGATGGCGGCTGAGAACCACCCGAAGCCGCCGCCGAAGCCTTGCGGCCACAGCACGTGGTACGCGAAGAACAGCGCCAGATTGACGATGACACCGACCACGGCCGCGGTGATCGCCGACAGCGGCGCAGTGAAGCCGAGCTTGCCATGGGTCGCCTCGACCAGCGGGCCACCCGCGAGGATGAAGACGAAGGACGGCAGGAAGGTGAAGAAGGTGACCACGCTGGCCGCCAAGGCCGCGCCCGCGAACAACGCGTCCGGGCCCAACACCTGCTTGGCCCACCCGCCGAGAAAGCCGACAAAGGCCACCACCATGATCAGCGGGCCGGGCGTGGTCTCGCCCAGCGCCAGGCCGTCGATCATCTGCGCACCTGTCAGCCACTGGTGTTGTTCGACGGCGCCCTGGTAGACATAGGGCAGCACCGCATAAGCGCCGCCGAAGGTGAGCAAGGCCGCCTTGGTGAAGAACCAGCCCATCGTGGCCAGCGTGCTTTGCCAGCCCTGGGCGACGACGATGGCGCCCATCACCAGGGCCCACAGCAGCCCGCCGACGGCCAAAACGCGCAACAGTTGGCCGCGAGAGAAGCGGGCGTGCTCCGGCGTTGGCGTGCTGTCGTCGATCAAGGCCGGGCCGTAGCCGGTCTTCGCGGCGCCATGGCCACCGCCCAGCGCGAACACGGCCGGCCAGCGCCGCGCGCCGAAATGCCCGATCAGCGCGGCGGCGATCACGATGGCCGGGAAGGGCGTGTCGAAGGCAAAGATGGCGATGAAGGCCAACGCGGCGATGGCCCACATCCACCGGTTCTTCAAGGCCCGCCCGCCGATGCGGTGCGCCGCGTGCAACACCAGCGCAGTGACGGCGGGCTTGAGACCGTAGAAGATGCCGGCCACCACGGGCAAGTTACCGAAGCGCAGGTAGATCCACGACAGTGCGATCAGGATGAACAGCGAGGGCAGCACGAACAGCGCGCCGGCCACGATGCCGCCCCAGGAGCGGTGCATCAGCCAGCCGAGGTAGGTGGCGAGTTGCTGCGCTTCGGGCCCGGGCAGCACCATGCAGTAGTTCAGCGCATGCAGGAAACGCTGCTCGCTGATCCAGCGCCGGCGCTCGACCAGCTCGGTGTGCATGATGGCGATCTGCCCGGCCGGCCCGCCGAAGCTGATGAAGCCGAGCTTGAGCCAGAAGGCGACGGCAGCCCAGAAGCTCACCGGCGCCGGCGCCGGCGGGCGGGAGTCGAAGGGCAGCGGCGGCTGGGGCATCCCCGAGCGTACCGTGCGCCGGCACCTGCAGGACAATCCGGCATGGCCGCCACTGTCATCGACTCGAGCATCTTCCAGGGCATCTTCTCCAGTGAGGCGATGCGAGCGGTTTGGAGCGACGAGAACCGGACCCAGAAGTACCTCGACGTCGAGCGCGCGCTGGCCCTCGTCCAGGGCCGGCTGGGCCTGATCCCGCAGGAAGCGGCGCTCGAGATCGCCAGCCACTGCCGGCTCGCCGAGATCGACATGGCCTTGCTGCGCCAGCAGACCGAGCGCGCCGGCTCACCAATCGTCGGGGTGGTGTCGCAACTCAACAAGCGCTGCCGCGACAAGCTCGGCGAGTACTGCCACTGGGGCGCGACCACGCAAGACATCGTCGACACGGCCACCGTGTTGCAGATCCGCGAGAGCCTGGCGCTGGTCGAGCTGGATCTCGAAGGCATCGCGCAGGCCCTCGCCGCACTGGCACGCGAGCACCGTGACACGCCGATGATCGGCCGCAGCTATCTGCAGCAGGCCATCCCGATCACCTTTGGCTACAAGATGGCCGGTCTGCTATCGGCCGTCCAGCGTCACCGGCAGCGCCTGACGCAGTTGCGCGAGCGCGTGCTGGTGGGCGAGTTCGCCGGCGCCGTCGGCACCCTGGCCTCGCTGCGCACGGACGCCATGGCGACACAAGCAGGCGTGTGTGCCGAGCTGGGATTGGCGCAGCCGCTGATCGCCTGGCACGCCCTGCGCGACAACATCGCCGAGGTCGGCGCCTTCCTGGGCCTGGTCGGCGGCACGCTGGGCAAGCTCAGCCTGGACATCAAATTGATGATGCAGACGGAAGTGGGTGAAGTGTTCGAACCCTTCGCGCCGGGACGCGGATCGTCCAGCACGATGCCGCAGAAGCGCAACCCGGTTGCCTGCAGCTACATCCACGCCGCGGTGGCCGTCGTTCGCCAACACAGTGCGGCCCTGATGGACGCCATGGTGGCCGACCACGAGCGCAGCGCCGGGCCCTGGCAGATCGAGTGGGTCGTGCTGCCGGAAGCCTTCTGTCTGATGGCCGGTGCGCTCAGGCACTCGCGGCAGATGCTCGAAGGTCTGGGGGTCGACGCCGCAGCCATGCGTCGCAACATCGACCTGACACACGGCCTGGTGATGAGCGAGGCCGTGATGATGGGCTTGAGCCCGCACCTGGGGCGCGAGGTGGCCCACGACCTGGTCTACGACATCTGCCGCGCGGCCCTGCAACAGCAGCGACCGCTGCTCGATCTGCTGTGCGAGAACGCAGAGATCATGCGCCACGTCGACCGCGCGGCCCTCGCCCGCCTGTGCGACCCGATGAACTACCTAGGCCAGAGCGGCGTGATGGTCGACCGCGTACTAGCCCGCATGTGAAGGCGCCCCTGGGCGGCTAGAGTGGGGCGACCCTGCTGGAGCCGACATGCCCCTGAGCCGCCGTACCGCCATCGCCGCTTCAGTCATCGCCTTGCCGTCATTCGGCCTCGCGCAAACACCGTGGCCGCGCCAGTCGATCCGTTTCGTCGTGCCCTTCGCCCCCGGCGGCACCAGCGAGATCGTGGCGCGCACGGTCGCCAATGAGCTGACCAAGCAACTCGGGCAGACGGTTTATGTCGACAACAAGGGCGGTGGCGCCGGCATCCCGGCCATGACCGAGGTGGCCAAGGCCGCTCCCGACGGCCACACCCTGATCCTGGGCCACGTCGGCTCGCTGGCGGTCAACCCGATCATCTTTCCAAACCAGCCCTTCGATGTGAACAAGGATTTCGTTCCCGTAACGCTGCTGGCCAAAGTGCCCAACGTGTTCGTGATTCACCCCGACGTGCCGGCCAAGGACTTCAAGGAGTTCATCGCTTACGCCAAGAAGAACCCGGGCAAGCTGAATTACGGCTCGGCCGGCAACGCCAGCGCCGGCCACCTGTCAATGGAGTACCTCAAGCTGGTCACGGGCATGTTCATGGTCCACATCCCCTACCGAGGTACCGGGCCGCAATTGACCGACCTGCTGGCAGGCCGTACCCAGGTCAGCTCGACCGGGCTGCCGGCAATGATCCCGCACATCAGAAGCGGCAAGCTGCGCGCGATTGCCGTGGGAACGGCGCAGCGGGTGGCGCAGTTGCCCGATGTGCCCACGGTGGCCGAAATGGGTTTCAAGGACTTCGAGACCTCGCAGTGGTACGGCATCCTGGCCCCTGCGGGCACCCCACGTGAGGTGGTCAAGCGCTTGCAGGAAGAATCGCTGAAGGCGCTGAAATCGAATGCCGTGACCGAGCGCTTTGCCAGCGACAGCGCAGTCGGCGGTGGCGGGCCGCCCGAAGAGTTCGCCGCCTACATTGCCAAGCAGCAGAAGGTCTGGAAGGACATCGTGCTGCGGGCCGGCATCAAACCCGACTGAGGTCGCCGTCCGTGCTCAGGGCGTCGAGCGGGTAGCGGCGCCCGGCCCGGTGGTCTTGCACGCAGCGCCAAAGCAAGGGGCTGCGGTGGCGCTCGCGGCTGGCCTCGATTTCGGCCGGGCTCAGCCACAGCGTTCGCACAATGGGTGCGTCCAGGGGGCGGCCCGCTTCTGCCGGCCCGACCGTGCCGGCGAAGGCAAAGCGCAGGTAAGTGATGTCTTCGTTGCCGCGCTGGAGGCGCGCCAGGTAGATGCCGACCAGGTGGCTGGGCGTGAAGCTGCAGGCCGTTTCTTCGAGCACCTCGCGCACGACAGCCTGGAGCAGGGATTCGCCGGGGTCGAGGTGGCCGGCCGGGTTGTTCAGGCGCAGGCCGTCGGGCGAGTGCTCCTCGACCAGCAGGAAGCGGCCGGCCTGCTCTATCACCGCCGCCACGGTGACACTCGGCTTCCAGCGTGGGTCGGGCATCATGTTGTGCGCATCGTAGCCCGCCCCGCGCAAGCCCCGAGAGGCCGACCGCCACGCGTGCATTAAGCTCGCAGCCCAAGGCGCCCGCATCAGGGCTGCACTGCAAGACAGCCCGAGGAGAACCAAACCATGCTGATCGGCGTTCCGCTCGAAACGGTGGCCGGCGAGACACGTGTCGCCGTCACGCCGGAGACGGCGAAGAAACTCAAGGCCCAAGGCCACACCGTGTGGGTGCAGGCCGGCGCTGGCGTTGCGGCCAGCGCCACCGACGAGGCTTACATCGCTGTCGGTGCCGAGATCACCGACCGCACCGGTGCTTTCGCTGCCGACCTGATCCTGAAGGTGCGCAGCCCGTCGCTCGACGAGCTCGTTCTCGTCAAGACGGGTGCGGCCTTGGTCGGCATGTTGAACCCCTTCGACAAGGACAACCTGAACCGCCTGGCCGGCGCGGGCCTGACCAGCTTTGCCCTCGAAGCCGCACCGCGCACGACGCGCGCGCAGAGCATGGACGTGCTCTCGAGCCAGGCCAACATCGCCGGCTACAAGGCGGTGATGATGGGCGCTGACAAATATCAGCGCCTGTTCCCGATGTTGATGACCGCGGCCGGCACGATCAAGGCCGCACGCGTCGTGATCCTGGGAGTGGGCGTGGCGGGCCTGCAAGCCATTGCCACGGCCAAGCGCCTGGGCGCCGTGATCGAGGCCAGCGACGTGCGCCCCTCGGTGAAGGAACAGGTGGAGTCGCTCGGCGCCAAGTTCATCGACGTGGCTTACGAGACCGCCGAAGAGAAGGAAGCCGCCGAAGGGGTGGGCGGCTACGCCAAGCCGATGCCGCCATCGTGGCTGGAGCGGCAGAAGGTCGAGGTCGCCAAGCGCGTGGCCGCCGCTGACATCGTCATCTCCACCGCGCTGATCCCCGGTCGCGCTGCGCCGGTGCTGATCACGGAGGAGATGGTCAAGTCGATGAAGCCGGGCAGCGTGATCGTCGAC
>JANNFB010000264.1:0-13205 GCA_031379365.1 Burkholderiales bacterium
TGATGGACCACCCCGAAGCGGCTGCGCCGCCTCCCCTCAAGGGGCACCGCCAGCGGCCGGGCGAAGCCCGTTCCGCGGCGTTTGCTTGTATCGGCTGACCCTGCGCCCTGCACAGTGTGAGCTGCAGGCGGTGCTGCCCGGCGCTCAATCCAAGACTGCGGCCATCGCTGCCGCCACCGGCTCGACGTTCTGGGTGTTCAGCCCGGCCACGCACATGCGGCCTGAGCGCACGAGGTAGACCGCGAACTCATTGCGCAGGCGATCGACCTGGGCCGGGCTCAGGCCGGTGTAGCTGAACATGCCGCGCTGGCTGAGGAAGTAGCCGAAGTCGCGGCCCGGTTGCTGCGCGGCGAGAACGGCATGCAGGCGCTGGCGCATGGCCAGGATGCGCTCGCGCATGCTGGCCACGTCGGCTTGCCAGGACGCGCGCAGCGCCGGGTCGGTCAAGACGCGGCTGACGATGCCGGCAGCATGGATCGCCGGGCTGGAGTAGTTGCGGCGCACGGTGGCCTTCATCTGGCCGAGCACGAGTTCGGCCTCGGCCTTGTCGCCGCACACCACGCTGAGGGCACCGGCGCGCTCGCCGTAGACACTCATGCTCTTGGAGAAAGAGTTCGCGACGAAGAAGCAGAGACCGGCCGAGGCCAACAGGCGGATCGCGAAAGCGTCTTCCTCGATGCCGTCGCCATAGCCCTGGTAGGCGATGTCGAGGTAGGGCAGCAACTCGCGCTCGCGCAGCACCGGCAGCAGTTGCTCCCATTGCGAGCGCGTCAGGTCGACGCCGGTCGGGTTGTGGCAGCAGGCGTGCAGCAGCACGACGCTCTTGGGCGGCAGGGTGCGCAGCGTGGCCAGCATGGCCTCGAACTTCAAGCCACCGGTGGCCGGGTCGTAATAGGGGTAGCTGTGAACCGCCAGGCCGGCGCCTTCGAACATGGCACGGTGGTTGTCCCAGCTCGGGTCGCTGACCCAGACCGCACTCCCTGGCAGCCAGCGCTGGATGAAATCGGCGCCGACCTTCAAGCCACCCGAGGAGCCGATGGTCTGGAGCGTGGCCACCCGCCCGCTCGTCACCGCTTCGTGATCGGCCCCGAACAGCAAGCCCTGCACCGCGCCGCGCATGGCTGCTGAACCCTCGATCGGCAAGTAGGGCTTGGGCCCGGCGGCAGCCAGCATCTGCGCCTCGGCGGCATGCACGCAACCCAGCACCGGGATGCGGCCGGCGTCATCAAAATAGATGCCGATCGACAGGTTAACCTTGTGCGGCCGCGGGTCGGCATGGAAGGCCTCGTTGAGGCTCAGGATCGGGTCGCCGGCGTAGGGCTCGAGGTGTTTGAACATGGTCTTTCTCGTTGGCGGGGCCAGGTGGCGGCGCAGGGCCGCCCCAAGGCCGGACAGGCTCTATTGGGAGCGCTGCGCGGCGCCTAGTGGGCGGGCTTGGCGAGCGCAGCTTCGATATCGGCGCGCAGGCTATCGGGTTCGTCGTTCGGCGCGTAGCGCTTGAGCACTTGGCCGTCGCGACCCACCAGGAACTTGGTGAAGTTCCACTTGACCGCCTGGCTGCCGAGCACGCCGGGCGCCTCGCCCTTGAGCCACTGCCAGAGCGGCTCGGCCTTGGCACCATTGACGTCGACCTTGGCCATCATGGGGAAGCTGACGCCGTAGTTCATTTCGCAAAAGGAGGCGATCTCGTCGTTGGCGCCGGGATCCTGCGCGCCGAACTGGTTGCTCGGAAAACCCACCACCACCAGGCCGCGCGCGGCGTAGTCTTCCCACAGCTTTTCCAGGCCCTTGAACTGCGGCGTGAAACCGCAGGCGCTGGCGGTGTTGACGATGAGGAAGACCTTGCCGCGCTGGGCCGCAAAGTCAGCCTTGCGGCCAGCAATGGAGACGGCGGAGAAGTCGTACACGGAGCGCTTGGCCATGGTGGTGTGTCCTCTTGGCGTGGGGGCGGCAGATGGGTCTTGCGACTTGGGTCACGCATCCTAGCGCCATCGCGGCCTTGGCGCGGTTCTAGGGGCGTGGGAGCGTTGACGGCAGTCGCCGCGGCGAGGAACATGCAGGCGTGCACCGTCTTCGCCCGCCATGCCCTCAACTTCGGTGATCGCACCGTTGCGGGTTGCGCTGCTTGGTTTCAGCGATTTCGAGCGCAGCGCATTGGTCTCCTACCTGCGCCTGTCGGGTACGCGGGTGCCTGCCTACGTCGAGGCCGACGCGGTGACTGCAGCCGACTACCTGATTGCCGACGCCGACCACACCGGCACGCTCGACCAAGTGCTCGGTGCCGATCGAGCATCCGACACCATCTTCATCGGCTCGCTGGCGCCGGAGGGCGCTCTGGCCTGGATGATGCGGCCGATCGACCCGATGCAGGTGTTCCGCGACCTCGATGCGGCGGTCGTGCTGCGCCGCTCGCGGGCGCAAGCGTTGCTGCCGGCAGCGACGCGCACGGCCACGGCGACTGCGGCAGCAGTGGCGGCCGCCAAGCCCACCGCCCAAGCATCCCAAGCCGCCGCGCCGCGCTTGACCAAGGGCGGACCGCCACGGCGCATCGATGACCTGACGGCCCCCACATCGGCCCTACTGGTCGACGACAGCGAGGTCGCCCTGCGCTTTCTTGAACGCCAGCTGCAAGCCCTGGGCCTGCGCACCGAGACCGCCAGTGACAGCCAGCGGGCGCTGGCATTGCTGGGCACGCAAACCTTCGACGCCGTGTTCCTCGACGTCGAACTCGGCGCGAACAGTGAACTCGATGGCCTGGGCTTGTGCCAGCACATCAAGCGGCAGCTCAAGCCGCGCGCCGGGGTCGCGGCGCCGGTGGTGGTCATGGTTTCGGCACACGCCGCGACAACGGACCGCGTGCGTGGCACCTTTGCCGGCTGCGATGCCTATCTGGCCAAACCAATCGATGACGAGCTTCTGCGGCGCAGCCTGCGTGCGCTGGGGCTGCGCTTGTCGGCACCGGTGGATACCGGCCACAGCAACAGCCGCCCCGGCAATTTGCTCAGCCGCCCGATGCCGCTCGACCGCCCGGGCTGAGTCAGGCGCGGGCGTGTTGGCGCGCCGCCAGCAGGCCCGCCGCGATGATGGCCGCACCGCCGATCGCCACGCGCAGATCGAAGCTGCCGGCCCCGAGCAGCAGCGCGGAGACGCTGCCGAACAGCACCTCGGTGAGCATGATCACGGCCGACACATTCACCGGCAGGCGTGTGGCGCCGTACTGCAGCGCGAGGTTGCCTGCCAGAAAGAAGAAGGCCAGCACCAACGCGCCCAGCACCCAGCCGCTCGTCGGCGCCGGCAGGGGCGCCACCGAACCACCTGGGGTGAGCGCCAGCGCCAGCACACCGGCCACCAGCACACCACCGAAGAACATGGCCAACGCCCGCGCGGCTTGGGAGCGGCCCGACTCGCGCCGCAGCATGACGTTGTTGAGGGCGAAGGCGAAGCCACCGAGCACGGCCAGCCCCTCCGCCAGGGTTTGCGGCAGCGGCAGGCCGCCCCCGGGGGGCCACAAGATCACGAGCGCGCCCGCCAGGGCCAGGGCGACGCGCAGCAGCGCGCCCGACGTGAGCGGCTCCTGCAGCAGCAGCCGCGCCAGCAACACCGCCCACAGGGGCATCAGATTGAACAGCAGGACGATGCGCACCACGTCGCCGATGGTCACCGCCCAGTTGAAGGCAGCATTGGTGGTGCCGGAGGCCAGCACCAGCACCCAAAGAGCCGGGTGGCTGAAGAGCTCGCGCCACGCCGCCGGCCGGGCCAGGGTGATGACCAGCACCGCGAAGCTGTAGACCAGCACGGTGGACCACAGCGGATGCACACCGGCGGCCTCGAGTTGCCGAAACGGCCACCACGACACGCCCCACACGAAGGCGTTGAACACCAGCGCCAGTGCCGGCAGCAGCACGCCCCGGGGGGTCGCCACCTCAGAACGGGCCTGCCCAAGCAGACGCTGCGGATCCGGCTTTGCCGGTCTGCTGGCGCTGCCCCCTTGAGGGGGAGCGGCGAAGCCGCTTCGGGGGTGGGCACGTCAATGGGGGTCCGAGCGGGCGATGGCCAGCAGGCGCTCGACCTCGTCACGGTGGCGCACGGTGTTGCTCTTGTGCCAGCGCCGGATCAACTCCATCGTGCCGGCAACCACCAGTCCGAACAGGGTGATCGCGCCGAAGGCCGAGACCCCGAACTTGGTCATCGCGGTGTAGAACGCGCCCAGGCCCAGGATGCAGGCCTGCTCATTAAAGTTCTGCACCGCGATCGAACGGCCCGCACCCATCAGGTTGTGGCCGCGGTGCTGCAGCAGGGCGTTCATCGGCACCACCAGGTAGCCGCCGATGGCGCCCAGCAGGATCAGGAAGGGCGCCGCGACCCAGACGTTGGAGATGAAGTTCATGCCGATCACCAGCACACCCATCATGATGCCGAGCGGGATCACGCTGGTGGCGCGGTCGAGCTTCATGGCCACCGAGGCGACGACAGCGCCGACCGCCGTGCCCAGCGCCACCACCCCGACCAGGCTCGACGCTTGCGTCGTGCCGTAACCCAGCGCCGCCGCCGCCCAGGCCAGCACGATGTAGCGCAAGTTGCCCGACACGCCCCAGAACAAGGTGGTGGTGGCCAGGGAAATCTGGCCCAGCTTGTCGGACCACAGCCGGGCATTGCACAGCGAGAAGTCACGCACCAGGGCGATGGGGCCCATCGTGATCGGCTGCAGCGGCGAATCGGTGCGCGGGATGCGCAGGTTGAACAGGGCCGCGATCACGTACAGGAAGAGCAAAGCGGCGATCGCCGCTTCGGGCCCGGTGTCGATGCCGGTGTCGATCATCGGCAGATCGATGCCGAGCAGCATGGGTGCGATCCTGGAGCCGACCAGCTGACCACCCAGCAACACGCCCAGGATGATGGAGCCGATCGTCAGGCCCTCGATCCAGCCGTTGGCCTTGACCAGCTGCGACGGCGGCAGCAGCTCGGTGAGGATGCCGTACTTGGCAGGTGAGTAGGCCGCGGCACCGAGGCCGACGATGGCATAAGACAAAAGCGGGTGCGTGCCGAACAGCATCATCAGGCAGCCCACCACCTTGATGCTGTTGGCCACGAACATCACCTTGCCCTTGGGCAGGGCGTCGGCGAAGGCGCCGACGTAAGGCGCCAGCACCACGTAGAACAAGGCGAACATCGGCACCAGCGCCGCGCGCTGCCACTCGCCGGCGCCTGAGGTGCGCAACAGCTCGACGGCAGCCACGAACAATGCGTTGTCGGCCAGCGAGCTGAAGAACTGCGCCGACATGATCGTGTAAAAACCTCGTTTCATGCGGGGCGCTGCAGCGTGTCTCCGTGTGTTGCCTCTGAGGGCGCGCCGCGTTATAGCACGCAGGCAGAATGAGGCCATGCCGCGCCCGATCGAAGCCCTCATCCACACCGATGGCCTGGCGCACAACCTGAACCGCGCGCGCGCCTGCGTGCCCGACGCGAAAGTCTGGGCCGTGGTCAAGGCCAACGCCTACGGCCACGGTATCGAACGCGTGTTCGAAGGCCTGCGCGGTGCGGATGGATTTGCCCTGCTCGACCTCGGCGAAGCCGAGCGCATCCGCGCCTGCGGCTGGCGCGGCCCGGTGCTGCTGCTGGAGGGCGCGTTCGAAGCACGGGACCTCGAGCTGTGTTCGCGCCTGAACTTGTGGCACGTGGTGCATTGCACCGAACAGATCGACTGGCTGGCGGCCCACAAGACGCATCAGCCGCAGCGCGTGTTCCTGAAGATGAACAGCGGCATGAATCGCCTGGGTTTCGGGCCGGCCGCCTACCGCAGCGCCTGGGCTCGGCTCAACGCCCTGACGCAGGTCGACGAGATCTCCTTGATGACCCACTTTTCGGACGCCGATGGCGCGCGCGGCATCGACCGCCAGGTGACCCGGTTCGAGGCCGCCACGCAAGACCTGCCCGGCGAGCGCTCGCTGGCCAACAGCGCTGCCATCCTGCGCCACCGCGTGCGCAACGACTGGGTGCGCGCCGGCATCCTGAGCTATGGCAGCGCACCTGACTTCCCGGCGCACGACATTGCGCACTGGGGTTTGCAGCCGGCGATGACGCTGCGCTCACGATTGATCGCCACACAGGCCCTGCAGGCCGGCGACACGGTGGGCTACGGCAGCAGCTTCACGGCCGACGCTGCATTGCGCATCGGCATCGTGGCCTGCGGCTATGCCGACGGCTACCCGCGTCATTGCGCCACCGGCACACCGGTGCTGGTGGACGGTGTGCGCACGCGCACCATCGGCCGCGTCAGCATGGACATGCTGGCTGTGGATCTGACACCCGTGCCTGCGGCGGGCATCGGCAGCGAAGTCACGCTCTGGGGCCGCGGGCCGCACGGGTCGGTTCTGCCGATCGACGAGGTCGCGCTTGCCGCAGGCACCATCGGCTACGAGTTGATGTGTGCGTTGGCGGCGCGGGTACCGGTGCACGTCGCGGACGCGTGAAGCCCTATCACTTCGAGCGCCATGTGCGCCGCGACCTGCGGCAGCGCCGCTGGCTGCGCGTTCACAGCGCCATGATCGCGACCCTGACCTTGGCGCTGGCCTGGGCCACCACCCACAGCCTGATGCTGGCGGGCCTCGATCGGCTGTCGTTGCGGTATGGGCTGGCATTCGCCGTCGCCTATCTGGCCCTGATCGGGCTGCTCTATCTCTGGGCGCGCTGGCTGTTGTCGCGCGACCGCGCAGGAGCAGACCTGCTGCAGATCGACACCCCAACGGGCTCGACGGGCGGCGGCGGCCGCCCGCCGTTGGAGCCCGGTGCAGGTGGCGACTTCGGCGGCGGAGGCGCCAGCGCAGACTTCGATCTGCCCGGCGGCGGCGAGGCGCTGGGGGAAGGTGTCGGCCATCTCGGCAGCACTGCCGCAGAGATCGTCAGCGGCGCCGATGAGGCGGCAGTGGTTTTGATTCCGCTGGCCCTGGTGGTGGCGGCCGCCATGGCACTCGGCGCCTTGCTGGGCGTTGCAGTTTTCGGCTTGTTTGGCATTGAAGTGCTGCTGGGCGTTGCAGTCGAGATCGCGTTTGCTTCGGTCGGCGGTGCGCTGGCCATCAAGGCTCAGCGCGAGGGCTGGTTGCGTGTCGCGCTCGGCAGAACCGCCGGGCCAGCGGCCATGGCCCTGTGCACTGTCGTGGCCCTCGGCGCGGCCGTGGACCATTGGCTGCCCGAGGCGCGCTCGCTGCCGCACGCCCTGCACCTGCTGCGCACCTGACCCGCGGGTTGACGCGGGCGCCTCGCTGCCTATCATCGCGCCACCGCACACCGCACAAGGAGATCGGCATGGGCTTGATTGGAACCATCGTGGTCGGCCTGATCGTTGGCGCGATCGCGCGCTTCCTGCTGCCCGGCGATCAGAAGATGGGCTGGATCCTGACCATCCTGCTCGGCATCGGCGGCTCGATGGCCGCCGGCTTCGTCGGCCAGGCGCTGGGCTGGTACCGGGCCGGCGATGGCGCCGGCTGGATCGCCTCAGTGGTCGGCGCGCTGGTGCTGCTGTTCGTGGTGCAAAAGCTGCGCGGCAAGCCGCCCGTGCAATGAAGCCGCGGCGGTGAAGGCCGCACTGCTCACCGTCGACCCCGACGAGGTGACGCTGACGTCCATCCGCGCGCAGGGCGCGGGCGGGCAGAACGTCAACAAGGTTTCGAATGCCGTGCACCTGCGCTTCGACGTGCCAGCGTCGTCGCTGCCCGAAGCAGTGAAAGAACGTCTGCTGGCCCTGGCCGACTCGCGCATCACGCAGGAAGGCGTGGTCGTGATGAAGGCGCAGGAACACCGCAGCCTGGAGATGAACCGCGCCGATGCGCTCGCGCGCCTGAATGCCTTGGTGCAGAGCGTGGCCACGCCACCGCGGGCGCGCAAGCCGACCAAACCGACCTACGGCTCCAAACAGCGCCGACTCGAAGGCAAGGCCCAGCGCGGGCAAGTGAAGGCAGCGCGCGGCCGGGTCGAAGACTGACTGCTCACCATGCAGCCCGGCCCGCGACAATGACGCCATGGCCAAGGACGCAAAAACCATCTACACCTGCACCGAGTGCGGCGGCACCAACCCCAAGTGGTTGGGCAAGTGCCCGCACTGCAATGCCTGGAACACGCTTGAAGAGAGCGTGGCCGAGTCAGCCAGCGCCAGCCGGCACCGCTTCTCGCCCCTGGCCAAGACGGCCGGGGTGGCCACGCTGGCCGACATCGACGCGGCCGACGTGGCGCGCTGCCCCACCGGCCAGGAGGAACTCGACCGCGTGCTCGGCGGCGGCATCGTGCCCGGCGGTGTGGTACTGATCGGCGGCGACCCCGGCATCGGCAAGAGCACGCTGCTGCTGCAAGCCGTGGACACCATCTCGGGCCAGATGAAGGCGCTGTACGTGACGGGCGAAGAGAGCGGCGCCCAGGTGGCGCTGCGCTCGCGCCGGCTCGGGCTGGATGGCGCCCGCGTGCGCGTGCTGGCCGAGATTCACCTGGAACGCATCCTGGCCGCGATCGAGACCGAGGCGCCGGATTTCTGCGTCATCGACTCGATCCAAACCCTGTACTCCGAGCAGCTCACCTCGGCGCCGGGCTCGGTGGCCCAGGTGCGCGAGTGCGCGGCGCAACTCACGCGCACCGCCAAGGCGCGCGGCTGCGCCATGGTGCTGGTGGGGCACGTGACGAAGGACGGCACGCTGGCCGGGCCGCGCGTGCTGGAGCACATCGTCGACACTGTGTTGTACTTTGAGGGCGACACGCATTCGAGTTTTCGGCTCGTGCGCGCCATCAAGAACCGCTTCGGCGCAGTCAACGAGATCGGCGTCTTCGCGATGACGGAGCGCGGGCTGAAGGGCGTAGCCAACCCGAGTGCGATCTTCCTCTCGACCCATGGCGAGCCGGTGCCGGGCTCCTGTGTGCTCGTGACGCTAGAAGGCACCCGGCCGCTGCTGGTGGAGATTCAAGCGCTGGTCGACAGCGGCGGGCCGAGCCCGCGGCGCCTGTCCGTCGGCCTGGACCGTGACCGCCTGGCGATGCTGCTGGCCGTGCTGCACCGCCACGCCGGCGTGGCCTGCATGGACCAGGACGTGTTCGTCAACGCCGTGGGCGGTGTGCGCATCAGCGAGCCCGCCGCCGACCTGGCGGTGCTGCTGGCGATCCAGAGCAGCCTGCGCGGCAAGCCGCTGCCGCGCGGCTTCATCGCCTTCGGCGAAGTCGGCCTGGCCGGCGAGGTGCGCCCGGCGCCGCGCGGCCAGGAGCGGCTGAAAGAGGCCGCCAAGCTCGGCTTCTCCGTCGCCGTGGTGCCCAAGGCGAATGCACCGAAGAAGCCGATCGAGGGCCTGACGATTCACCCGGTGGAGCGCATCGAGCAGGCGATCGACGTGGTGCGCAACCTGGGTTGAGCTGGACACGCCCGCTCGGGTTGTTATACGATTGTTATAACAACTGGAGCCGCCACTGTGCACAGCCTCAAGATCACCCAAATTGGCAATTCGCTCGGCCTGATCCTGCCCAAGGAAATGCTGGCGCGGCTGAAGCTCGAAAAGGGCGACACGGTGCACATCACGGAGTCGCCGGACGGCTTGGTGGTGACGCCGTACGACCCCGCCCTCGAAGAGCAATTGCGCCTTGGGCGGGAGTTCATGCGCGAGTACCGCGACACGTTCCACCAACTCGCAAAATGAGCTGGCGTTGGATTTCAAAAAAAATGAGCTGGCGTTGGATTTCAAAAACTGCCCTGCTACTGCTGCATGACGAAAGTTTGGCCGAACACGGCGGCGCTGCTGGTGTGCGTGATGAAGGCCTGCTGGAATCGGCGCTCGCCCGGCCCGTGAACCTGGCCGCCTACGGCACACCCGACCTGGCCGATCTGGCGGCGAGCTATGCCATCGGGTTGGCCAAGAATCACGGGTTCGTGGATGGCAACAAGCGCGCGGCGTTCCTCGCGGCCGGCCTGTTCTGCGCACTGAACGGGCACAGGATCGTGGCGACCCAAGTGGACGCAACGCAGACCATGATCGGCGCGGCCTCGGGCGAGATCGATGACACCACGTTCGCCGCCTGGCTGAGCAGCCACCTGCAGGCCCGATGAACGCCTGGATCGGCTGGTTGCTAGCCGTGGCGGCCCTTGCCGCCGGCTATGTCGGCTACGGCTGGCCGGGCGTGGTGCTGGCCCTCAGCGTGGTGGTGTTCTGGCTGCTGCTGCAGTTCAGCCGCGCACTGCGCGTGATGCGGCTGGCCGCCGCGGCGCCAGTCGGCCACGTGCCGAGCGCCGTGATGCTGCATTCAAGGCTGACCGCCGGCATGCGCTTGATGGACATCGTCAAGCTCACACGCAGCCTGGGGCGCAAGGTGCGTGACGAGCCGGAGACCTTCGCATGGCGAGACGATTCGGGCGCCGCAGTCGAGATCGAGTTCGCGGATGGGCGCTGCGTGCGTTGGCAGCTGAAGCGGCCGCCAGAATGAAAAAGCCCCGCCAGGGCGGGGCTTCGTTGCGACGCGAGAAGCCGATCAAGCTTGACGGCGACGGCGGGCCATGAAACCCACAGCGGCGAGGCCGGCGAGCATCAGGGCATAGGTTTCGGGCTCAGGAATTGCTGGCACGCTGGCCCCAGCCCCGACCGCAAACGTCAAATTACCTTGACCATTCGGGGACGGTCCGAACAGGTCAGCAGAGAAGACATAGCCGCTTGCATTGGCCACGAAGCTCGCCTCAGTGATCCCCGCCCGGTCTACGTTGAAGCTCATGATGTCGTTAGGGTTGAGGCTGTTGTTGCCACCCTGACATACGTTTGGACACGCAATGCCGTTCGAGAAAGTCCCGAAGCCGGGCTGTGCGAACGCACCCATGCTGGCGATGTATCCGGTCGTGAGGCTGGACACCGTTCCTGCACCGCCCGAGAGGTTGAATCCGAAGGCCTGATGCGCGCCTGTGTCGACAAAGTTGTAAGCGTCGTTGAGATCGACAAGCACCGACACAGTGTCCGCGTCAACTTGATTGATCGTTACGGTGCCGTACACCACGCCGGCCGGGATGTTGAGATTGAAAACGGTCAGCGCTGAGGCTGGCAACAGCGCGGCAGTGAGTACGCCAGCGGCAGCAGACTTAGCAAGTGAAATCTTCATGCTTTTCTCCAACATGGTGGTTTACAAAGTCACCGAATGGCGCCTCGCTTGATAAGTATTGTTCCCGAGGAAACTATTAGAAACAAGACTCTCGCCCCCCCCTTCATTGGGGGGTCGGCTCGGCCAGATGGGAACACGAGTGCAACGTCAGCTGTTTCGATCCAGCGCAAGCCGCGTCTATCATTCTGCTGGGTTCATAGCCTGTGTTGGGAATCAAATGTCAATGTCCGACCGCGACGGCAAGATCTGGATGGACGGCCAACTGGTCGAATGGCGCGATGCCACGATCCACGTCCTGAGCCACACCCTTCATTACGGCTGCGGGGCTTTCGAAGGAGTGCGCGCTTACAACGCGGTCGGCGGCACGGCCATCTTCCGGCTCCAGGAGCACACCGAGCGCCTCTTCAACAGCGCCAAGATCTTGCGCATGAAGATACCGTTTTCGATGGACCAGGTGGTGGCCGCGACCTGCGAAGTGGTGCGCGTGAACCAACTGGAGAGCTGTTACATCCGGCCCCTGGTCTGGATCGGCTCCGAGAAGTTAGGGGTGTCGCCCAAGGGCAACCAGATCCACCTGATGGTCGCCGCCTGGCCCTGGGGCGCCTACCTGGGCGAGGAAGGCCTGAAGCGCGGCATCCGCGTCAAGACCTCGAGCTTCACGCGCCACCACGTCAACATCACGATGACGCAGGCCAAGGCGGTGAGCAACTACACCAACTCGATCCTGGCCAACAGGGAGGCCCTGGACGACGGCTACGACGAAGCCCTGCTCCTCGACGCGTCGGGCTTCGTCAGCGAAGGCGCGGGCGAGAACCTCTTCGTCATCCGCAAGGGCGTGGTCTACACGCCCGACCTGTCGGCCGGGGCGCTGAACGGCATCACGCGCGACACCATCTTCGCGATTTGCCAGGATCTGGGCTTGAAGCTGGTGGAAAAACGCATCACGCGCGACGAGGTCTACATCTGCGACGAGGCCTTCTTCACCGGCACCGCGGCCGAGGTGACGCCGATCCGCGAGCTCGACCGCATCGAGCTCGGCGCGGGCTCCCGTGGGCCGATCACAGAAAAAATCCAGGCTGCGTTCTTCGATATCGTCAACGGCCGCAACCCCAAGTACACGGAGTGGCTGACGCGCGTTTGAGCCGAGCGACAATTCGCGCATGAACACCCCCTTGTCTGCCGCCGCAGCGGTTGAAGTGGCGGCGGCAGACCTGCAAGGGCCCGGCGTCGTCTTCTGCCCGAACCCGAAGATGGCGTTGTGGAGCAACCACCCGCGCGTCTTCATCGACGTAGCCACCAGCGGCGAGGGCAAGTGCCCGTATTGCGGCACGGTCTACCGGCTGGCGGCCGGCGCATCGGCGCGTGGCGCTCACTGAGAGCCGCGACACGGCGGGCGCGCCCGCCCCGGCGCCGACCTTCGGCCAGGCCGATTGGCTGGCCATTTGCCACCGGGCCCTGCTGCACCATGTGAGCCGCGGCAGCGCGGCCGGCGCTCTGGCTCTGCTGCGCGACGGCATCCTGGCCGACGGCCGGCGCGAGGCTGCAATTGCCTTCGCCGCGGCCGACGGCAGCGGTCTGCACTGGGCCGGCCAGGCGCCACCCCTTGCGCTGGCGCCGCACCAGGCCCAGCTCGAGCAGTGGTTGAAGGGCACCCCCGCCACGCCCATCGAAGGCTGGTGGTTGCTGCCGCTCGAGCGCCTGTCACAGCGCGTGGGCGTGCTCTGTCTGGAGCGGCGCGGCGCCGATACGCTCACCGATTTCGAGCCACTGGTCGAATGCGCCGCCGCCTTGATCGCCCACGCCGCTCGGGGCGCCGATGCCATCGCTCACAGCGAATCCGAGACCATGCGCGCCGGGCTGCGCGGCGCCGGCACCTTCGTCTGGGAATGGAACGTCGAGAGCGACAGCCTGCCCGACATCGCCGAGGGTTTTGCCATGCTCGGCTATGCGCAGGAACAACGCGCCTACAACCAGGAAGACTGGAACGCGCTGATCCATCCCGACGAGCGCGAAGCCAACCACGCCGCCTACCTGCGGCATGCGCGCGGCGAGGTCGAGCTCTACGAGCATGTCTACCGCGCCCTCGACGCCAAAGGGCA
>JANNFB010000286.1:0-2552 GCA_031379365.1 Burkholderiales bacterium
ATCGACGTCACGTTGGCGATGCAGCCGCTGCGCCGCGCGCGCATGCCCGGCAGCACGGCCTGGATGCAGCGGATGGCGCCGAAGCAGTTAGTTTCCATCACCTCGCGGAAGGCCGAGACCGGCAGCTCTTCCACCGACCCCGTGCGCTCGATGCCGGCGTTGTTGATGAGCACCTCGACCGGCCCCAGCGCGGCCTCGATGCGGCGCACCGCCTGCTGCACCGAGGCATCGTCATCCACGTCCATGGTGAAGACCGACACGGCCAGCCGCTCGGCGGCCGCGGCGCGCGCGAGTTCGGGCGCTGCGGCCGGGTTGCGCAGGGTGGCCGCCACCGTGTGGCCGGCGCGCGCGAAGGCCAGTGCGGTGGCCAGGCCAATGCCTCGGCTGGCGCCTGTGACGAGGATGGTGCTCATGGTGGACTGCTCCGTTGTGAGTAAGGATGGGTGAAGAAGAACACCAGCACCAGCACCTCGTGCCAGCTCGGCTGGCCTCGCAGTTACAGGCGCTGCGCGCCGGCCAGGCGGCCCAGGGCCTTGTCGAAAGTGGCCAGCGGCAGATGGCCGACCTTGCGGGCGATTTCGAGCACCAGGCAGTCGGAGAAGCCCAGGGGCGGCTTGCCCCGGAACTGCGCCAGTGCCGCAGCCACCACGTCAGCGTCTTGCAGCACCAGACTTTCGTGGGCCAGCAGCAGGTCGAGCGCTGAGATGAGTTGCCTCGACGTGCGCTCGTAAACAGCATCCAGTACCCACATCGCTTCGGCCAGCACCAGATGCGACACCCAGGCGCCGTGGGCGATGGCGGCATCGGCCGCTGCGGTCTGCTGCGCGTCGTCGCGGGCCAGCAGGCGCACCAGCACGTTGGTGTCAACGGCCCGCATCGCGGCGCTGCGCACGCTGGCGAACAGCTTGTTTGAGGCCCTGCTTCAGCTCGGCCAGCGTCTTGGCGCTGACGCCGGCAGGGGGCCCGCCCGCAAACAACGCCTGGTGCACTTCAACCGTGCTATGCCGCGTGGCCCGTTCGACAACGATGCGGTCGCCGTCCAGAGACCACTCGAGCACCGAGCCCGGCATCAGGTGAAGCGCCTTTCGCACGGCGGCCGGCACGGAAACCTGGCCTTGCGAGGTGAGTTTGGTCTGGACCTTTTGCATGCGGCGATGCTACCACATTACCGGGGTAATGAACCTGGAGCTGCCGTGCCTGCACCGCCAAATGCGCCGCGGTGAACACCGGCCACCGCCCTTCGCACACCACAGCTGTTGTGTGCTTGCCAGCGACCCCGCATCAAGGCGGTGGGGGCGGAGCACCCCCATCGCGCTGCAGCGCCGCCTTGACGAGCAAATGCGCCGACACCGGCGTCGTGATGAACAAGAACACCAGCACCAGCAACTCATGCCAGCTCGGCTGGCCGACGACGGCGAAGACGAGGGCCGACGCGGCCAGCACGCAACCGACCCCCAGCGTGGTGGCCTTGCTCGGGCCGTGCAGGCGCTTGTAGAAGTCGCCCAGCTTGGCCAGACCCCAGGAGCCGACCAGGGCGAAGCCAGTGCCGATGATCAGCAGGCCGGAGGCCAGCAGGTCGGCCCAAAACGGCAAGGTGGTCATTCGGCGATGTCTCCGCGCAGCAGGTGCTTGGACAAGACCACGGTGCCGATGAAGCCGAGCAGGCCGATCAGCAGCGCCACTTCGAAGTAGGCCTTGGTCAGGCCTTGCAGGCCCAGCAACACCACGAGCGCCAGCGCATTGATGTAGAGCGTGTCCAGGGCCAGGATGCGGTCGGGCAGGCTGGGGCCGCGGAACAGGCGCCAGGCATTGAGCGCCAGGGCCAGGGCAAAGGCCGCCATCAACCACGGCAGCAGCAGGCTCAGGATCATTCGAAGATCTCCCGCAGGGGCGCCTCGTAGCGCGCCTTGATGTCGGCCACGAGGGCCGCTTCGGCCTCGGCATCGGGGCAGTGCAAGGCGTGCACCAGCAGGTGGCGCCGGTCTTCGCTGAGGGCACTCGACACGGTGCCCGGCGTCAAGGTGATGATGCCGGCCAGCGTCACGATGCCGTGCGGCGCCCGGATGTCCAGCGGCACCCAGACGAAGCGCGGCGCCATCGCCGCCTCGGGCCCAAGCACGCGGCGCGCCACATCGACGTTCGACTTGGCAATGTCGTAGAGCACGGTGCCCGTCAGGCGCAGCAAGGTGCCCAGCGCCTTGATGCGCACCCCGTCGGGCCGGAAGGCGGCCGTGAGCCAGGGGATGGCCCAGGCCAGCAGCGCGGCCAGCAGCCAGTTGCCGAAAGAGACCGAGCCATTGAGCATCAGCCAGGCCGGCACCAGCGCGGCGCTCAGCCATGGCGACGGCCACAGGCGCGCCCTCACTTCGTGTCTCCCCGTTCGCGCATTTCGCGCCGCACGTCATAGGCCGGCGCCACGGCGCGGGCGCCGAGCACGGCATCGATGTAGCCTTGGCGCGCCATCAACTGTTGCGCCGCAGCGGCGGTGTAGGCCGAGAGCGGGCCGGCGCCGACCGAGGTGGCGACCACGGCACTCAGCAGGGCCACGATGG
>JANNFB010000287.1:0-13661 GCA_031379365.1 Burkholderiales bacterium
GCGTTGTTGTAGGCCGAGACGCCGCTGTCGAGCCGGTAGTCCCAGTCGTGCACGCCGCAGAACAACGTGTCGCCCTCGACACGGCCATCGGCCATCAAGGCACCGCGGTGCAGGCAGCGGCCGTAGAGCACCGACACGGCGTCGTCAAAGCGCACCACCACCAAGTCCACTTCGCCCACCAGCGCATGCGCGGGCTGGCGGTCCGCGAGCTCGTCAAAACGGGCGACGGCGGTCTTCTTCATGGGTTCTCCTGGAACGGGCCTGCAACGGCCTTTTAGGTCGATGACGGCAACTCAAACCCGGTTGGGCGGAGCTGGGATGCTGCTGACCAGGTTGGACAAGCCCTCGGCGTAACGCTGACGCAGCCCCATCCAGTACGCGTCGTCCTTCTCGAGCGTGGCCAGGTTGCTGGCCGTGAAGCTGCCGGTGGCATAGCGCATCAGGTCGATGGGCGCGTCGACCGACAGGTTGCTGCGCATGGTGGCGTCAAACGACAGCAGCGACAACTTGGCGGCTTCGTCCAGGCTGGTGTGGTTGTTCAGTGCGCGGTCGAGGATGGGCTTGCCGTACTTGGTTTCACCCAGCTGCAGAAAGCGTGAGCGGTCTGACGCTTCGACAAAGTTGCCGGCCGAGTAAATGTGGAACAGCCGCGTCGGCTCGCCGGCGATCTGCCCACCCACCAGGAAGGTGCCGTTGGGGTCGCCAAAGGGCTGCACGTGGCTGCCGTCGCGGGCAATGACCTCGCGCAGCTTGGTGCCCACCATCTGGGCCACGTCGAACATCGAGCGCGCGCCGTGGATGTCCTGACCGAAAGCGCCACTGCCGGCACTTTCGCGCAAAGCTGTTACCACCGCCTGCGTGGTGGCCAGGTTGCCGGCCGACAAGACCACCACCACGCGCTGGCCCGGCACCTCGAACACCGCCAGCTTCTTCACCAGCGCCACCTGGTCAACCCCCGCGTTGGAGCGCGAGTCAGAAGCCAGCACCAGGCCTTGGGGGAGCAGAATTCCGAGACAGTAGGTCAAGCGCTTCTCCAGCATTCGTTGGTAAGAGTCACAGCCTCCCGGCGACTATGCCCAAGGGAGTCGCAACACTCAGGCCGCCATTACAAAAAACTTACAACATGTTGAAAAACCAGGAACTGACTGAATTGCTGGCCACCGTGCAGGGCGACATCCTGGGCCATTTCGGCAGCGGGCGCGTGGCCGACTACATCCCGGCGCTGGCCCGGGTTGACCCGCGCCAGTTCGGGTTGGCCCTGGTCACCTGCACGGGCGAGTCGGCCTGCATTGGCGACAGCGGCGTGCCTTTCTCCATCCAAAGCGTGTCCAAGGTCTTCACCCTGACCCTGGCGCTGGGCCGTCTGGGCGACTCGCTGTGGCAGCACGTCGGGCGCGAGCCCTCGGGCTCGCCTTTCAATTCCATCGTGCAGCTGGAACGTGAGCTGGGCATCCCGCGCAACCCGCTGATCAATGCCGGCGCCATCGTCGTCACCGATGCATTGATGGCGCAACGGCCGCCGCACACCGTGATCGCCGAACTCCTGAACTTCATGCGCGAACTCGCCGACGACGACAGCGTCAGCATCGACCGCGAGGTGGCCCAGTCCGAAGCCGAGACCGGATTTCGCAACGCCAGCCTGGCCAACTTCATCCGCGCCTTTGGGAACATCGCCAACCCCGTGGCTTGTGTGCTCGAGACCTACTTCAACCAGTGTGCGCTCAGCATGAACTGCGTGCAGCTGGCGCGCGCGGGCCTGTTCCTGGCCAACGAGGGTGTCGACCCCTTGCGCAAGCAGCGCGTGGTGGACAAACAAGCCGCGCGGCGCATCAACGCAATCATGATGACCTGCGGACACTACGACGCCTCGGGTGACTTTGCCTTCCGCGTCGGCCTGCCCGGCAAGAGCGGCGTCGGGGGTGGCATCCTGGCCATAGTGCCGCGTCGTGCGTCCGTCGCGGTGTGGTCGCCAGGGCTCAACACCTCGGGCAATTCGCTGGTCGGCGCACTGGCGCTCGAGAGCCTCGCGCGGCGCACCGGCTGGTCTGTCTTCTAGGAGCCTGTCGGGCCTTGGGTCAGGCCTGCGCGCGGGCGAGTTTCGCGAGGCCAGCCTGGGCCCAGACCCAGCGCCCAAAGGCGGGCGCAAATTCGTCCTGGGGCAATATCGCCGTGTGGATCTCGCCGTCGCCACACTTCTGCGTGGTCGGGTACAACGGTTCCCAGGCGATGCGGTGGCTGGCTGCTTGCAGAGATCTCCAGAACGCGTGTCACTTTGGGCCAGGGTGCCCGCCGCAAACCGGCCGGTCGGGAGCACCAGCGCCTGGCTGGTCGGCAACAGCCAGACTGCTGCCGTTGAACGCCACAGCCGCATGAGGGGGTGACCCTCAGGCGGCAGCCGCGTTCGGGCAGCGGTTGACTTCGATCGACACGTGAGCCAGGGCCGGCAGATCGGCCACGCGCGCCCGGTAGGCGTCTGCCGCCAGGGGGTGGTCGGCGACCAGGGTGGCGTGCGCCGCGAAGCAGTCGTCGCCGACGCGCCAGAGGTGGAGGTCGGCCACGTGGGCATCGCCGTCGGCCTGCAGTCGCCCGCGCATCTGCTCCACCAGCGGGTGGTCCATCTCGCGGTCGAGCAGGATCTTCCCGGTGCGCAGGATCAGGCCACGCGACCACCAGGCGATCAACGCTGCGCCGACCAGGCCCATCACCGGGTCGAGCCAGAGCAGCCCGGCGAACTTGCCTGCCAGCAAGGCAGCGATGGCCAGCACCGAGGTGGCGGCGTCGGACAGCACATGCAGGTAGGCGGCCTGCAGGTTCAGGTCGCGGCCAACCGTGCTGCCGTGTGGTGTGTCGTGGACATGGCCGTGACGGTGATGGTGGTCGTGGTGGTCGTGATGGCCGTCGTGGGCGTGCGTGCCGCTCTGCGCCGCCGAGTCCCCTGGTGTGTGCAGCAGCCAAGCGCAGACCAGGTTGACTCCCAGGCCAACCCCGGCCACCCAGAGCGACGGGTCATAGTCGACGGGCCGCGGGCTGACCAGACGCAAGCCCGACTCGACGGCGATGGCCACGGCCACCACGCCCAGCAGCAGCGCGCTGGTGTAGGCGCCCAGCACCTCGATCTTCCAGGGTCCGAGCGAGAAGCGCGGGTCGCTGGCCCAGCGCCGTGCCAGTGCATAGGCGAGTGCGGAGACACCGATGGCCACTGCATGGGTGCCCATGTGCCAGCCGTCGGCCAGCAAGGCCATTGACTGCCACGACCAGCCCGCGCCGATCTCGACCCCCATCGTCAGCAGGGTGATGGCGATCACGGCGTGCGTGCGGCGCGCGCTGGCGCTGCGGTCCGGCGTCCAGTCGTGGCGGTGCTGCCAGGGGCTGGCGTCGTGGTGGTGCGCCGGTGCGTTCACAGTGGCGTCTTGGTTCAGGCGGCCTCGGCGCCCAGCAGCGGCTGCACAAAGGCAAACCATGCGCCCAGCGCCAGGAACAACAGCGACAGGGCGTACACGCGTGCCGACCAGCGCCGCGTGCGCAGGCAGGCATCGCGCAGCGCCGGGTCGGTGGGGCAGGGCGCCGTGCGGTTGCGCCATTGCATGACACCGCCCACCGCCATGGCCCCGGCAGCGACGCCGAACACGCCGACCTTGTGCTCCGACAGCCAGACGATCTGCGGAAACACCGACACCAACCCAGCCAGCGCGGCGCCGGCGCCGAGCGCCACCAGCAGTGCCGGCAGCGCGCAACACACCAAGGTGCCGGTACTGGTGGCCAGCGCCGCCCAGGCGCTCCAGGCCCCCTGGCGCAGCGGCGCGCTCAGGTCATCGCCCGTGCTCACCGCTTCTTCGACTTCATGTCGGCGCGGATGGCAGCCACCGTCTGGGGCACCGCTTCGACCTTGACCACGTCGTAGCCGGCCTCGGTGATCTCCGCCTTGACCTTCTCAATGTTGACCGACTGGCCGGCCTTGGGCTGCACCGCCACGATCTTTTGCGCCAGGTTGATGTAGAGCTCGCCGGTCTCGGGCAGGCTGGTCAGACGCTTCTCGATGCCCTGCGCGCAAAACGCGCAGACCATGCCGTTGACTTGCAGCTTGACGGTGTCGCCGGCTTGCGCCGACAAGGCAGACACGGCGAGGGCGGCGGCCAGGAGGGTGCGGGTGAGGTTCATGGTGGTTTCCTTTACCAGTGGTTGTACATGAAGTTGAAGCGAACGCGGCCACCGTCATCGGCACCGAGTTCGACAAAGTAACGCTTGTGGATCAGGCGCAGCCAGGCCGCCGTCTCCGTTTTGGACACGACGTCGCGCTGGCGCTTGGCCTCGACGACCAGCCAGGGCTGGATCTCTTCATAGTCGACCTCGTAGAAAGAGAAACCGGCGCGCGCGTAAGCCGTGTCTTGGCGCACCGAGGCGGAGCGCTGCGTCTTGAGGCCGCCGCTGACGTAGATGCGGGTGGTCTCGTAGTCGGCCATTACACTGGGCGACCATAGCGTCTCGCTCTTGACACTGCCGCTGCGCAGGCTGCCCAGCGTGCCGACGGCCCACAGGTTGGCTTGCGCTTCCGGCAGGTTCCAGCGTTGGACCAAGCGGGTGTAGGTGAGACCACCCACTTCGCGCAGCAACGCTCCGCCTTCGGGCTCGGTGCGCCAGCGGCCGACGGTGGCTCCGAACGCATCGCGCGGCGTGACGGCATAGTTCACGGCGAGGTCACGCGAGCGTGCGGCAAAGTCACCCATCACCATCCAGGTGTCGACGCTGCCCATCGGCAGGGCGCGGGCCGGGCCGCCGGCGAGCAGCAGCGCCGTCGTGGCAGCAGCACAAAGCGTCTGCCGCATCATGGCGTCACCTCGATCTGGGTCACGACATAGTTGCCGTCGATCTTCTCGGCGCTGAACAGCACCTTGTCACCCGCCGCCAACTTCTCGATCTGGCGCGGGTCCTTGACACGGAAGACCATGGTCATCGGCGGCATGTCGAGGTTCTTGATCTCGCCGTGGCGCAGGGTGATTCGGGCCTGGGCCTTGTCGACCTTGCGCACTTCGGCTGTGGTCAGGGCCTGGCCCCAGGCGGCGCTCGCCGCTGCCATGCAAAGAGTCATCGAAAGCAGTGTGTTTCTCATCGTGGTGTCACCTTGATCTTGCCGACCATGCCGGCCTGGTAGTGCCCCGGGATGAGGCAAGCAAATTCGAACTCCCCGGCGCGGTTGAAGGTCCAGACCATCTCGCTGCGCCGGCCGGCGGCGACATGGGCCATGTAGGGCTCGTCGTGTTCCATGCCTGGGAACTTCAGCATCAGTGCGGCGTGGGCTTCGAGTTCCTCGCGCGTGCCGAGCACGAACTCGTGCAGCTGTTTGCCGCGGTTGCGGTGCACCAGGCGCAGGGTCTCGCCTTCGCGCACCTCGATCAGGGCCGGTGTGAAGCGCATGCTGTCGCCCATCGAGACCTCGATGGTGCGCACCACAGCTTTGGCATCACCGGCGATGCCCCAGGCCTTCTGTTCCTTGCGCACCGGCTCGTCCTTTCCGCCGTGCGCGGGTGCGTTGTGCGCGTTGCCCAGCAGGGGCAGCACGAGCAGGGCTGCGGCCAGGAAGCTTGCGTGTCGTTTCATGGGGTGTCCTCGATGGGGCGTTTCAGTGACCGGCGTGACCGCCAGCGGGCTTGCGAACCTTGACCTCGGTCGGGGCGCTCGGCTGGCTCTGCGGCGCCATCGACACCGCGCCGGCGGCTTGGCTTCGCGCCGGCTCGGCCAGCGCGCCGGTCCATTCATAAGCGACGCTGCCGGGCGGGTGCTTGAACCAGCCGGGGTCGCTGTAATCACCGGGCTTCTGGTCCTTGCGCACCTTGAGCACGCTGAACATGCCGCCCATGCCCACGGCGCCAAAGGGCCCCGTGCCGGTCATCATGGCCGCGGTGTTGTCGGGCAGGGGCATCTCCATCTCCGTCATGTCTTTCATGCCGCGTTCACTCATTGCCATGTAGTCGGGGATCAGGTTGGTGATCTGGCGCGCCACGCCGCTGTGGTCGACGCCGATCAGGGTCGGCACGTCGTGACCCATGGCGTTCATGGTGTGGTGGCTCTTGTGGCAGTGGAAAGCCCAGTCACCCGGCTCATCGGCCAGGAACTCCAGCTGGCGCATCTGGCCGACCGCGATGTCGGTCGTGACGTCGGGCCAGCGCGTGGATTTCGGCGTCGGCCCGCCGTCGGTGCCGGTGACCGTGAATTCGTGGCCGTGCAGGTGGATCGGGTGGTTCGTCATCGTCAGGTTGCCGATGCGCAGGCGCACCTTGTCGTTCAGCCGCACGTTGAGCGAATCGATGCCCGGGAAGATGCGGCTGTTCCAGCTCCACAGGTTGAAGTCGAGCATCGTCATGATCTTCGGCGTGGCGCTGCCGGGCTCGATGTCGTAGGCGTTGAGCAGGAAGACGAAGTCGCGATCCACTTCGTCGATCAGCGGGTGCTTCTGTTTCGGATGCGTGATCCAGAAACCCATCATCCCCATCGCCATCTGCACCATCTCGTCGGCATGCGGGTGGTACATGAAAGTGCCGGGCCGGCGCGCAACGAACTCGTAGACGAAGGTCTTGCCGGGGGGGTTGCCGGGCTGCGTCAGCCCCGTCACGCCGTCCATGCCGTTGGGCAGGCGCTGGCCGTGCCAGTGCACGCTGGTCAACTCGCCCAGCTTGTTGGTGACAAAGATGCGCACGCGGTCGCCTTCGACGACTTCGATCGTCGGCCCCGGGCTCTGGCCGTTGTAGCCCCACAGGTGGGCCTTGAAGCCGGGGGTCATTTCGCGCACAACCGGCTCGGCCACCAAGTGGAACTCCTTGACGCCGTTGTTCATGCGCCAGGGCAGGGTCCAACCATTGAGCGTGACCACCGGGTTGTAGGGCCGGCCGGTGGCGGGCACCAGCGGCGGCAT
Source organism: Burkholderiales bacterium (assembly GCA_031379365.1). Classification (GTDB taxonomy): domain Bacteria; phylum Pseudomonadota; class Gammaproteobacteria; order Burkholderiales; family Burkholderiaceae_C; genus CADEEN01. The sequence goes on from JANNFB010000287.1 coordinate 6,908, forward strand.
GGTGCTGGGCTGGGTCTGGATCACGGGTTCGGGCAGGGCGGCCATCGCCACCTTGCTGACGGTGGCCGCGGTCAGCGCAAGGCCTGCACCGCCGAGAAGATTGCGTCGGGAAACCATGGTGTTTGCTTTCTCAGTGCGCCGCGCCGCCGTCGGCGGGCGCGGTCATCGCGGCGGTGCTGCCTGCGGCCAGGCCGGGCTTGCCGATCAGGGCCATTTCGAGGTCGGCTTGGGCCAGCCAGAAATCGCGCAGCGCCTCGATCGACGCATTGACGGAGGCGATCTGCGTGCGCGCATCGGCGAGCAGCTCGAACACGCCGATCAGCATGCCGTTGTAGCGCAGCAGGTTCTCGTCGGCGATCTGCCGGCGCAGGGGCACGATTTCGTCGCGATGATGCTTTGCGATGTCGTAGGCGCTGCGGTAATTGCCATAGGCTTCGCGCACTTCGGAGCGGGCGTTGATGGCGGTCTCCGCCGTGCGGTCGAGCGTTTGCCGATAGACGGCCTCGGCGCGGGCCACGCGCGCATCGCCCCAGTCGAACAACGGCAACTCGACGCTGATTTCCCAGCCGCGCTGGGTCGGCGCTTCGTTCGAGCTGTTGCGCACGGCACCGAGCTCGAGCACGTTGACGAAGCGCGTGCTGCGCGTCAGGCCGAGGTTCTTGGCGGTTTGCTCGGCCGCCAGCTTGGCGCCCTGCACATCGAGCCGCTGCGCCATCGCGCTGCGTTCGATCTCGGGCTGGTCTGTCGCTGCTGGCGGTAGATCGGGCAGGCGCGCAGGCAGCTTGAATGCGGTTTGCTCGCCCCACAGGCCGAGCAGGCGGGTCAGGCGTTCGCGCGTGGCGGCTTGGGACTGCATCGCCTGCGCCAGGTTCAAGGCCGCATCGGCGTAGAAGCTCTGCTCGCGCGCCTGCTGCAGCTTGTTGAAGTTGCCGACCTGGGCCATGCGCCGCGCCAGCTCGGCGCTGGCCTCAGCCGCCTGCATCACCTGGCGCCGGTAGCGAACGCCTTCCTCCGCAGCGACGGCGTGGATGTGGGCCTTGCGCGTCTCTGCCGCCAGGCTCAGCACGGCCAGCGTGACGCTGCCTTGCGTCTGCGCGAAGCGGCGGGCTTCCATTCGCTGCATCTGTGGCAGCGCCAGCAGGCGCGCGAGGTTGAAATGCAGGCCGCGTTCGATCTCGACTTCGTCGCCGCGCGTGAGGCGGCCGAAACTGAAGCCGGGGTTGGGCAGACGGCCGGTTTGCGCGAGATCGGCCGCGCCGATGCCCAGCTCTTGCAAGGCCGCCTGCAGGCCGCGGTTGTTCAGCAACGCGAGCTGGACGGCGTCGTCGGCGGACAGTGGTTGTGCCAGCAGCGCGACCACGCGCTGGTCGATCGCGGCTTGGTCTGCCTCGGAGCGCGACCAACGCAGGTCTTTGCCCAGGCGTTGCTTCGCGGCCTGCTCAACGACGCCAAAGCCGCCATCGGGGCTGAGCGAGGCACAGCCGGCGAGCAGCGCGGCGGCGACGAGTGTGCCGGTGGTGCGCGCCCTCATGGCGCGGTCCGGCGTGGTGGTGTCGAGGCGGCCGGCGCGCTCGGCTCGGCCGCTTCACGGGCGTAGGTGCGCCAACCACCGATGCGGGTCACCGTGTCGTTGGCTTCCTTCCAAGCAATGGGGGCGGGCTCGGCTTGGCGGCGGTAGCCGGCAAAGGCGGAGCTGTGCACGGCGCGCGGCACGGCGGCCTGGGGGTTGGCAGGGTCGCTTGCCCGCGCCAGCGGTGCCGTCGTCTGGGCGTGAGCCGCAGCCGCGAGCGTGACCGCTGCGAGCAGGATGACCGGCAAACGCCAGTGCATCGAAACTGTGAACATACTGTCCTCGAGAGACTCGTGAGAGGCGGAGGGCTCCGCGGCACCAAGGCGCCACAGGGCTGAGCTTCACGCGGCAGGCCGGCACATGCGCTTGCGCGCATGGCCAGGGGCCGCTCAGGCGAGGACGGTTCGGGGCGGCCGCTCGGGGCCGGTGAGCACGGCGGGTTGCACCGGCGGCACCGCCGCGGCGCAGGGTACCGCTGGCGGCAGGGCCGGCAGCGCGGCTTGCGCGCTCGGCAAAGCAGCGAAAGCACCGTGGCAGACATCGCACATCGCGCAGGTTTGCGGCGCAGGGCCGTCGTCCGCGGTGTCGGTGCTGGCACTGCCGGTACCGCTGGTGCTATGGCAGGGCATGCCGACGTTGCTGGGTTCAGCATGGCCCGCCTGCATCTGCATGACGGCTTCGCCCGCCATGGTCAGCGGCATGGCTGCCGCCGCCCACGCTCGCACCGGCAGCAGCACGATGGCCAGCCACAGTAGAGCGTTGGTGAGGGGACGCGAAGGACGCAACATGAGGGGCCAAGGATAGCGGGTGCGGTGAAAGAGTGCTGCGCACGGGACAAGTTCCGCGACCGGCTGTCCGCCGCTGCCTACAATTTCACGCCGCCCAACCCCAACTCCCACCCGCGCCATGACCTCTGCCCACCTGACTGACGTCACCCACATCGCTCCGCGCGAGAAGGCCGAGATCCTGGCTCAGGCCCTGCCTTACATCCGCAAGTACCACGGCAAGACCCTGGTCATCAAGTACGGCGGCAATGCCATGACGGACCCGGAGTTGCAGCAGGACTTTGCGGAAGACGTGGTGCTGCTCAAACTGGTCGGCATGAACCCGATCGTGGTTCACGGCGGTGGGCCACAGATCGACGAGGCGCTTCAAAGGCTGGGCAAACAGGGCCGCTTTGTTCAGGGCATGCGCGTCACCGACGAAGAAACCATGGAAGTGGTGGAGTGGGTGCTGGCCGGCGAGGTGCAGCAGGACATCGTCGGCCTCATCAATGCGGCCGGCGGCAAGGCCGTGGGCCTGACGGGTCGCGACGGCGGCCTGATCCGTGCGCGCAAGATGAAGCTGGTCGACAAGGACGATCCCAACATCGAACACGATGTCGGCCAGGTGGGTGAAATCACGGCCATCGACCCCTCGGTGGTCAAGGCCCTGCAGGACGATCAGTTCATCCCCGTCATCAGCCCGATCGGCTTCGGCGAGCAAAACGAGAGCTACAACATCAACGCCGACCTGGTCGCCGGCAAGCTGGCGGTGGTGCTCAAGGCCGAGAAGTTGATGCTCTTGACCAACACGCCCGGCGTGCTCGACAAGAACGGCCAGTTGTTGACGGACCTGACGGCGCGCCGGATCGACGAGTTGTTCGCCGACGGCACGATCTCGGGTGGCATGTTGCCCAAGATCGCCGGCGCCCTGGACGCGGCCAAGAGCGGCGTCAACGCGGTGCACATCATCGACGGCCGCGTGCCGCACGCCATGCTGCTGGAGATCCTGACCGATCAGGCCTACGGCACCATGATCCGATCGCATTGAGATGGCAGGCACTCGGGTCTGGTTGTTCGATCTCGACAACACCCTGCACAACGCGTCCTACGCCGCCTTTGGCGGCATCAACGAGGGCATGACGGCCTACATCGTCGAGCAGCTCGGCGTGAGTCCGGCCGAGGCCAACGCCCTGCGCATCACCTATTACCTGCGCTACGGTGCCACCTTGCTCGGCTTGGTGCGCCACCACGGCATCAAGCCAGCCCACTTCCTGCACCACACCCATGTCCTGCCAGGCCTGGAGGGGCGGGTTCACGGTCACCCGCATGACTTCGACGCGATTGCACGGTTGCCCGGGCGCAAGTTCATCCTGACGAATGCCCCGCGGGCCTATGCCGAGCGCGTGCTCGGCGCTTTGGGCATCGGCATGCTGTTCGACGGCGTGCTGTCGATCGAGGACATGGTCATGTTCGGCCATCTGCGGCCCAAACCCGATGCGCGCATGCTGCGTCGCGTGGCCGTGAAGCTCGGCGTGGCGCCGTCGCGCTGCGTGCTGGTCGAGGACACGCTGGTGCACCAGAAGTCGGCTCGGCGCATCGGCATGGCCACGGTGTGGATGCAGCGCTGGACCCGGCAAGCCACAAAACACATCCCGCCGCAGGTGAAAGTTGGTGTTTACCTGCACCGCAAGCCCGCATACGTGTGTGCAAGAATCTCTTCGCTTCAACAGTTGCGAAACTTCGCCCCCAGGTCGACGCCCCGCGTCGTCCGCCCCCCAAGGGGGTGAGTCACTCGGGAGCGGCCTTTCATTGACACAGAGACGCCTGCCTTGACACCCGACTTGCCCAGTGAACCGGCTGATGCCGTCGATGACGAAGTGGTTGCAGGCGAGGGCGGCAGCGCAGCGGACGCCAAGCCGGAGCGCGTGCGCAAGCGCCCCAAGCCGGGCGAGCGCAGGGTTCAGATCCTGCAAACCTTGGCCCAGATGCTCGAGCAGCCCGGGGCTGACCGCGTCACGACCGCGGCCCTCGCGGCCAAGCTCTCGGTGAGCGAAGCCGCCCTGTATCGCCACTTCGCCAGCAAGGCGCAGATGTTCGAGGGCTTGATTGAGTTCATCGAATCGAGTGTGTTCACCCTGATCAACCAGATCGTCGAGCGCGAGGCGTCGGGTGCCCAGCAGGCGGTGAAGGTCCTGACCGTCCTGCTGCAGTTCGGCGAGAAGAATCCTGGCATGACGCGCGTGATGGTCGGTGACGCCCTGGTCTTCGAGCACGAGCGCCTGATCGTGCGCATGAACCAATTCTTCGACCGTGTTGAATCGCAACTGCGGCAAAGCCTGCGCGCGGCGGCGGAGGCGGCCGGCTCAGCGCAGCCCACGGTGGACGGCAATGCCCAGGCCTCCGCCTTGACGGCCTTTGCCATCGGCCGTTTGCAGCGGTATGCCCGCTCCGGCTTCAAGCGCAGTCCGACCGAGCACTTGGACGCAGCGCTGCGCCTGTTTACCACCACCTGAGCGGCGGGAGCTGCCGTGAGCCGCATCGAGTTGGGCGGCGCCACGCTGGAGTTGCTGGCGCAAAAGGCGATCTGGTGGGCGGCCGAGCGCAGCCTGCTGATCGCTGACGCCCACATCGGCAAGGCGGTGAGCTTTCGGCGCCTGGGTGTGCCGGTGCCACATGGCACCACCGACCAGACCCTGGACTCGCTCGCGGCGCTGATCGAACACCATGCCGCGGCGCGGGTGATCTTCCTTGGCGACCTGCTGCACTCGGCGCGCACGCGAGCCACGGCCACCCTCGATGCATTCGCGCGCTGGCGCGACGGCCGAGCCGGCGTCGACATGTGGCTGGTGCGCGGCAACCACGACAAGCATGCCGGTGACCCGCCCGCCGAACTGGGCATCCGCTGCGTCAATGAACCGCACGTCTTCCCCAGCGCGCCGGGCTTGGCGCTTTGCCACCACCCGGTGGCGCAATCCGGCGTCTATGTCCTGGCCGGGCATGCCCATCCCTGTGTGACGGTCGGTCGCGGCATCGACCGCCTGCGCTTGCCCTGCTTTCATATCGGCGCGGCAGTTGGGGTGCTGCCCGCCTTCGGTGCGTTCACCGGGATGCACGCGATCGTGCGCGCGCCTGCGGACCGTGTCTATGCGGTCGCGGACAATTCTGTGCACGCCTTGCCACCGACACCGTGATGAAGCCTACTCTCGAGACCCTGATCGAACGCGCCGATGCTTTGCTGGGGCGCCTGGAGGCCGTGCTGCCGAGGCCGCCTCGGGCCACGGACTGGCATGCCGCTGTGGCCTTTCGCTACCGCAAACGCGCCGGGGTGGGTGCTATCGAGCCCGTGCGCCATGTGGCGACGATCCGCCTGGCGGACCTGAAGGAGGTCGAGCCTCAGAAAGAGCGCCTGCTGCGCAACACGCGCCAGTTCGTCAGCGGCCGCGCCGCCAACAACGTGCTGCTGACGGGCGCCCGTGGCACGGGCAAGAGTTCGCTGATCAAGGCCTGCCTGAACGAGTTCGCGCCCCAGGGCTTGCGCCTGATCGAGGTCGACAAGACGGATCTCGTCGATCTGCCCGACATCGTCGACCAGGTCGCCGAGCGGCCCGAGCGCTTCATCGTTTACTGTGACGACTTGTCCTTCGATGAAGGCGAGCCGGGCTACAAGGCGCTCAAGTCCATGCTCGACGGCTCGGTGGCCCAGGCCAGCGAGAACGTGCTGATCTACGCCACCAGCAACCGGCGCCACCTGCTGCCCGAGTACACGGCCGAGAACCTGACCTACACCCACACCGAGGACGGCGAAGTCCACCCGGGCGAAGTGGTCGAGGAGAAGATCTCTCTGTCGGAGCGCTTCGGCCTGTGGGTCAGCTTCTACCCCTTCACACAGGCCGAGTACCTGGCCATCGTCGCCCAGTGGCTGCAGCATTTCGGCATCCAGGAGCCTGCGCGGATCGAAGCAGCCCGCCCCGAGGCCTTGATCTGGGCCCTGGAGCGCGGCTCGCGCTCGGGCCGGGTGGCCTACCAGTTCGCGCGGGACTTCTCCGGGCGCGCCGATGGTTGAGCGCGAAGCGGTCGAAGTCGAGATGCAGGAGGTGCGCCCTCCCGTGGACGTCGCGGTGGGCGTATTGATCGATGCCGAGGGCCGCTTCCTCATCACGTCGCGACCCGAGGGCAAGGTCTATGCCGGCCACTGGGAGTTCCCGGGCGGCAAACTGGAGGCGGGCGAGTCGGTCGAGGCGGCCTTGCAGCGTGAACTGCATGAGGAACTCGGCATCGTCATTGGCGCGGTTCAGCCCTGGAAGACCATCCTGCACGACTATGCCCATGCCCTGGTGCGCCTGCACTTCTGCAAGGTCTTCGAGTGGACGGGCGCCTTCGAAATGCGCGAGGCCCAGCAGATGGCCTGGCAGACCTTGCC
>JANNFB010000313.1:0-17531 GCA_031379365.1 Burkholderiales bacterium
GTCACGCGCGGGCTGGGCGTTGGCGAGGTTGCGCGCGGCACAGGTGCAGGCGCCGGCGCCGCAGGAGGCGCAGCAGAGATCACCGGTGCCACGGGCGCCGGGGCGGCCGCAGGCGCCGCCGCAGCACGCGCGGTCGGCGGATCGAGCAGCATCGTGTACTCGCGCACCAGGCGGCCGCTGGCCCAGGTCAGTTCGAGAATCACATCGACGAAGGGCTCCATCACGACGCGATCGCTGACCACGCGCAGGTAAGCGCGTCCATCGGGCCGACGGACCAAGCTCACTTGCGTGCCGGGCAGCACAGCGCCGTATTCGACCCCTGCGGCGCGGTAGGCATCGGGTGGCGCTACGCGCACGCGCAACGAGGACGCCTCTTCGGGGGTGATGCTGGTGACGTCGATCTCTGCCCGCAGGTTCTCGCCAAGGGCCGACTGCACCGACATGCGGCCCAAGCCAAGCGCCCAGCTGCCGGTGGCGGCCAGGGTCAGCGCTGCCAAGGCGACCGCGCGCAATGCGAAGCCAGTACGGGGGGCGAAAAGAGTCGAAGGCTTCTTGTTCAAGGCGTCTCCCAAAGACCAGCGGCGGACAGCGTGGATTGTCCGCCGAGGCGTTGACGTTGCATGCCGTATCAGGCTCGGTGATCAGACCAAGCGTTAGCGGACGAAAGTGCTGGAAATCACAATAGCATCAAGCATATAGGGTGACAAGCTCATGCAAAGTCTGACCTTGCCTGAAACCCTGCGTGACCGCGTGTAGTCGTGAACTTGTTGTCATGTGGCAACGCAACATGACCAGCGTCAGTGGTCGAGCAGGATGCGCAGCATCCGGCGCAAGGGCTCGGCAGCCCCCCACAGCAGTTGGTCGCCGACGGTGAACGCGCCGAGGTAATCGGGACCCATGGCGAGCTTGCGCAAGCGGCCCACCGGTATCGTCATCGTGCCGGTTACCGCCACGGGCGTCAGCTCACGCATCGTTGCCTCACGCGTGTTGGGCACCAGCTTCACCCAGGCGTTGTCAGCTGCGATCAAGGCCTCGATGTCGGCCAGCGGCACGTCGCGCTTGAGCTTGAAGGTCATCGACTGGCTGTGACAGCGCATGGCCCCGACGCGCACGCAAGTCGAGTCGACAGGGATTGGCGCTGCGTTGCCGATGATCTTGTTGATCTCGGCCATGCCCTTCCACTCTTCCTTGGACATGCCGTTGCCCAGATCCTTGTCGATCCACGGGATCAGCGAGCCGCCAAGGGGCACGCCGAAGTTTGCCGTCGCCTCGGCCGACAAGCCTCGTTGCTGGTCGATCACACGGCGATCGATTTCGAGAATGGCACTCTTCGGATCGTCCAGCAAAGCCCTGACCGCGCTGTTCAGCGTGCCGTATTGCGTCAGCAGTTCGCGCATGTGTTGCGCACCGCCGCCCGACGCCGCCTGGTAGGTGTGGGTGCTCATCCACTCGACCAGACCGGCCTTGTACAGGGCGCCGACGCCCATCAGCATGCAGCTCACCGTGCAATTGCCACCGATCCAGCTGCGCCCGCCCTGCGCCAGGGCCTGCTGGATCACCGGCAGGTTGACGGGGTCCAGGATGATCACCGCCTCGTCGGCCATGCGCAGGGTCGAAGCCGCGTCGATCCAATGACCCGACCAGCCGGCAGCGCGCAGCTGCGGATAGACCTCGGTGGTGTAGTCGCCGCCCTGCGCGGTGATGACGATGTCGCAGCGCTTGAGGGCGGCGATGTCGAAAGCGTCCTGCAGTCGGGTTTCGTTCTTGGCGAACCCGGCCACTGCGGCGGGCAGCGCGCCGCCCGCATTCGAGGTCGAAAAAAACATCGGCTCGATGAGGGCGAAGTCACCCTCGGCCTGCATCCGGTCCATCAGCACAGAGCCGACCATGCCGCGCCAGCCGACCAGTCCTACGAGTGCCATTTTTGTCTTGCCTTTCCAGTCATCCGGACCCCGCTTTGCCTCGGCTCGAATCGCCGAGGTCCAGGAAGGGGGGCGAGACGATCCGAGCGCTTCAGCGCCGGGGAGTGATCGTTTTGCCGGTGAGCGCAGCGACGACCGCGTCACCCATCTCGCGCGTGCCCACGCGCTGCATGCCGTCGCTCCAGATGTCGGCCGTGCGCAATCCGGCCGACAACACGGCCTTCACCGCCGACTCGATTCGGTCGGCGCTGGCGGGCTGGGCGAGGGAGTAGCGGAGCATCATGGCAGCAGACAAGATTGTAGCCAGCGGATTGGCGACGCCTTTGCCCGCGATGTCAGGCGCGCTGCCATGGCTGGGCTCGTACAGGCCCTTGTTGTGCTTGTCGAGCGAGGCCGAGGGCAGCATGCCGATCGAGCCGGTCAACATCGCCGCCTCGTCTGACAGGATGTCGCCGAACATGTTGCCGGTGACCACGACGTCGAAGGCCTTGGGCGCCTTGACCAATTGCATCGCCGCGTTGTCGACATACATGTGGTCGAGCTTGACGTCCGGGTACTGGGCGTGAACCTCGGTCACCACGTCCTTCCAGAACTGGAAGGTCTCGAGGACGTTGGCCTTGTCGACACTGGTGAGCTTCTTGCTGCGTTTGCGCGCGGCCTGGAAGGCCACGTGGGCGATGCGCTCGATCTCCGGTTTGCTGTAGCGCATCGTGTCGAAGGCTTCTTCGGCGCCCGGGAAGTGGCCATCGAGGGCCACGCGGCGGCCGCGCGGTTGGCCGAAGTAGATGTCGCCGGTGAGTTCGCGGATGATGAGGATGTCCAGACCCGCCACCAACTCGGGCTTGAGCGACGAAGCGTGGGTCAGCTGCTCGTAGCAGATCGCCGGCCGAAAATTGGCGAACAGGCCAAGGTGCTTGCGCAGGCCAAGGATGGCCTGCTCCGGCCGCAAAGCACGTTCGAGCTTGTCGTACTTCCAGTCGCCGACGGCACCGAAAAGCACCGCATCCGCGGCCTGGGCCAGGGCCAAGGTGGCCTCGGGCAGTGGGTGGCCATGCGCCTCGTACGCCGCACCGCCCACCACAGCGGTTTCCATCTCGAGCGGCAGATCTAGCACGCGCAGGACCTTGACGGCCTCGGCAATGATCTCGGTGCCAATGCCGTCACCCGGCAAGACTGCAATCTTCATGGATCCCTCTTTCATTCGTGGTCGGCGAGCCAGTGGACCAACCGGTACTCGCAGGCCTTGAAGACCAGATAGGCCGCCATGCTCAGGTAGGCCGTGATCAGCAACTCCACCAGTTGCTGCGCTGCGCCGTCGCCGAGTGCCTGCACGCCATGTTCGAACACCAGATCGGTATTGGCCTTGAGCAGCATGAAGAGGTTGACCGTGCCCGCGCCAAAGGCCAGGAAGCTCAGGCCCATGACAAGAAAAGTCAGCCAGCGGCGACCGAAGACCAGGCTGTGCAGGGCCTCGCGCACCACCTCAGGCCGCCGGCCGGTGGTCCAGCCAGGGCATCCGCGCCAATCGCTCAGCCTCGAAGGCCCGGATCTTGTCAGCGTGGCGCAGGGTCAGGCCGATGTCGTCCCAGCCGTTGAGCAGGCATTGCTTGCGGAATGCCTGCACCTCGAAGGCCAACTCGCTGCCGTCGGGCTTGACCACCACCTGACGCGGCAGATCGATCTTCAGGCTGTAGCCGGGGAACGCCAGCACCTCGTCGAACAGGCGCGCGACCTCGTGTTCGCTCAACACGATGGGCAACAGGCCATTCTTGAAGCAGTTGTTGAAGAAGATGTCGGCGTAGCTGGGCGCAATCAGCGCCCGAAAACCGTACTGATCGATGGCCCATGGCGCGTGCTCGCGGCTCGAGCCGCAGCCGAAATTCTTGCGCGCCAACAGCACGGAGGCACCCTTGTAGCGCGTCTGGTTGAGCACGAAGTCGGGGTTGGGCTTGCGCAGCTCGGGGTTCTCGCCGGGCTCCCCGCGGTCGAGGTAGCGCCACTCGTCGAACAGGTTGGGGCCGAAGCCTGAGCGTTTGATCGACTTCAGGAACTGCTTTGGAATGATGGCGTCGGTGTCGACGTTGGCTCGATCGATCGGCGCGACCAGGCCCTGGTGAAGGGTGAAGGCTTGCAAGATGGAACCTCAGGCCAGCGCCGGGCCGCCCCAAGCGGCCTGAGCGCCCCTCGGGAGACGTGAGCGAAGTGAGTGCGGGATCGTCATTTTTTCTTGGCGGCTTCTTCGATCTTGTCGCCCGCCTTGCTGATGTCTTTGCCCAGGCCCTCGAAGGTGTTGCAGCCAGCCAGCAAGAGTGCAACCGCCATCAGGCTCAAGAATCTCTTCATCAGTCTCTCCTCTTCGGCTTCAGGATGAAATGCGGCGCACATCGACGAAGTGCCCCTCGATGGCTGCCGCCGCGGCCATTGCCGGGCTGACCAGGTGGGTGCGGCCACCGGCCCCCTGGCGGCCCTCGAAATTGCGATTGCTGGTGGAAGCGCAGCGCTCACCGGGCTCGAGGCGGTCGGCGTTCATCGCCAGGCACATCGAGCACCCCGGTTCGCGCCACTCGAAGCCGGCGGCCTTGAAGATGGTGTCCAGGCCTTCGCGTTCGGCCTGCGCCTTGACCAGCCCGGAGCCCGGCACCACCAGGGCCAGTTTCACGTCGGCAGCCACGCGGCGACCCAGGTGCTTGACCACCGCAGCGGCTTCGCGCAGGTCCTCGATGCGGCTGTTGGTGCACGAGCCGATGAAGACCTTGTCGATGCGGATGTCGGTGATGGCTTTGTTCGGCGCCAGGCCCATGTAGACCAGGGCGCGCTCGATGCCTTCTCGGCGGCTGGCATCCTTCTCACGCTCGGGGTCGGGCACGCGCCCGTCCACCGAGACCACCATCTCGGGGCTGGTGCCCCAGGTGACTTGCGGCGTCAGGGCCGTGGCGTCGATCTCGACGATGCGGTCCCAAGCGGCGTCGGCATCGGATTGCAGCGTGCGCCAGTAATTGATGGCGTGCTGCAGTTCGACGCCGGTGGGCGAAAAAGGCCGGCCCTGCACATAGGCGATCGTCTTCTCATCCACCGCCACCAAGCCGGCCCGCGCGCCGGCTTCGATCGACATGTTGCACAGGGTCATGCGCGCTTCGATGCTCAACGCACGGATGGTGCTGCCGCCGAACTCGATGGTGTGGCCATTGCCGCCCGCGGTGCCGATCTTGCCGATCAGCGCCAGCGCGATGTCCTTGGTCGTGCAGCCGCGTGGCAAGGGGCCCTCGACCTTGACCCACAGATTCTTCGCTTTCTTGGTCAGCAAGGTCTGCGTGGCCATCACATGCTCGACCTCACTGGTGCCGATGCCGTGCGCCAGCGCACCGAAGGCGCCGTGGGTGCTGGTGTGGCTGTCGCCGCAGACAACGGTCATGCCCGGCAAGGTGGCGCCCTGCTCCGGGCCCATCACGTGCACGATGCCTTGACGCTTGTCGAGAAAGGGAAAGTAGGCCGCCGCGCCGAAGGCCTTGATGTTGGCGTCGAGCGTGACGATTTGCTGCCGGCTGATCGGATCGGTGATGCCGTCGTAGCCGTCCTCCCAGTGATTCGTCGGCGTGTTGTGGTCGGCGGTGGCGACGATCGAGCTCTGCCGCCACACCTTGCGTCCAGCCAGGCGCAAGCCCTCATAGGCCTGCGGGCTGGTCACTTCATGGACCAGGTGACGGTCGATGTAGAGCACCGTCGTGCCGTCATCTTCGCTGTGAACAGCGTGTTCGTCCCACAGCTTGTCGTAAAGGGTGCGTCCGCTCATGGCACTATTTTCACCCAAGGATCAGGCCAGCGCCGCAATCACCTCGGGCGGCGCCTGCACCAGCTCGATCAACACCCCCTCGCCCCCGATCGGCGCGCTGTCGTTGCCCTTGGGGTGGATGAAGCAGATGTCGTGGCCCGCCGCGCCGCGCCGAATGCCGCCCGGCGCAAAGCGCACCCCGTGGGCCGTCATCCAGGCCACCGCCTTCGCCAGGTCGTCGACCCACAGCCCGACATGGTTCAAGGGCGTGGCCTGCACCGCCGGCTTCTTCTCAGGGTCGAGCGGCTGCATCAGATCGACCTCGACCGCGTGCACACCCCGACCAAGGGTGCAGATGTCTTCGTCGACATTCTCGCGTTCGCTGACGAAATTTCCGGTGGCGGCGAGGCCAAGCACGTCGACCCAGAGCGAGCGCAGGCGTTGCTTGTCCAAACCGCCAATGGCGATCTGCTGCAGGCCGAGGATCCTGAAAGGCCGGCTCGTCATGCCGCAAAACTCAGGATCGGCTGGTCCACTGCGAGGCTGTCACCTTGCTTGGCCAGCACCTCCGCCACGGTGCCATCCTGGGCGGCGGTGAGGATGTTCTCCATCTTCATGGCTTCGATCACCGCCAGCTTCTCGCCGGCCAACACCTTCTGCCCAACCTGAACGCTCAGGCTGGCCAGCAAGCCGGGCATCGGCGAGAGCAGGAAACGCGACAGATCGGGCGCGGCCTTGTGCGGCATCAGCACCAGCAACTCGGCGGCGCGCGGCAGCAACACCAGGGTCTCGATCTGGCGGCCACTGTGGCCGACCCGGATCCCGAGCGGGTTCTTCATGCCGCTGCGCTCCACCTGCGCAGTGAAGGGCCGGCCGTTGCAGGTGCCGCTCATGAGGATGGCCCCGAGGCGGGTCTTGCTCTGGATCGCAAAGTGACGCTCCCCGATCACGACATCCGCCTTCCCGGAGACGGGCTCGAACTGGTCGATCCGCACCTCGTGGTGCTCCTGCGCACCGTCGGCGCCCAACACCACGACCACAAGGTCCGGCAGGGCCTTGACGCCGTGACCGGGCAACTGCCCGGTGATGCCTGCCGAGCGCTCGCGCGCCTTGCGTCGCACGAAGGCCGCCAGCGCCACCAGGAACAGCGGATCGTCGTGCGCCACGTCGGTGCTGACAAAACCGCGACCGTAGTGCTCGGCAATGAAGCCGGTGTTGAAATCGCCAGCCGCAAAGCGCGGATGGCCCAGCAGCGCCGCCTGGAACGGAATGTTGGACGAAATGCCCCGGATCACGAAGGCATTCAGGGCCTCGCGCATCTTGGCGATGGCGTCGCTGCGGTCGTGCCCGTGCACGATCAGCTTGGCGATCATCGAGTCGTAGTGCAGCGGAATCTCGCCGCCCTCGTAGACCCCCGTGTCGACGCGCACGCCGCCGTCCTCGGGCATCGGCTCGGCTGCCACCATCGTCTGCGCCGGCGGCTGGTAGTGGACCAGCCGGCCCGTCGAGGGGAGGAAGTTGCGGAACGGGTCTTCGGCGTTGATGCGGCACTCGATGGCCCACCCGCGCCGCGGGATCTCGGCCTGGGTGAAGCCCAGCGCCTGACCTGCCGCCACACAGATCATCCACTCCACCAGGTCCAACCCGGTAATGCACTCCGTCACCGGATGTTCCACCTGGAGCCGGGTGTTCATCTCCAGGAAGTAGAAGCTCTGGTCAGCACCGACGACGAACTCCACCGTGCCCGCGCTCTGGTACTGCACGGCACGGGCCAGGGCCACGGCCTGGGCCCCCATGGCCGCACGCGTGGCCTCGCTGATGAAGGGCGATGGCGCCTCCTCGATCACCTTCTGGTGCCGGCGCTGGATGCTGCACTCGCGCTCGTGCAGGTAGACGATGTTGCCGTGGGCGTCGCCGAGCACCTGGATCTCGATGTGGCGCGGACTCTCGATGAACTTCTCGATGAAGATGCGGTCATCGCCGAAACTGGCCTTGGCCTCGTTGCGGCAGGAGGCAAAGCCCTCCGCGGCCTCCTTGTCGCTGAAGGCGACGCGCAAGCCTTTGCCGCCGCCGCCGGCACTGGCCTTGATCATCACCGGGTAGCCGATGTCGCGCGCGATCTCGACGGCGCGCTCGGGCGATTCGATGGCCTCGTTCCAACCCGGGATGGTGCTGACGTTCGCCGCCTTGGCCAGTTTCTTCGAGGCGATCTTGTCGCCCATCGCCGCGATGCTGTGATGCTTGGGGCCGATGAAGACGATGCCCTGCTCCTCGACGCGGCGCGCAAAGTCTTCGTTCTCTGACAGGAAGCCGTAGCCGGGATGGATCGCCTGTGAGCCGGTGGCCTTGGCCGCAGCGATGATCTTGTCGGCGACGAGGTAGCTCTCGCGGCTGGGGGCCGCGCCGAGCAACACGGCCTCATCGGCAAGCTCGACATGCAGCGCGTCGCGGTCGGCCTCGGAGTAGACCGCCACCGTGGCGATGCCCATCTTCTTGGCCGTCTTGATGATGCGGCAGGCGATCTCGCCGCGGTTGGCAATCAGGATCTTGCTGAACATGGCCGCGCTCACAAAGGGATGTTGCCGTGCTTGCGCCACGGGTTGTCGAGCTTCTTGTCCTTGAGCATGGCCAAAGAGCGGCAGATGCGTTTTCGTGTCTCATGCGGCTGGATCACGTCGTCGATGAAGCCGCGCGCACCCGCCACGAAGGGGTTGGCGAAGCGATCCTTGTACTCGGCTTCCCTGGCCGCGAGTTTGGCGGGATCGCCCTTGTCTTCCCGGAAGATGATCTCCACGGCACCCTTGGCGCCCATCACCGCGATCTCGGCATTGGGCCACGCGAAGTTGACATCGCCGCGCAGGTGCTTGGAGGCCATCACGTCGTAGGCGCCGCCATAGGCCTTGCGCGTGATCACGGTGACCTTGGGCACGGTGCACTCGGCATAGGCGTAGAGCAGCTTGGCGCCGTGCTTGATGATGCCGGCGTACTCCTGGGACGTGCCTGGCATGAAGCCCGGCACGTCGACGAGGGTGATCACCGGGATGCTGAAAGCGTCACAGAAGCGAACGAATCGTGCCGCCTTGATGCTGCTCTTGATGTCCAGGCAGCCCGCCAGCACCAGCGGGTTGTTGGCCACGATGCCGACGGTGCGGCCCGCCATGCGCGCCATGCCAATCACGATGTTGCGCGCGTAGTCTGGCTGCAGTTCGAAGAAGTCGCCGTCGTCGACCACCTTGAGGATCAGCTCCTTGATGTCGTAGGCCTGGTTCGGGTTGTCGGGCACCAGGGTGTCGAGGGACCGGTCCAGGCGATCGGGCGGATCGCCGCTGGGCCGCACCGGCACACCGTCGCGGTTGTTCAGCGGCAGGTAGTTGAAGAAGCGGCGGACCATCAGCAAGGCCTCGACATCGTTGTCGAAGGCGCGGTCGGCCACGCCACTGCGGGTGGTGTGGGTGGTCGCGCCGCCGAGTTCCTCGGCCGTCACCTCCTCGTGCGTCACCGTCTTCACCACCTCGGGGCCGGTGACGAACATGTAGGCGCTGTCGCGCACCATGAAGATGAAGTCTGTCATCGCCGGCGAGTACACCGCGCCGCCAGCACACGGGCCCATGATGAGACTGAGCTGCGGCACCACGCCCGAAGCCAGCACGTTGCGCTGGAACACCTCGGCATAGCCGCCGAGCGAGGCCACGCCCTCCTGAATCCGCGCGCCGCCCGAGTCGTTCAGGCCAATCACGGGCGCACCCACCTTCATGGCCTGGTCCATCACCTTGCAGATCTTCTCGGCGTGGGCCTCCGACAGCGCGCCACCGAACACCGTGAAATCCTGGCTGTAGACGAACACCAGGCGGCCATTGATCATGCCGTAGCCAGTGACGACGCCATCGCCGGGGATCTTGTTGTCCTGCATGCCGAAGTCGGTGCAGCGATGCTCGACGAACATGTCCCACTCCTCGAAGCTGCCTTCGTCGAGCAAGAGTTCGAGACGCTCACGCGCAGAGAGCTTGCCTTTCTTGTGCTGGGCAGCGATGCGTATCTCGCCGCCGCCCTGTCGGGCCGCTCGGCGTTTGAGCTCGAGTTGGTCGATGATGTCGTGCATGGTCCTTGTCTCCTCGCTGTCAGCTCTTCTCGAACAGGTTGAGCAGCGCACGCGCCGCCACCGTGGGTGCCGTGCGTGCCGCATCGACCTGCGCCAGCACCGCGGGCAACGCTGCGCGCACGCCGGCGTGCTGCTCGAAATCGGCACGCAGACGGGCATGCACGATGTCCCACAACCAGGCTTGGCGCTGGGCCTGGCGCCGCACATCGAAGGCGCCACTGCCCCGCCGCAGTGCCGCGTGGGCCTGCGCCGCAGCCCAGAACGCATCGACGCCGTCGTTCTTGAGGGCGCTGAGCTTGAGCACCGGTGCGGCGGCTGGATGCACCGCAGCCCCGTGGTAGCCGAAGACGCGCAGGGCGCTGGTGATGGTGGCTTGGGCGCGGGTGGCCGCGGCATCATCGAGGTCGGCCTTGTTGATGACCACCATGTCGGCGAGCTCCATCACACCGCGCTTGATCGCCTGCAGATCGTCGCCGGCGTTGGGCAGCTGCAGCAACACGAAGAGATCCGTCATGCCGGCCACAGCGGTCTCGCTCTGGCCGACGCCCACGGTCTCGACGATCACCACGTCAAAGCCCGCCGCCTCGCACACCAGCAAGGCCTCGCGGGTGTGTTCGGCCACGCCGCCCAAGGCGCCCGACGTCGGGCTGGGGCGGATGAAGGCCGCGTCGTTGACTGAAAGCTGCTCCATGCGGGTCTTGTCGCCCAGGATGGAGCCGCCGGAAACGCTCGACGACGGGTCCACCGCCAGCACGGCGACGCGATGCCCCCCGTGGATCAGGAACAGGCCCAGTGCCTCGATGAAGGTGCTCTTGCCCACGCCCGGCACCCCCGAGATACCCAGCCGCAGGGAGCGCCCGGAATGCGGCAGCAACTCGTCGAGCAGCGCATCGGCCTGCGCGCGGTGGTCAGCCCGCGTCGACTCGATCAGGGTGATGGCCTTGGCCAGGGCGCGACGATCGCCACTCAAGACGCTCGCGGCGCTGACCCCGCTGGTCGGCAGGGTCACGCGCCGACCGCCTTCTTGATTTGTTCCAGCACGTCCTTGGCACTCGCCGGAATCGGTGTGCCCGGGCCGTAGATGCCTTTCACACCGGCCTCGTAGAGAAACTCGTAGTCCTGGCGCGGGATCACGCCACCGACGAAGACGATGATGTCGTCGGCGCCCTGGGCCCTGAGTGCCTCGATGATCGCGGGCACGAGCGTCTTGTGGCCGGCGGCCAGGGTGCTCACGCCCACGGCATGCACGTCGCTCTCGATCGCCTGGCGGGCACACTCGTCGGCGGTCTGGAACAAGGGGCCGATGTCGACATCGAAGCCGAGGTCGGCAAAGGCCGTCGCCACCACTTTGGCGCCACGGTCATGCCCGTCCTGGCCGAGCTTGGCGATCATCACGCGCGGTCGGCGGCCCTGCTGCTCGGCAAAGGCCGCGATCTCGCCCTTGAGCTGGTCCCACCCTTCGGCACTGTCGTAGGCGGCTGCGTACACACCGGTCACCTTTTGCGTATCGGCGCGGTGGCGCCCCCAGGCTTTTTCCAAGGCATCGCTGACTTCGCCGACTGTAGCCCGCAGGCGCACCGCGTGGATGCTCAAGTCCAGCAGGTTGCCTTGGCCGCTTTCTGCACACGCGGTCAGGGCCGCCAGCGCTGCCTGCACCTGGGCCGTGTCGCGCGCTGCGCGCACGGCGGCCAGGCGCGCGATCTGGCCGTCGCGCACGGCGTGGTTGTCGATGTCGCGCACGTCGATCGGGTCCTGAACCTCGCTGCGGTACTTGTTGACGCCGACGATGACATCGCGTCCGCTGTCGATGCGGGCCTGCTTCTCGGCCGCGCTGGCCTCGATCTTCAATTTGGCCCAGCCGCTGTCGACGGCCTTGGTCATGCCGCCCAGGGCATCCACTTCCTCGATGATCTTCCAGGCCGCATCGGCCATGTCCTGCGTGAGCTTCTCCATCAGGTAGCTGCCGGCCCAGGGGTCGACCACCTGGGTGATGTGGGTCTCTTCCTGCAGGATCAGCTGGGTGTTGCGGGCAATGCGCGCGCTGAACTCCGTGGGCAGGGCCATCGCCTCGTCGAAGCTGTTGGTGTGCAGGCTCTGGGTGCCGCCGAACACCGCAGCCATGGCCTCGACCGTGGTGCGCACGATGTTGTTGTACGGGTCCTGCTCCGTCAGGCTCCAGCCGCTGGTCTGGCAGTGGGTGCGCAACATCAGGCTCTTCGGGCTCTTGGCACCGAAGGCCTGCATGATCCGGCACCACAGCAAACGGGCCGCGCGCATCTTGGCGATCTCGAGATAGAAGTTCATCCCGATGGCCCAGAAGAAAGACAGGCGCGGCGCGAACTCGTCAACCGCCAGGCCCTTGTCGATCGCAGTCTTCACGTACTGCTTGCCGTCGGCCAGCGTGAACGCCAACTCCAGCGCCTGGTTGGCGCCGGCCTCCTGCATGTGGTAGCCCGAGATCGAGATGGAGTTGAACTTCGGCATCTTCTCGGCCGTGTACGCAATGATGTCGGCCACCACCCGCATGCTGGGCTCAGGCGGGTAGATGTAGGTGTTGCGCACCATGAACTCTTTGAGGATGTCGTTCTGGATCGTGCCCGAGAGCTGATCCTGCGCCACGCCCTGCTCCTCGGCCGCGACGATGTAGCCGGCCAACACCGGCAGCACCGCACCGTTCATCGTCATGCTCACGCTGACCTTGTCGAGCGGGATGCCGTCGAAGAGGATTTTCATGTCCTCCACGGAATCGATCGCCACGCCCGCCTTGCCCACGTCGCCGGTGACGCGCGGATGGTCGCTGTCGTAGCCGCGGTGGGTGGCCAGATCGAACGCGACGGAAACGCCCTGCCCGCCACCTGCGAGCGCCTGGCGGTAGAACGCATTGCTGGCCTCAGCGGTCGAGAACCCGGCGTACTGGCGGATCGTCCACGGCCGCACTGCATACATCGTGGCCTGCGGGCCGCGCAGGTAGGGCGCGAAGCCGGGCAAGGTGTCGGTGTTCGGCAGCCCCGCCAGATCTGCTGCCGTGTACAGCGGTTTGACCACCAGGCCTTCGGGTGTGGTCCAGCTCAGCGCCGACACGTCGCCTCCAGGCGCCGACTTGGCTGCAGCGCGCTGCCAGTCTTTCAGGGTCGGGATGGGATCGCTCATGGAAGTCTCCGCCGTGGGCCGGCCCACCCTGAGCCCGCCGCGGGCTTGTCGTGGCCGCGCTTGCATTATCCATAATTATGAATTCAAATCAAGCCCGTGAGTGCCACATCGACCGCCAGCCCGCCCCTCCTGGGCCACCGCGCCCTGTACGTGGACGTGGCCGAGCGCTTGCGCGCTCAGATCTTCGAGCGACGCCTGGAGCCCGGCGCGTGGATTGAGGAACAGAAGCTCGCCCTCGAGTTCGGCATCAGCCGCACCCCCCTGCGCGAAGCCCTCAAAGTGCTTGCCACCGAGGGCCTGGTGACGATGAAACCGCGCCGTGGCGCCTATGTCACCGAAGTCTCACGCGAAGACGTGACCCAGGTCTATCGCTTGATGGCGGTGCTCGAGTCCGATGCCGTGGCCGACGTGGCGCGCCACGCCAGCGAAGCACAGCTCGCGCAATTGCAAGCGCTGCACGACCAGCTCGAGCGCCAGGTGCGCCAGCGCGACGCCTTCTTCGCCACCAACGAGCGCTTTCACATGACCCTGCTCGACATCGCCGGCAACCGCTGGCGCACGCAGATCGTGGCCGACCTGCGCAAGGTGATGAAGCTGAACCGGCACCACTCGCTGCTCAAGTTGGGACGGCTGGCCGATTCGCTGGCGGAGCACCGGGCGCTGATGGACGCGATCGAAGCGCGGGACGCTGCCAAGGCGACTCGCCTGATGCGAGCGCACTTCGACAGCGGGCTCGAGGCCGCCGTCGCCTGACCCCGCCCCTCGCGGGGCGGCATCCGCTCAAAGCCGCTCGAACACCGCCGCGATGCCCTGGCCACCGCCAATGCACATCGTCACGAGCGCGTACTTGCCGCCCGTGCGGTGCAACTCGTACACCGCCTTGGTGGCGAGAAAGGCGCCCGAGCAGCCGATCGGGTGGCCCAGCGCGATCGCGCCGCCGTTGGGGTTGGTCTTGGCCATGTCGAGTTCCAGGCCGCGTGAGACGGCGATGGCCTGGGCCGCGAAGGCTTCGTTGCTCTCGATCACGTCCATCTGGTCCAGCGTCAGGCCGGCCTTCTTCAGTGCCATCTTGGAGGCCGGGATCGGGCCCTCGCCCATGATCTCGTTGGGCACGCCAGCCACGGCATAGGACACCAGCCGCGCCATCGCCTTGTGGCCGCCGGCCGCTGCCACCGCCGCGTCGGCCAGCACGAAGAAGGCCGCGCCGTCGTTGATGCCCGAGGCGTTGCCGGCCGTGACCGAGCCGTCCTTCTTGAACGCTGGCTTCATCTTGGCCAGGGTCTCCATCGTCGTCGCGGCTTTCACGTGCTCGTCAGTGTCGAAGGTGACTTCGCCCTTGCGTGTCTGCTTGACGATGGGCACGATCTGCGACTTGAAGCGCCCTTCGGCAATCGCCACCGCGGCGCGCCGGTGCGATTCCACCGCCAGCGCATCCTGCTGCTCGCGCGTGATGCCCCACTTGGTACACAGGTTCTCGGCCGTAATGCCCATGTGGCCGACGCCGAACGGGTCGGTCAGCGTGGCCACCATCATGTCGATCAGCTTGGTGTCACCCATGCGGGCGCCGCTGCGCATCGCCGGTGACAGGTAGCCGCCGCGGCTCATTACCTCGACGCCGCCGCCGATGCCGTAGTCGCAATCGCCGAGCAGGATGTTCTGCGCCGTCGTCACGATGCCCTGCAGGCCCGACGAGCACAGGCGATTCACCGACATCGCCACCGAGTCCATCGGCAGCCCGGCTTGGATCGACGCCACGCGGGCGACGTAGGCGAACCGGGCTTCGGTGGGGATGGTGTTGCCGACCGTGACGTAATTGATCGCCTTCGGATCGACGCCCGAGCGCTTGATCGCCTCCTTCATCACCGTGCCGGCCAGTTCGGCCGGTTCGATGTCGGCCAGCGAGCCCGCAAAAGTACCGATCGCCGAACGGGCGATCCCCAGAACCACCACATCACGCTTGCTCATGTCTCGTCTCCTGAAAGTAAGCCATCTGGCAACACATCGAAATTGGAACTGCCGGCACTGGCGCCTACCTTACGCCAAATCAATGCACTTCGAGCCCGGCGCCGCCCGGGCGCGGGGCCCGAATCTCGCCGATCTCGGCCACATCCGCAAAGCCGTGGCGCTCAAACACCGCCATCACTTCGGCCACGGCCGAGGGCGCGCAAGACACCAGCAACCCGCCGCTGGTCTGCGGGTCGGTCAGCAGGACCTGGTCGGCGGCAGCGAAACCGCTGGGTAACAAGATCTGAGCGCCGTAGCCGGCCCAATTGCGGCCCGAGGCCCCGGTCACACAGCCGGCCGCGGCCAGCGCGCGCACCCCCGGCAGCAGGGGCACCTTGGCCCAGTCGATCACCACCGTGGCGCGGGCGCCCCGCGCGACTTCCAGGCCGTGCCCGGCCAGGCCGAAGCCGGTCACGTCGGTCAGCGCGTGCACGCCGGCCAGGGCCGCCAGATCGGGCCCCGGTGTGTTGAGCTGCGTCGTGCTGGCGATCATGCGGGCGTAGCCGTCGGGCCCCAGCTGCTCCTTCTTCAGCGCAGCCGACATCACACCGACGCCGAGCGGCTTGCCCAGCAGCAGGCGGTCGCCGACCCGCGCATCGGCATTGCGCTTGACGCGCTTCGGGTGCACCAGGCCCAGGGCCACCAGGCCGTAGATGGCTTCGACCGAATCGATGGTGTGACCACCCGCGACCGGAATGCCGGCCTCGCGACAGACCGAGTTGCCGCCTTCGAGGATGCGGCCGATCGTTGCCGTGGACAGCACGTTGATCGGCATCCCCACCAGCGCCAGCGCCATGATCGGCCGCCCGCCCATGGCGTAAACGTCGCTCAGCGCGTTGGTGGCGGCGATGCGGCCGAAGTCGAACGGGTCGTCGACGATGGGCATGAAGAAGTCGGTCGTCGCGACCAGGGCCTGCTCGTCATTGAGCTGGTAGACGGCAGCGTCGTCTGCCGTCTCGATGCCCACCAGCAACTGCGGCGGCACCGGCATCCCGCCCGTGCCGCGCAAGATTTCCGACAGCACCCCGGGCGCGATCTTGCAGCCGCAGCCGCCGCCGTGGGAGAGCGAGGTCAGGCGCGGTTCCGCGGGTCTGTCGGGAGCGTTCATGGGCACATTCTCGGCGATCGCAGGCGGGCCGCGCCCCGCCGGGCGCGTCGCCCCGGGGGCCCTGCGCTATCCTCGTTCGACTGCACCGCGCGGATGGACCGCGTGGCAAGTTCAGGAGAGTGCAGCCGATGAGCGCCATGCAAAACCCGCAAAGTGACGAACCGATGGCCGGCCACCGCCTGCCGCTGCTCTACAACCTAGTCTATTGCAGCCGTGCCACGGCGGGCGTGGATGACGCCGCCGTGGCGCGCATCATCGCCTCGTCGCGGCGGCACAACCCGGCGCGCGGCATCACCGGCCTGCTGGTGTTCGGCAGCGGTGTCTTCTTCCAATGGCTCGAAGGCCCGCGCGACAACGTGCTCGAATTGATGGCCACGCTCAAGACCGATCCGCGGCACGACCAGGTCGTGTCGCTGAGCGAGAGCGAAGAGGTGCGCGAGCGGCTGTTCCCGGAATGGGACATGGAGCTCGTGACATCGAACGATATCCGCGAGGTGTTGCTCGATGCGCTGGGCTCGGCCGACGACGAGTCCCATGCCGCCACGCTGCGTCAATTGCTGGCGCAACTCGACGACGGTCCGTTGAGCAGTCTCGATCCGGCCTGACATCCAGCCCGGCGCAGAGCCGGCGTCGCCTCGCTACGCGCGGCCGATCGAGAAGACGTCGACAGCCACCGTCTTGCCCTTGAAAACCACCGGCCCCAAGGCCTGCGTGGCCACCGTGGTGCCAAGCGCCGCCTGCGTCGGCCCATCCACAAGGATCGACCACCCGGCCGCCTTGGTGTGGGCCTCCAACCGCGCCGCCAGGTTCACGGTGTCGCCGACGCAGGTATAGGTGGCGCGCTGGTCGGTGCCGGTGTAGCCGGCAATCACCGAGCCCGAGGCGATGCCGACGCCGATCTGGATCGCCGGCTTGCCGGCGCGGTCGGGCTCGAGGTTGAACAGCGCCACCATCTCCTGCATCTCCTCGGCCGCGCGCACCGCGCTGCCGCAGGGGTCGGCCAGCGCCAGCGGGGCACCGAAGATGGCCATCAGGCCGTCGCCGATCATCTGGTTGACGACGCCGCCGTGGCTGCTGATGGCGTCGAACATCAGCGTGTAGTAGGTGTTCAGCAGTTCGATGGTCTCTTCCGGCGCCATCGCCTCGGCCATGGTCGTGAAGCCGCGGATGTCGCTGAACATCACGGTGGCCTCGAGGCGGCGGCCGCCGAGCTTGAAGCCCGAGGCGTCGAGGTCTTCAGCCACTTCGCGAGTGGCGAAGCGGCGCACCAGCTCCTTCTGCTGGTCGCGCAGGCGCTTCTTCTCCAGGCTGGCACCGATGCGCGCCTTGAGCAGCACTGGGTTCACCGGCTTGGGCAGGTAGTCCTCGGCGCCGCATTCGAGGCAGCGCACGACGCTGTCCATGCCTTCCACCGCCGAGGTCACGATCACCGGCAGATCACGCAGTCGCAGGTCCCGGGCCAAGCACTCGAGCACCTGG
>JANNFB010000331.1:0-3366 GCA_031379365.1 Burkholderiales bacterium
ATGCTCGACTGGCTGGCCGAGCAGCACGCCAACCCGGCGCTCGCCGCGGCGGCCCGGCGCATCGAGCAGGCGGTGGACACGGTCTTTGCATCGGGCCGCCTGCTGCCCTGCGAACTCGGCGGCCGCGATGGCACGGCGGCCCTCGCGGCGGCCGTGGTCGCCAATCTCTGATACCCCGGTGCCGTGAACAAACTGCGCGTGCTCGGCGTTGGTGCCGGCTACTTCAGCCAGTTCCAGTACCTGGGCTGGCAGCGCATGGCCGAGGTCGAATGCGTCGGCATCGTCAACCGCGACCTTGCCAAGGCGCGGCTGCTGGCCGAGCGCTTCCGTATCGGCGCCGTGTTCGACTCCCTCGACGACGCGCTGGCCGTCACGCGGCCGCAGCTCGTCGACATCATCACGCCGCCTGAGACGCACCGCAGCTTCGTGGCACAGTGCGTCGCGGCCGGCATCCCGGTGATCTGCCAGAAACCCTTCGGCCGCGACCATGCCGATGCGGTGGCCATCACCGAGTTGGCGGAAGCGGCGGGCGTACCGCTGGTGGTGCACGAGAACATCCGCTGGCAGCCCTGGTACCGCGAAGCCAAAAGACACATCGACGCTGGTGCGCTCGGCACGCTGCACAGCGTGGCCTTCCGCTTGCGTCCGGGCGACGGGCAGGGCCCGCGTGCCTACCTCGACCGCCAGCCCTACTTCCAGCAGATGCCACAGTTCCTGGTCAAGGAAACGGCGATCCATTGGATCGATACCTTCCGCTACCTGGCGGGCGAGGTGACCGCGGTGTACGCCACCCTGCGCCGCCTGAACCCGGTGATCGCGGGCGAGGATGCCGGCGTCATCGTGTTCGAGTTCGGCGACGGCGCCACCGGTCTGTTCGATGGCAACCGCCTGAACGATCACGTTGCCAGCAACCCGCGCCGCACCATGGGCGAGGCCTGGATCGAAGGCGCGGGTGGCGTGCTGCGCCTGGACGGCGAAGCGCGCCTGTGGTGGAAGCCGCACCAGGGCGCCGAGGTCGAACATGTCTACGACCGCGGCCCCGACAACACCTTCGGTGGCGGCGCCTGCGAGTGGCTGCAGCGGCACGTCGTCGCGCACTTCCTGTCGGGCGCGCCGCTCGAAAACACCGCCCGCGAGTACCTGGCCAACCTGCGTGTGCAAGCGGCGGTCTATCACTCGGCCGCCACGCATTGCCGCGTCGTGCTGGCCGACTTCAACCCACTGAAGGCGCCAGCGCACGGCGCCATCTGAGTCACCGTCCCACCGTAGCCTTGGAAGGAAACGACATGCAATCGAAACACTTGATCCGTCGCACGAGCCTGGCCGCCGCAATGGCCCTGGCGTTCGGCCTGGCCACACCGGCGCTGGCCCAGACCATCCTCAAGTTCAGCCACACCGATCAGCAGCAAGGCGCGCGCCAGGCGGCAGCCCAGGTGTTCGCGAAGAAGGTCGAGGACTACACGCAGGGCCGCTACAAGGTCCAGGTGTTCTGTTGCAGCCAGCTCGGCAACGACCCCAAGAACGTCGAGCAACTCGCACTGGGCGGCATCGACTTCACGGTGACCTCGACCGGCACCTACGCGGCGCAGATTCCTTCGCTCAACGTGATGATGATGCCCTTCATCCTCGACACCTATGCCCAGGGCTGGAAGTTCTATGACGAGTCGAAGTGGCTCAAGGCCCAGTTCGACAAGGCCCCCACCAAGGGCTTTCGCATCCTCGCGACATGGGAGGCGGGTTTCCGCAACATGACGACGCGCGATGTGCTCAACGGGCCCGAGGATGCCAAGGGCAAGAAGCTGCGCACCTTTCCCAACGAGATGATGCGCTGGCAGCTCGAAGCCATGGGTTTCGGCATCCAGATCATGCCGCTGCCCGAGGTCTACCTGGCGATCCAGCAGGGCGCCGTGTCGGGGCAGGAGAACCCGATCGACACCATCGCGTCGAACAAGTTCTATGAGGTGGCGCCCCACGTGACGCTGACCAACCATGTCTACAGCCCGATTCCACTGGCGATCTCGGAGAAGACCTGGCAGCGCCTGTCGCCCGCCGACCAGCAGGCCATCACCCGCGCGGCGCAGGAAGTAGCGCCTTTCCAGCGCAACTCGATCCGCGACAACGACGACAAGCTGCTGGATGAGATGACGGCCAAGGGCGCCAAGGTCAACCGCAAGCCCAATATCGCGGCCTTCCGCAAGGCGGTCGAGCCGGTGTATGCCAAGGCGCGCGAAAAGTACGGCGCCGATGTGGACCTGGTGCTGGCGGAAACCGCCGCCGTGCGCAAGGCCGTGAAGTAGCGCAGGCGGAGGGGCTCACCATGCAGGCCGTCGAACCCACACCCGCTGCCGCCGTGACGACGTTGGCGCCCCCACCCCGCTGGTTGCATTGGCTCGGCCGGCTGGTGGATGCCGCGGTGATCTGCATTGGTGCCCTGCTGGCGGCCCTGATCTTCATCAACGTGGTGCTGCATGCGGTGGGCAAGGACCTCGCCTGGCTCACCGAACTCGGCGAGTTGCTGATGGTCTGGGTGACTTTCCTCGGCGGTGCGGCGGCGGCACAGCGCGGTGCCCACATGTCGATCAACGAGTTCCTCGACAAGCTGAGCCTGCCGCGCCGACGCTGGGCCGATGCCGCGGTGCAGACCTTCAGCCTGGGGGTGCTGATCGTGGTGTTGTTCTACGGCCTGGGCATCGTTCGCGGCAGCTGGACCACCACCCTGACGACGCTCGAGTGGCCGATGGCCTGGCAGTACATGCCCTTGCCACTGGGCATGGGTTTGATGGCCACCTTCGTCGGCTGGGACCTTCTGCAAATCCTGCGCGGCGTGCCGCGCGAACAACGCTATCCGGCGGACTGAAGCGCGGGCACCGACATGCTTTCACTGGTCATCTTCGGTTCATTCTTCGCGCTGGCCCTGGCCGGCATCCCGCTCATGATCGCGCTGCTGGCCACCACGGCCGGCATCGTCGTGATCTACGGCATGCAGTACCCGCTGGAAAGCGTCTTCCTGTCCTTCATCGGCGGCGTCGAGCCCTTCATCCTCATTGCCGTGCCGCTCTTCGTCTTCACCGGCGAGTTGCTGGCCCAAGGAGGCGTCGGCAAGCGCATCGTGGCCTTTGCCAACGTGCTGTTCGGCTGGTTGCCCGGCGGCCTCGGGGTGGTCACCGTGATCTCCTGCCTGCTCTTCGGCGGCGTCTCAGGATCGGCGATCGCCGACACCGCCGCGATCGGCTCATTGGTCATTCCTGCCATGCTCGCGCGCGGCTACAGCCGTGGCTTCGCGGCGGCCCTGGTCGCCGTGGCCGGCACGCTCGCGCTGCTGATGCCGCTGTCGATCCCCTTTCTGGTCTATGCCTTCGTGTCGGG
>JANNFB010000297.1:0-3544 GCA_031379365.1 Burkholderiales bacterium
AGGGCGGCTCGGCCGGCGCGGCCGAGATGGCCCGCGCCG
The DNA here is from genome assembly GCA_031379365.1 of Burkholderiales bacterium. GTDB lineage: Bacteria > Pseudomonadota > Gammaproteobacteria > Burkholderiales > Burkholderiaceae_C > CADEEN01. Next base: position 40 of record JANNFB010000297.1, read on the forward strand.
CACCCGACGGCTACACCATCGGTGGCGGCACGATCAGCTCGCACGCCATCAACGCCACGCTGTACGACAAGCTGCCCTACGACCCGGTGACGAGCTTCGAGCCGATCACGATGTACGTCACGCTGCCCAACGTGCTGGTGGTCCACCCCAGTGTGCCGGCCAACACCCTGCGCGAGTTCATTGCCCTGCTCAAGGCCAACCCGACCAAGTACTCGTTCGGCTCGGCCGGCGTGGGCACCTCGCAGCACATCTCGGGCGAGCTGTTCAACAGCATGGCCGGCGTGAAGATGCAGCACGTTCCCTACCGCGGCAGCGGGCCGATGATTCCCGAACTGCTGGGTGGCACCCTGCCCGTCGCCGTCGACAACATCACCACGGTGATCCAGCACATCAAGTCGGGCAAGCTGCGCGCGCTGGCGGTCACCACCGCGCAGCGCTCCAGCGTCGCGCCCGATGTGCCGACGATGGCCGAATCCGGTCTCACGGGCTACGAGCTGAGTTCGTGGCAGGCCGTGTTCGCGCCGGCGGGCACGCCCAAGCCCATCGTCGACCGGCTCTACACCGAGATCGGCAAGATCCTGAAGATGCCCGACGTGGCCAAGCGTCTGACCGATCTGGGCCTCGACATCTCGGGCATGCCGCCGGCCGAGCTGGCCGCGCTTATCAAGGCCGACGTGCCGCGCCTGGGCAAGGTGGTGAAGGACAGCGGCGCGAAGGCCGATTGAGCCGCCGGCTGGCGCCGGCCCGCGCGCTACTTGCCCAGACCCATGCGCTTGCCGACACCGGTGTAGACGCGGGCGCGCTCTTTCATGAAGGCGTCCATGCCGTCGACGCCGACGTTGATCAGCTTGAAGCCGCTCTTCGCCGCCAGCTCCTTCATCTCGGGGTCGGCGTTGAGCGAGGCGAACAGGTCCGACAAGCGCTTCCTGGCCTCGGGCGAGGTGCCCTTGGGCACGCCGATGCCGCGGTAGGCGCCGTCGACCCAGTCGACACCGAGTTCCTTGAAGGTCGGCACGTCGGGCAGAAGGGGGTGGCGTTTTTCCATCGCCACGGCCAGGGCGCGCACGCGGGTCTTGTTGTTGATGGCGAAGACGGTGTAGGTCAGCGCTCCGTCGACCTGCGCGCCGTGCACGGCGTTGGCCAGGTCGCCCGTGCCCTTGTAGGGCACGTAGGTGGTCTTGATCTTGAAATCGGCGTTCAGGCGCTCGTGGGCGGCGTGGTTGGCCGAGTTGAGGGCCGAGCCGCCGAGATTGAATTTGTCGGGCGTGGCGCGGGCCGCCTTGAGAAAGTCGGCGAAGGTCTTGAACGGGCTGGCCTCGGGCACCACCAGCGCGTCGGGCGTGTAGTGGTACCAGTAGACCGGGGTCAGGTCCTCGGTCTTGTACTGCACCTGGCCCTCCATCGGCTGCAGCACCAGGTGCGGCAGGTTGACGCCGTACACGGTCACGCCATCGGCCGGCAGGGTGTTGACGGAACTCCACAGCACCGCACCGCCGCCGCCGGCCTTGTACTGCACCACGGTGTCGACGGCCGGGCACTTCTTCTTCAGCACCATCTGCTGGTGGCGCGCCGAGATGTCGGACTCGCCGCCGGGCGGGAACGCCTGCCAGTACATCAGGTTCTTCTCGGGGCAGGGCTGGGCCTGGACGGCCGCTGCGGTCAGCAGGGTCAGCGCGGTGGCAATCAGGCGGGGGTTCATGGCTTGTCTCCGGGGCTTGAACATCGTGCCGCGATGATGACCCGACGCCGGCTGCCGCGCCACCGGGTTGCCCAGTAGGCTTGCCTGCGCAACGCAGAATTGAGCCATGCCTGCCAAACCCCCGGCCAAACGCGGCCGCCGTCACCACCACCACGTCTATGTCGTGGCGCTGGACGACAGGGTCTGGAACGAGGCCGGGTTTCGCAAGGCCAACCCCGACTACCAACTCGGCAAGCCCTTCGTCTATGTCGGCATGACGGGCCTGGACCCCGACCTGCGCTTCGACCGCCACAAGGCCGGCATCCAGGCCAACCGCTACGTCTTCACCTACGGCCTGCGCCTCGTGCCGGCGCTGTACGAGGTTTACAACCCGATGCCCTACGAGGCGGCGCGCGAAATGGAAGTCGAACTGGCGATCGGCTTGCGCGAGGTTGGGTACGGGGTCTGGCAGGCCTGAGGCCGGCGAACGTCAGTTCTGTGGGGGGCTGGCGCCGACCGACAGCGGCCCGGAGCGCAGGCGCTCCAGCTCACCGATCAGTGCGTCGACGTGGGCCAGGAACTGCTCGCGGTTGGCATGCGGGCCCTCTGTGATCAGTTGCGAGGAGTGCTCGGCCAGGCCGGTATCGCCCGCCAGACGGGCCCAACGCCGCACTTCGCAATACGACAGCAAGGCCAGCCGGCCCAGGTCACCGCTGCGGCGGGCATGCCGCAAGTCGCCCAGAAGATCCTCGAGGCCGAGTTGCAGGTGATGCGGCCAGGTGCTCTTGGGCGTGGAGTGCTTGCTCGGCCGCACCTGAACCTGGCGGAGAGACCCCTCCGCCGGCTCGAAGTGGGCGTTGGACGCAGCGGCGAACGGTTCCGTGTAATGCATTTCGGGCTCCGGGAGCATGAGGTCGGGCGTCAATCCCGATTGCTGCGCTGCAGCAAGTCCTCAATTTACCCGGTCGCGGCCGCAATGCAAGTCGCTTTTTGCTGGGATGCCACGCTCTAGGCCTGCGCAACTAGAAGCAGGGGGAGCAACGGCTCGCTCCGCGCCGGCGTCAGGCGCACGTCAGCTTGCCGAACGCGTCTTCACCTTGTGAGCATCCACTCATGCGCGGGGTCATTGCGGAAGACCCACAGCCGGTTCGGCCCGGCCATCACGTTGAGGTAGTAGAGCTCGTAGGCGTGCGGCGCGACCACCGGGTGGTAGCCGCGCGGCACCATGACGACATCATGGTCTTCGAGCGCCATGGCCTCGTCGAGGCTGCGGTCGTCGGTGTAAACGCGCTGGAAGGCGAAGCCCTGCGGCGGGTTCAGGCGGTGGTAGTAGGTTTCCTCGAGCTGGGTCTCGGTCGGCGGGTCTTCGCTGTCGTGCTTGTGCGGCGGGTAACTCGATGAATGGCCGGCCGGCGTGCGTACTTCCACCACCAGCAGGTGCGCGGCGGTGGGGTCGTCGTGCGGCAGGATGTCGCAGATATAGCGCGTGTTGCTGCCCTGGCCGCGCGTGCTGCGGCGCATCGTTGCGGGGTCGAGCAGCTTCACAGTCCGCGGCTGGGCGTCGCAGGGCGCGCTGCACAGCGCCACTTCGGCGGGGCCGTCGGCCAGGATCGTGACCTCGTGCTGCGGCGGCACGTAGAGCGCCGCCGGTGCGCGCTCGTCGAACACGCTGTCGCGGTTGCCGAGCTCCTCGAAGGTCTGGCCGCCGACCTTGACGTCGACATAGCCCGCCAAAACCACGAGGCACAGCTCGCGTGCGCCGGTGGCGATGCGCTCGCTGTCGCCGCCGGTCAGGCGCAGCGCGCGAAAACCCACGTGCTTCCAGCC
>JANNFB010000025.1:0-32257 GCA_031379365.1 Burkholderiales bacterium
AGCGCGTCAGCGTAAGGCCTGGCGATGGTGGCAAGCTCGGCCATGTCAGAGCTCGGCTTTCAGGCGGCCCAACAAATCGGCGTGAACGGCGGGGTTCACTTCCTTGCGCAGGATCTGCTCGGCGCCCTTGACGGCCAGCGCGGCGACCTGGTCACGCAGTGTTTCGCGCGCCTTGATCGACTCCTGCGCTGCCTCGGCACGGGCCGCGGCCACGATCTTGGCGCCTTCTTCGCTGGCGCGGGTCTTGGCTTCTTCGACCATTTGCTGCGCCAGGCGCTCGGCATCGGCCAGGCGCTTGGTGGCGTCGCCGCGCGCGGCAGAGAGCTGCTGCTCGACGCGCACATTGGCGTTGCTCAGCTCGGCCTTGGCCTTGTCGGCGGCCGACAAGCCTTCAGCGATCTTCTTCGCGCGCTCGTCGAGCGCAGCGGTGATCGGGGGCCACACGAATCGCATCGTGAACCAGACCAGGATCGCGAACACGATCATCTGGATGATGAGGGTAGCGTTGATGTTCACTTGCTTGCCTTACACGCGGGGTTTACCAAGCAAACGCCGCGGACCCGGCTTTGCCGGGCCGCTGGCGTTGCCCCCTTGAGGGGGAGCGGCTGCGCCGCTCCGGGGGTGGGCCAGTTCACTTCGGCAGGTTGGCGATCTGAGCGATGAACGGATTGGCGGTGGCGAACCACAGCGCAATGCCGGTACCGATGATGAAGGCCGCGTCGATCAGGCCGGCCAGCAGGAACATCTTGGTCTGCAGCTCGCCCATCAGCTCGGGTTGGCGCGCAGCCGCTTCGAGGTACTTGCTGCCCATGATGCCGATGCCGATACAGGCACCGAGCGCGCCCAGACCAATGATCAAGCCGGCGGCGAGGGCGACAAAACTGATGACTTCCATGATGACTCCTAGAGGATGAGTTTGGTTTATGAAGGAAAGGAAAACGAAAACGGGTCAGTGTGCGTCGTGGGCCTGGCCGACATAAACCAGCGTCAGCATCATGAACACGAAGGCTTGCAGGGTGATGATCAGGATGTGGAAGATGGCCCAGGCGCTGCCGGCGACCACATGCAAGAGCGCCAGCGCGAAACCAGTTGCCGACAGCGTGAAAGCGCCGCCGAGCAGAGCGATCAGCATGAAGATCAACTCGCCGGCGTACATGTTGCCGAACAGCCGCATGCCGTGGCTGACGGTCTTGGCCACGAACTCGATCAACTGCATGGCCAGGTTGACCACGCCGAGGATGAGCGCGGCAATCGGGTTCTTGCTGGTGCCGAAGGGCGCGCTGACGAGTTCGTGCGCCCAGCCACCGACGCCCTTGATCTTGACGTTGTAGGCCAGGCAGACCAACAAGACCGACAGCGACAAGCCCATGGTTACCGACAAGTCGGCCGTCGGCACGACGCGCATGTAGTCTTTAGCGCCCATGGCCGGGCCGGCCACGTGCCAGATGGCAGGCAGCAGATCGACCGGCAGCAGGTCCATCGCATTCATCAGGAAGATCCAGACAAACACCGTCAGCGCCAGAGGTGCCACCAGCTTGCGGCTGGCGGCGTTGTGGACGATGCCCTTGGCCTGGGTGTCGACAATCTCGACGAGGATTTCCACCGCGGCCTGGAAGCGGCCCGGCACGCCCGACGTGGCGCTGCGCGCAGCGCGCCATAGCAACCAGCAGCCGATCACGCCGATGGTGATGGCCCAAAACATCGAATCGAGGTTGACGACGGAAAAGTCGACAACCGCCGTCTGCTTCTTGTTCTGCAAATGCTGCAGGTGGTGAACGATGTATTCACCTGCGCTGGGGGCGTGACCTTCGGCTGCCATGTTTCGAGCGATCCCGTCTTGTTCGTTTGTTCTCTACCGCCGTCGCCACGCAAGCGCCAGCCAATACACCTTGGTGCAGACCACCAGACCGACCAGCAAGGCCGGCCAGCTCAGCGGCTGCACGATGCGGTTCGCCAGCACCAGCAGGACGACCGCAACACCTATCTTCACCATCTCCCAGAACATGAAGCCGATAGCGCTGGCGCCAGGCGTCACGCTCGTGAGAGCGCTGGTCATGCCACGCGCCAACAAGGCCCCTGGCACCACCACTACGCCGGCGCCATACAGCGCCGACCAAACCACATCCCACCGCCCCGTGGCCAGGCCCGAAACCAGGGCCACAACCACACCGACCGCGACTTGCACCGCGATCACCCGCCACGGCGACACCGCGTGCGGGTTGTTTGCCATCAGGGCCTGCGCTTCTTCGCGGCTCAGGGCCTTGTATGGCGCTTTGGCGGCCTCATCGGTGTCGCCCGCCCAAGGGTCGGAGCCGAGTTTTCGGTCTGACGGGGTCGGGGCCACGAATGCGTCCAGCAAAGCCGCGGGATTATACGGGCTAACCCGCGGACTTCGACAGTCTCAGGCCACGCGACACACAATGCCCTGTTGCATCACAGGGCTGCTCCACGTGTCGCCACCCGATCCTTCCTCTCCCTCCACCTGGTCCACGCTGAAGGCGCAGTTCAAGGCCCAGGCGCCCGACAAGGCGGTGTTGATGCGCCACCGTTGGCTGCGCCCCATCGCGCACCGCCTGGAGGAGCCGGGCTTGTGGCATGCCCGGCCGGAAGCCATGGCCCGGGGCGTGGCCATCGGCTTGTTCTGGGCCTTTGCCGTGCCCTTCGCCCAGATCATCTTTGCCGCAGCCCACTGCGTGTGGTGGCGCGCCAACATTCCAGTGGCCGCGGCCATCACCTTCATCACCAACCCGTTCACGATCGGCGGCTGGCTGTGGCTGGCCTACCAGGCGGGCTCCTTGTTCGTCGAGCCGGCTGCAGCCGCGCCGGGTGCCAGCGGTTGGCTGGCGACAGTGCAGGCCTTGGGTTGGCCGACCGTCTTGGGCATGGCGTTGTTTGCGGTGGGCGGTTCGCTCGCCGGTTACGTTCTGGTGCGCAGCGGCACACGCTTGTGGTTGCATTGGCGAGTGTTGCGGCGCGGCCGGCGCCAGCGTGCAGGCAGCGTGTGATGCTTGCTTGCGGAACCGGTCCCGCCTGCGCATGCTCTGACCCCATGAACTTCACCCATCGCGATCACCCTCCATGCCGCTGCTGCCCCGTCTGCTGTTGATTGCCGGCCTGTCCTGCCTGGCCGGGCTGGCCCACGCTGCGGGGGCGGTGGTGACCACCGAGCAAGTGCGCGCCGAATTGGTGGCCCACGCGCCTGAGGGCATCGGCGCGGGCAAGCCGGTCTGGCTTGGCCTGCAGATCGCGCACCAACCGCACTGGCACACCTACTGGAAGAACCCGGGCGATTCCGGCCTGCCCACAACGCTCAGCTGGCAGTTGCCAAACAGCGTGCAGGCGGGCGAGATCGTCTGGCCGACACCCCAGCAGCTGCCGGTGGGGCCGCTGATGAACTACGGCTACGAGGGCCGGGTGTTGCTGCCGGTGCCGCTGACCGTTGGCGCCGGCTTCGCAGCCGCGACGCTGGACATCAAGCTCAGCGCCCAATGGCTGGTCTGCAAGGACATCTGCATCCCACAGCAAGGTGAGTTCGCGCTCAGCCTGCCGGCGCAGGCCAGCACGGCCGTGCATGCCGCCGCGTTCGACGGCGCCCGCGCAGCCGCGCCGCAGGCAGCGTCCGGGGCTGTGGCGCGCGCCGAGTTGGCGCAAGAGGGCAAGGTCTTGAAGCTCGTTGTCAGCGGCCTGCCCTCTGCACTGCAGGGCCGCTCGCTGACCTTCTTTGCCGAGACGGCCGGCGTGATCGAGCCTGCCGCGCCGGTCATTGCGCGCTGGGAGGGCGCCACCTGGTCGGCCCAAGTCACGACCTCCTCGCAGCGCTTCGAGAGCCCCTCGGCGATGAACGCGGTGCTGGTCGCGCCCGGCGCCGCCGCGGGAGTGCAGATCAGCTTCCCAATCGCGGGCACCTGGCCCGCCGTGGCCGCCCCCGGCACAGGCGGGGCGGAGGCCGCAGCGGTGGCGCAGCCACAGCCCGTCAGCGTCGCCGCGCCCCAGCAAGGCTTTGCGCTTGCACTGGTGTTCGCCTTGATCGGTGGCGCGCTGCTCAACCTGATGCCCTGCGTCTTCCCCATCCTGTCGCTCAAGCTGCTCGGTTTCGCCGGCCACGCCCACAGTCGGCGCGCCTTGGTCGCCGGCGGCCTGGCCTACAGCGCTGGCGTGGTGCTGTCTTTCGTCGGCTTGGCCGCCCTGCTGCTGTTGCTGCGCGCCGGCGGTGAGCAGATCGGCTGGGGCTTTCAGTTGCAGTCGCCGCTGTTCATCGCGGCACTGGCGGTTCTGTTCACCTTGATCGCGCTGAACCTGGCGGGCCTGTTCGAGTTCGGCACCATGCTGCCCAGTGGCCTGGCGTCTATGCGCCTGCGCCACCCACTGGCCGACTCGGCCCTGACGGGCGTCCTCGCCGTGGCCGTGGCCTCGCCCTGCACGGCCCCTTTCATGGGCGCGGCGCTGGGTGTGGCCTTCACCCTGCCGCCCGCCGCCGCTTTGACCCTGTTCGCCACACTTGGCGCTGGCATGGCCCTGCCTTACCTGGCGGCCTGCGCCTGGCCCGGGATGGCGCGTGCCATGCCGCAACCCGGCGCCTGGATGGCGACGTTCAAGACGGCGATGGCCTTCCCGATGCTGGCCACCGTCGTCTGGCTGGCCTGGGTGCTCGGCCAGCAGACCAGCATCGACGGCGTCGCGGCGCTGCTGGCCTTGTTGGTGGCGCTGGCCTTCGCCCTGTGGGCCTGGGGTCGGATTGATGGCGGTCGCATTGCCCGCGCCGCCTGGAGCACGACCGGGGTCTTGCTGGTGGCCGTTGCGATGGCCTGGGCGCTGCCGACTTGGCGCGAAGCCAGCGCCGCCGTACCGGCAGCCAGCGCCGAGGCACGCTGGCAACCCTGGAGCGCCGAGCGCGTCGCAGCGCTGAACGCCGAAGGGCGCTCAGTCTTCGTCGACTTCACTGCCGCGTGGTGCGTGACCTGCCAGGTCAACAAGCGCACGACGCTGGGGAATGCCGCGCTGCTGGCCGACCTGGATGCGCAGCGTGTGGTCTTGCTGCGCGCGGATTGGACCCGGCGCGACGCCGCGATCAGCGCCGAGTTGACACGCCTGGGTCGCAATGGCGTGCCGGTGTACGCGATCTACAAACCCGGCCAGTCCTTGCCCACCCTCTTGCCCGAGTTGCTCAGCCCGCAAGTGATGCGCGATGCGCTTGCGAGCCCCTGACCCTTCCATCGCGCACCCTTTGGAGTCGATGCCATGCAGTTCAATGCCCTTGCCCCCTGGATCCTCGGCCTGACCCTTGTTGCCAGTGTGGCGCCCGCCCGCGCCGCCGCGGCCACGGTCGGCCAGGCGGCACCCGCCTTCAGCGTCACCGACACGCAAGGCAAGGCCATTTCTCTGGCGGACTTCAAGGGCAAGACCGTCGTGCTCGAGTGGGTCAACCCCGACTGCCCCTACGTGCGCAAGCACTACGACAGCGCCAACATGCAGGGCACGCAGAAAGCAGCCGCCGCCAAGGGCGTGGTCTGGCTGGCCGTCAACTCGACCCACACCGGCCACACCGACTTCAAGAAGCCGACCGAGATGGCTGCCTGGATGAAGGCGCAGAGCGCCGCCCCGACCGCCACCCTGCTCGACAGCGACGGCAAGATGGGCCGCGCTTACGGTGCGCGCACCACGCCGCACATGTACGTGATCGATGCCAAGGGCAGCCTGGTCTACGCGGGCGCCATCGACGACAAGCCGAGCGCCAACCCGGCCGATGTGAAAACCGCGAAGAACTTCGTCAATGCCGCGTTGGCCGATGTGCTGGCAGGCAAAGCGGTGGCCCAGCCGGTAACGCGCGCCTACGGCTGCTCCGTCAAGTACGGCGACAGCTGACCGAACCACCCCCGAGGTGCCTCGCGGAGTTGGCTCCGCAGCGGTGCTGGGCCGGGGCCTGATACCGAATCGCGTTCAATCGCATCGAAACGATAAGCGGCTCGCGGCCGCTTGCGGACTTTCGTTCCCGCACGTTCGTGGGCCGCGCCGGCCAGGGCTGCCGGGCGCCCGCCTCCGCGAATGTCCTCCGCCCTGGGCTGAGCCCAGGGCTCCCCCTTGATTTCGCTGCGGAGGGCACCCGGCAGCCCCGGCCTCGAATCTCGGAGGCTCTCCAGCTGCGAATAGCTCAGGCCTGTCTGATCAGGACGGCGGGGCGCTCTGCGCAGCGAAATCAAGGAGGAGAGGCGGGCGCAGCCCGACTCGGGGGACATTCGCGGAGCAGAGCGCCCCGCCGGCCTGATCTCGCGCAATTGCTCGCACGCCAGGGCGAACGACTGCAAGGGACCGATCGGCACCGGTCAGATGGATGCTGTTGAACGCCACTGCATATGAATCACGGCAGGCGCTGGTACTGCGCTGCGAGGGCCTCGAATGCCCGCTGCGATGCGGCGGCATCGAAGCCGGGGCCGAGTTCCTCGGCCAGGAGGGCGGCCACCGCGCCGGCTTGGCGTGCGGCTTCCGCCGCGTCGAGAAAAAGCAGACGTGAGCGCCGCGCCAGCACGTCCTCGACCGTGCGCGCCATCTCATACCGCACCGCGAATCGCACCATCGCCTCGCTCAGCGCGCCCTGGCCCGACTCGGCGTCACGCCACAGCCAGTGGGTGGCGCCGGGCAGTTGAAGCAGCAGCGCGGCCTCGCTGCCGTACAGGTGCTCACCCGGGGCCTGCGTCATCGACACGCCTTTGCGCTTCGAGGCGCCGAGCAGCGGCAACCTGGCGGTCACCCCCTTGGCCTTGCGCGGCAGCAATTTGCGCTCGAAACACCGCTCGAGCACGTCTTCGGCCATGGCGCGATAAGTAGTCCACTTGCCGCCCGTCACGGTGACCATGCCGGAGCGGCCCACCAGCACGGTGTGCTCGCGCGACAACTGCTTGGTGTTGTCACCGTCGTCACCGCCCGGCTTGACCAGCGGCCGCAGGCCGACCCAGACCGAACGCACATCAGCGCGCGTCGGCGCCTTGTCGAGGTAGCGACCGGCCTCGCGCAGGATGAACTCGACTTCTTCGGCGAACGGCGTGGGCTCGCGCACGACGTCGGTGCGCGGCGTGTCGGTCGTGCCCAGAATGGTCTTGCCCAGCCAGGGCACGGCGAACAGCACGCGGCCATCCTCGGTCTTGGGCACCAGCAGCGCGTGCGTGCCCGGCAGGAAGGCGCGGTCGACCACCAGGTGCACGCCTTGGCTGGGCGCGACGATGTCGGGCTTGGCGGCCGTGCCGGCGTCGCGGTCCATGTTGCGCAGATCGTCGACCCAAACGCCGGTGGCATTGACGACGCACTTGGCCGCAATAGTCAGGGGGGCGCCGGTCTCGCTGTCGCGTGCGACCACGCCGCGCACGAGGCCGTCCTCGCGCAGCAGGGACACCACCGGGCAGTGATTGAGCAGCACCGCGCCCTGGTCCACGGCCGTGCGAGCCAGGGTGACCGCCAGGCGTGCATCGTCGAATTGACCATCCCAGTACTTCACGCCGCCGGACAGGCCGCGGGCGCGCACCGTGGGCAACAAGGCCCGCGTCTCGGCCGTGGTCAGGAACTCGGTCGAGCCCAGGCCACGTGCACCGGCCAGCGCGTCGTACAACTTCAAGCCGATGCCATAGAACTCGCGCTCCCACCAGCGGTAGCCCGGCATCACAAAGGCCAGTGGCTGGGCCAGGTGCGGCGCATTGGCCAACAGCGTGGCACGTTCGAGCAAGGCCTCGCGCACCAGGGCGATGTTGCCCTGCGCCAGGTAGCGCACGCCGCCGTGCACCAGTTTCGTCGCGCGCGAGCTGGTGCCCTTGGCGAAGTCTTCGGCCTCGAGCAGCAGCACCGAGAAGCCGCGGGCGGCAGCGTCCAGCGCCACGCCCAAGCCGGTGGCGCCGCCGCCGATGACGGCCAGGTCCCAGACCCGGTCGGCCTGCGCCAACGCCAGCAGGTGGGCGCGGGTGGTGTCAGGCGGGGCGCTGGACCGGGTCATCGTGGCGGCTCAGGTCACGACCGATTGCTGCGCGATGCCGGCATCGACCAGCATGTGCTGACCGGTCATGCCGTCGCTGTCGTCGGCGGCGAGGAACAAGGTGGCGCGGGCCACATGGCCGCTGTCGAGGCGGATCTTCAGGCACTGCGAATCGAGGAACTGCTGGTCGGCCACGGGATCGCGGTGCAGCGCCGTTTGACGTTCGGTGACGATGGCGCCCGGCACCAGCGCATTGACGCGGATGTTGCGTGCGCCGAGTTCGCGCGCCAGCGTGCGCGTCAGGCCCAGGATGCCGGCCTTGGCCGTGGTGTAGCCGACCAGGTTCGGCCGCCCACGCATCCAGCTCACCGAGCCCATGTTGATGACGCTGCCACCGCCGGCGGCCGCCATGCCGGGGGCCACCGCCTGGATCGCAAAGAAGTAGTGCTTGAGGTTGAGCGCCAGGCGGTCGTCCCAGAACTCGGGCGTGACATCTTCCATCTTGTGCCGATCGTCGCGGCCGGCATTGTTGATGAGCACGCGGACCGGGCCGAGCTCTTTCGCCACTCGGCCGAGCAAGGCCTGGTAGGCCACCACGTCGCGCACGTCGCAGGCGCCGTACCACGGCGCAGTGTGACCAGCGGCGATGACTTCGTCGATCAGCGCCTTGCCGCCGTCGGGTTTGGTGCCGCAGAAGGCCACTTGGGCGCCTTGCGCGGCCAAGGCACGAACCAGTTCGGCACCGATGCCCGAGCTGCCGCCCGAGATGAAGACAACGCGGTCACGCAGCGAGTTGTACAGGGTGTAGCTCATGGTTCGACTCGATCAAGCAAATGCCGTGGACCGGCAGGACCGACCCGCTGGCGTGACCCCTTTGGGGGAACAGCGAAGGCGCATCGGCAGTGGCCTCATGGCTTGGCGAAGTGGGCTGGCAGCCCCGGCACGTCAACGCGCAGCTGCAGCACGCAGCCGGCCCACGGCTCGCGCGCCAGTTCCTCGGCCGGGCGCTTTTCGCGCGCGGTGGTGATGAAGATCGTGCGCAGGTCGTGGCCGCCAAAGCAGGGCATCGTCGGGCAGCGGACCGGCAGCGCGAGCTCGCGCGTCAGCGTGCCATCGGCGGCGAAGCGCAACAGGCGTGCGCCCTCGAACATGGCGACCCAGTAGCCCCCTTCGGCGTCGACCGCGGCACCATCCGGGCGGCCCCCGTAGAGGGCCAGGGGCTGGTCGGGCGCGCGCGCGGCAAACTCGGCAAAGACGCGGCGTTGCGACACGCTGCCTTCGGTCACATCGAAATCGAGGGCATAGACCCGGTGGGCTTTGGTGTCGGCCCAATACATCGAGCGCGCATCCGGGCTCCAGGCCAAGCCGTTGCTCACGGTGATGTCGCTGGCCACCTTGTCGAGGCGCCCGCTGGCAAAGCGGTAGAGCGCGGCGCGTGGCGGATCGCGCGGCTCATAGATCGTGCCGACCCAGAAGCGGCCCTGCGGATCGGCCTTGCCGTCGTTGAAGCGCTCCTGGGCCTCGTCATAAGGCGCTTTGGCCATTGGCTGGGACTCACCGCTGCGGGGATCGAAACGCACCAGGCCGCTGCGCAGCGCGAGCAGCAAGCCGCCGTCCTGCAGCGGCGCGCAACAAGCCACATCGGTTTCAAACGCCCACTCGCGGTGAACCCCGCTGGCCGGATCGAAGCGATTGAGCTTGTGGCCGGGAATGTCGCACCAGTACAGCACCTGCTCGGCCGGGTGCCAGAGCGGCGATTCGCCGAGCAGACTGGGTGGCACGCCAGGCAAGGGCGTGATGGGAGCCAGGGTCAAGGTCTCTTCACCTCGATCGTCATCCACGCCTCCATCGATTCGCCCGCTTCGAGCGACACGAGGCCGTGGGCCGCCGGGTCGCCCATCTGAACCGCGTTGCTGACGTGGCTGACCGGTTCGACACAGAAGTAGTCACGCGTCGGCGGCGTGAACACTACCAGGTAAGGCAGCGACGACGTGATCTTGAGCGCGAGTTTCTCGTCGCGAATGCTCGCCGCACCGCGCCAGCCTTCGAAGCAGTTATCGAAATCGAGGTGGCGCAACTCGGCGTCGATGCTGCCCTGCTGAACCCGCCGCGTGGGCAGTTGCGTGCTGGGGTCGGACTCCCAGCGCTGGCTGCATTCGACGTGCAAGCGGCTGCGCGAACGCTTGGGAAAGTACGGGTGCCAGCCCAGGCCGGCCGGTTGCGTGCGGGCGTCGATGTTGGTCAGCGTCATGCGCATGGTCAGCGCTGTCTCGCTCAGCTCGAAGCTCTGTGTCGCATCGAAGTTGAAGGGCCAGTGCGCGTCGGCCAGGTGGGTGACCGCCAGCTCGACCTGGGTGGCGTTGGCGCCGGTGACACGCCAGGGCTCCTGCCAGACCGTGCCGTGCAAAGAGTGCGGATTGCCGGGATCGAAGTTCGGCGCGGTGGTGAAGTCGCGGCCGAGCCAGCGGAAGTGCCGGTAGCCGATGCGGTTGGAATAGGGCGCCATCGGGAAGCATCCCGAGGGTCGCGAGGCGACCAGTTCCATCGGCTCACAGCTGCGCAACACGGGCGTGGTGTCATGCCAAAAGCCGGCGATGGCAGCGCCGAGGTCGGGGCGCAGCGCCAGACGCAGGGCGCCGGCAATGAGTTCGAGGGCGGGGGTCGGGGGGACAGCAGTCATGGTGCTCCGTGGCGAGTTCGGTGGCGTGCGGCTTCTGGGCTGCACGCGCCCATCGTAAGCGCTTGGCGAATGCTCACCAGCCCGCAGGCAGCACTTCGCTCAAGGCGACCACGCGCCCCTCGTCGATGCTCGTGTGCGCGGCCAGCCCGGTGGCCACGGCGCGCAGGCGTTGTTCGAGCGGGATCTCGGGCGCCGAGCCCTGGCGCACGGCCTGGGCAAACTTCTGGTGCTCGACATAGCTGGCACCGAAGTGTTGGCCCGGGTACTTGATGTTGGTGTCGCGCACCTGGCGCACCGCAACGCCGCGGCCGGTGCCCGAGGGCTGGCCCCAGGCTTCGCGCCGGCCCCAGTCTTCGCGCCGGCCGTAGCGCATGATGCCCGAGGGCAGCAAGGACTCCAGCTTGCCCTCGTCGCCGACGATCACCACATGCTCGTTGTCGACCGAGTTCTCGGCGAACATGCACAGGTCCAGGCTGGCGCGCGCGCCACTTGGGTACTCGACGATGACGAAGGCGCTGTCGAGGATGTCGGGCGTCTTGCCGTTGACCTGCTCGTCGAGGTGATTGACGCGCTGGCCCCCAGAAGCGAACACCCGCAGCGGTTTCTCCCGGAGGATGAAGTCCATCAGATTGAAGTAGTGGCAGCACTTCTCGACCAGGGTGCCGCCGGTATTGGTGTTGAAGCGATTCCAGTCGCCGACCTTGGGGTAGAACGGCTCGCGGTGTTCGCGGATCGCCACCTGGTGCAGCCGGCCGACCCCGCCCTCGTGGGCGATGCGGATCATCTCGGCCACCGGCGGCATGTAGCGGTACTCCTGCGCCACCCAGACGATGCCCTGCTTCTTGGCCTTGGCAAGCTCGATCAACTCGACGCCATCGGCAATCTTCGTCACCAGCGGCTTCTCGACCAGGATGTGCAGGTCGGTGGCGAGTGCGTCGCGCATCACCGCGACGTGGGTGAAGTTCGGGCTGGCAATGACCACGGCGTCGCACAGGCCGCTGGCCAGCAGGTCGGTATGGCGCTCGAACAGCCGCACCTGGCCGTCGAGCAGGGCCGCGGCCTGCTCGCGGCTGGCCAGTGTCGGGTCGGCAACGGCCGTCACCTCGGCGCCGCCCATGGCGCGCAGGTTCTCGATGTGTTCGCGACCCATGCTGCCGCAGCCGATGATGCCGTAGCGGATCTTGTTCATGACGCTGTCAACCCTTCAATCCGCCCTGCGTGAGCCCACCGACAACGCGCTCCTGGAAGATCGCAATCATCACCGCGATCGGCACGATGGCCACGATGAGTGCGGCCGAGATGATCGGCCACGGGAAGGTGAATTCACCCTGGTAGAGCGTGATGCCGACCGGCAAGGTGCGGAAGTTCGGATTGCTGTTCAGGGACAGGGCCAGCAGGAACTCGTCCCAGGAGTTGACGAAGGCCAGGATGCCCGCCGTGAACACGCCCGGCGCCGCGAGAGGAATCACCACCTTGACCAGGGCGCCCATGCGCGTGCAGCCGTCGATCATGGCGGCGTTCTCGAGGTCCTTCGGAATGCTCTGGAAGAAGCTCACCAGCACCAGGGTGCACACCGGCAGGTTCAGCACGATGTAGGGCAGCACCAGGGCGGTGTAGCTGTTGAGCAGGCCGACGGTGCGCATGGTCTCGAAGATCGGCACCAGCAGCGTTACCAGCGGGAACATGCTGGAGGCGACGATGCAGGTGAGGATCAACTGCCGGCGTTTCAGGTTCAAGCGCGCAATGGCGTAGGCGGCCAGCGCCGACACCAGGAGCGAAAAGAGGGTGGCGCTCAGCGCGACGGCCACGCTGTTGCCCAGGTACTTGAGCAGGGGCTGGTCGGTGAAAGCCTGGACGTAGTTCTGCAGGGTCGGGTTGTGCGGCCAGTAGGTGATGGGCTTGCTGACCAGCTCGGCCTCGGTCTTGAGCGAGGTGAGCAGAATCCAGACGGCCGGAAAGAAGCCGTTGATGACCACGATGCCCGCGGCGATCAGGCGCAAGCTCTTGCTGTCCCAGATAGATGTCATGACAGCCCCCTTGACGCCTGCGGCGTCGGCACTCCTAGGAGGCGTGATCTGTCTTGGGACGGCCCGGCGACGACTCTCATGCGTTCCTCCCGATGCGCTTCAAATAGAAGGCAGTGACAAACATCGACAACACGAACATGCAGACCGCCAGGGTCGAGCCGTAGCCGACATCGAGGTAGTCGATCGTGGTCTTGTGGATCAGCATGGCCAGGGTCTCGGTGCTGTTGCCCGGGCCGCCCTTGGTCATGGTGTAAGGGATGTCGAAAGTTTGCAGCGCCGTGATGGTGCGAAAGATCAGCGCCACGATGATCGACGGCATGAGCATCGGGATCGTGATCTGCCAGAACTGCTGCAACTGGGAGGCGCCGTCGACTTCGGCCGCTTCATAGAGCGACTTCGGGATCATCTGCAGGCCCGCGAGCAGGATCAGCGCCATGAAGGAGCTGGTCTTCCAGATGATGGTCAGGCAGATGGCGGCAAAGGCCCAGTTCGGCCGCAGCAGCCACATCGCCGGCTCGCTCGGCGACGCGACGCGCCGCACCACGTCGTTCACGACGCCGTACTCGGTGTGGAAAAACCAGGCAAAGATCAGGCCGGCGAAGGCCAGGGGCAACGCCCAAGGCAGCAGCAAGGCCAGGCGCACTGGCCACTTGTGCTTGAACGGCAGGTTCGCCAGCAAGGCCAGGCCCATGCCGACCACGAGGGCGCCCGGCACCGTGATCAAGGTGATCAGCACCGTGTTCTTGGCGGCATTCCAGAAGTCGGGGTCCTTGAACACCAGCACGTAGTTCTCGAAGCCGACGAACTTGATGCCCCCGCCGCCCGACAGGCGCAGATCGTAGAAGCTGTTCCAGATCAGCTTGCCGATCGGATACACGACGATCAGCGCCAGCAGCACGAAGGCCGGTGCGAGCAGCAGGAAGCCGAGCGTTTTCTCGCTCGGGTCGCGCATCTTGTCGAAGGGACTCACACCGGTCATCGATCTCTCCTGGTTTGCAGACACACCGCGGGCACTGCCCGCGGTGTGTCGCCCTCTGGCAAAGCGCTAGCGCATCACGCGGGTCAGGCGGGATTCGATCTCAGCCACGCCTTCCGCCGGCGTCTTGGTGCGCGCCAGCACGGCGCTGGTCGTCGTGCGGATGATGTCGCTGACCTGGCCGTAGTCCTTGCTCATCGGACGGCTCTTGCCGGCGATGACCACGTTGGCCGCGTCCTTGAACCAGGGCACCGCCTTGACGACATCGGCATCGGTGTAGACGCCCGGGTAGGTCGCGAGCAGCGAGCCTTCGACCGCCAGGAACTTGCTCGACTCCGGGCTGGCCAGGTGCTTGACCAGACCGGCCGCTGCCGCCTTGTTCTTGCTAAAGGCGCTCACCGCCCACTGCCAGCCGCCAACACAAGTCGCGCTCTTGCCACCGGCCATGGCCGGCAGCGGCATCACGCCGACCTTGCCTTGCACGGCAGAGTCCTTGTCGTCCTTGAAGCGGTCCCAAGCGAAGCCCCAGTTGATGGCGAACACCACCTGGCCAGCCTTGAACTCGTTGACGGTGTCGGGCGTCTTGACTTCAGCCACGTTCTTCTTGATCACACCGGCGTCGACCATCGACAGCCACTGCGTCAGCCCCTTGGTCGCTGCCGCCTTGTCCAGCGTCATCTTGCCCGACGCATCGTTGAAGTCCTTGCCCTGGCCCCAGTAGGGCAGCAGGAAGGTACAGACCGCGCCTTCGATCGGCGCGCCCTGGATCGACAGGCCCTGCAGGTTCGGGTTGCCTTCGGCCTTCTGGATCTTGGCCGCGGCAGCGCTGAGCTCGTCCCAGGTCTTGGGCTCCTTCACGCCATGCTTCTCGAGCAAGTCCTTGCGGTAGTACATGAACATCGCATCGGCGAAGGCCGGCATCGCGGCGATCTTGCCGTCGACCACGTTCGAGCTGGCATACACCGGCAGATACGGCTTCATCGCATCGGCGGGCTTGCCCATGTAGGCGTCGAGCGGCTCGAGCCAGCCCGCGCCGTAATACTGCGCCGGGTTGACGATGTCGATCAGGTAGATGTCGATCGCGGCGTCCTTGGCGTTCAACACCGTGCTCAGGTACTGGCGCTGCAACTCGCTCGTGGCGCCGCCCGTCTCGATCTCGATCTTGACGTTGGGATTCTTGGCCTGGTATTGGTCAAACAGCTTGCGCATCAGGTCGGGGCGCTGATTCGCGCCGCCGGAGAAAACCCGCAGGGTGGTCTGCTGCGCATAGGCCGTGGCGCTGGCGCTGAGGCCCGCGACGAGCGCCACGGCGCTCATCAGGGCGGTGAGGGATGTACGACGGATCATGGTCTGTGTCTCCTGGGTCGATGGGATGAAAACTGGGGCGCCTGCCCCGGGCGGTGAAGTGAAGGGTCTCAACGTTCCTGCAGGCCGTTCAAGGCGACCAGTTTCTTGAAATTCTCGAACTCGGCGAGAGAAAAGCGCTTGAAGTCCTCCCCGGTGCGCCAGACCAAGGGGCTGTTCGCGGCCTGGGCGCGGGCCTTGTACAGCGTGGTCGTCGTGGCCCGCTGGCAGGCGGCTTCGAGCTTGCCGCGCACCTCGGCGGGCAGGCCCTTGGGTGCCACCAGCCCGCCCCACACGGTGCCGCGCACCGGCAGGCCGAGCTGCTTGGCCGTGGGCACACCCTCGAAGCCCAGGGCCGGTGCATCGGACAGCGACACCAGGGCGCGCAGCTGATGTTGCACGGCCACGGGTGGGGTCTCGTTGAAGGCCTCGATCTCGCCGTTTTTCAACGGCACGATCATGTCGCCCGTGCTGCGGTAGGGCACATGCGTGCCCGTGCTGCCGGCGTGGCGCAACAACTGCAGCATGCTGATGTGCAAGGCGGTGCCGATGCCCGAGCTGCCGTAGTTGAACTTGCCGGGGTTGGCCTGGGCCCACTTGAGCAGGTCGGCCAGCGTCTTGTGCGGCGAGTCCGCACGCACCATGGTCATCAGCGGTACGTCGTAGGTGCCGCACAGGTAATCGAAGCTCTCCGGGCTGTAGCCGGTGTTGTCGCGCCGGGCCGGCTGGATCGTCAGCGGCCCGACCGTGGTCATCGACAGGGTGTAGCCGTCGGGCCGCGCCCGCGCCACGTTGCCCATGCCGATGGAGCCGCCCGCGCCGGCGGTGTTGATCACGACCACACTGGCGCCGAGCTGGCGGCCGAACTCGTCGGCCAGGATGCGGGCCATGATGTCGGTCGTGCCCCCCGGCCCAAAGGGCACCACCATCTGGATCGGCCGCTCGGGAAAGCCCTGCGCGGCCGCCAGCGTGGCGCCGCTCAGCAACCAGGCAATGAATCCAACTCTCACAGGGCCACGCCGCTTGCGGCGTCGAACAGGTGCAGGTGGCGCGGGTTCATGTAGACCGGCAGCTTGGTGCCGGGCCGGTCGCGGAACGAGGCATTGCAGCGCGAGGTCATCTCGGCGGCGCCGATCTTCAGCGAGACCAGAGTCTCCGCGCCCAGCGGCTCCAGCAGTGACACCTCGGCCGGCACCTCGAGATCGCTCTCGCTCTGGCGCGCCAGGGTGATGTTCTCGGGCCGGATGCCGAACTTGAGCTTGGCCGCACCGTTGCCGCGTTCGGCGAGTTCGCGTGGCAGGCCGATCAGGGTGCCGCCGAGGTCGGCGCGCCCCCCTGTCAGCGTGCAATCGGCGAGGTTCATCGGCGGTGCGCCGGTGAAGCCGGCGACAAACACCGCCGCCGGGTGGTTGTAGATGTTGTCGGGCGTGTCGTACTGCATTTTCTTGCCGGCAGACAGCACGGCAATGCGGTCGGCCATGGTCATGGCCTCGACCTGGTCATGGGTGACGTAGATGATGGTCGCGCCCAGGCGCTGATGCAGACGCTTGATCTCGCTGCGCATCTCGTGGCGGAGTTGGGCGTCGAGGTTGGACAACGGCTCGTCGAACAGGAAGACCTTGGGCTGGCGCACGATGGCGCGGCCGATCGCCACGCGCTGGCGCTGTCCGCCCGACAGCGCCGCGGGCTTGCGCTCTAGCATGTGGTCGATCTTCAGCAGGCGGGCGGCGTCCATCACGCGCTGCTTGATCTCTTCTTCCGGCGTCTTGCGCAGGCGCAGGCCGAAGGCCATGTTGTCGTACAGGTTCTTGTGCGGATACAGGGCGTAGTCCTGGAACACCATGGCGATGTCGCGCGCGCGCGGCGGCAAGTCGTTGACCACCTTGCCGTCGATGCAGACCTCGCCGCCGCTGATGGTCTCCAGCCCCGCGATCATGCGCAGCAAGGTGCTCTTGCCGCAGCCCGAGGGGCCGACGAAGACCACGAACTCGCCGTGCTTGATCTGCAGGTCGATGCCGTGGATGACGGTCAATTTGCCGTCGTAGGTCTTGACGATGCCTTTGAGATCGACTGCGGCCATCAGTACGCTCCTGAACTGGTTTGCGTGCCGCCCGCCAGGGTGTGCACATGGGTTTCGCCGTCGGGCGTGGTCAGCGCCTTCACAGCCGCCTGGGCGCCGCGCATCAACAAGCCGAGGTCGCTGCCGATGGCCACGTAGTCGAAGCCCATCGCGCGGTACTGCACCACCACTTCAGGCGTGCCGCCAACGGTGCCAACGGGCATGCCCACGGCATTGCAGCGGCGCGCGGCGTCAGCCATCACCGTCATCACATCCGGATGGCCGGTATTGCCAGCGTGTCCCAATGCGGCTGACAAGTCGCCCGGGCCGAGGAACAGGGAGTCGACGCCCGGCACGGCAGCAATCGCTTCGAGCTGGGCCACCGCGGCCGGGGTCTCCAACTGCAGCACCGCGCCGACAGTCTTGTTGGCGGTCTTGGCGTAGTCGGGCACGGTGCCGAACTTGGAACCGCGGCTCATTCCGGCCAGGCCGCGGTTGCCCTCGGGCGGGTAGCGGGTGGCGGCCACCGCGCGCCGGGCTTCATCGGCGTTCTGGATGAAAGGGATCAACAGGGTCTGGGCGCCGGCATCGAGCACGCGCTTGATCATGACCGTGTCGTTCCAGGGCACGCGCACGATGGGCACCATCTTCGTGTTGCCAGCGGCCTGCAACAGATGGATCACTTCCATCATGTCCAGCGGCGTGTGCTCCATGTCGATCACGCCCCACTCGAAACCGGCGTGGCCCATGGCCTCGGTGACAAGCGGGCTGGCTGCCATGATCCAGGTGCCGAGTGGCGCCCGCGAGCCGGCCGACTTGAGCAATTGGCGCAGTGGGTTCATGGCCTCGTCTTTCAGTAGATGACCGGCTCGGGCGTCGTCGCGGCGCCCTGCAGGAAGTCGAAATCGCAGCCCTCGTGGGCCTGCGTCACGTGCTCGCGGTACAGCCGTACAAAACCGCGCGCATAAGGCTCCGGCGCTGGCCGCCATGCCGCGCGGCGCCGGGCCAGCTCTGCGTCGTCGACGTCCAGGTGCAGACGGCGCTCATCGATGTCCACCTCGATCGCATCCCCACTCTGCACCAGGGCCAGCGGCCCACCGACAGCACTCTCCGGGCTGACGTGAAGGATGCAGGTCCCGTAGTGGGTACCGCTCATGCGCGCATCGGAGATGCGCACCATGTCGCGCACCCCGAGTGCCAAGAGTTTCTTCGGAATTGGCAAGCCGCCCCATTCGGGCATGCCCGGGGCCCCGACCGGCCCGGCATTGCGCAGCACCAGCACGGTGTTCTCGTCGCAATCGAGCTGCGGGTCGGCACAGGCCTGGTTCATCTCGGCCGGATTGTTGAAGACCAGGGCGCGGCCGCGGTGCTTGAAAAACTTCGGGCTGGCGGCGCTGGCCTTCATCACCGCGCCCTCGGGGGCCAGGTTGCCGCGCAGCACGGCCAGGGCGCCGTTCGGGCTCACGGGTTTGTCGAGCGGCCGGATCACGGCGTCATCGAGCACCTGCACGCCTTGGAGGTTCTCGCCCAGGGTCTTGCCGTTGACGCTGCGCTCGGTCAGCGACAGGTGCGCCGTGATGCGCGTCATCAAGGCCGGCAGGCCGCCCGCGTAATGGAAGTCTTCCATCAGGCGGTCGCCGCTGGGGAAGAGGTTGGCCAGCACCGGCACCCGGCGGCCGACGGCGTCGAGGTCGGCCAGCGTGAGGTCGACCCCGGCGCGGCGCGCCATGGCGATGATGTGCACCGCCGCATTCGTCGAGCCGCCCAGGGCCATCTGCACCGCTGCGGCGTTCAGAAAAGAGCCGCGGGTCAGGATCTTCTGCGGCGTCAGGTCTTCCCAGATCATCTGCACGATGCGCTCGCCGCAGGTCGTGGCCATGCGGGTGTGGCCGGAGTCCATCGCCGGGATGGCGGTCGAGCCCGGCAGTGCCAGGCCCAGCGCCTCGACGATCGAGGTCATCGTGCTGGCCGTGCCCATGGTGTTGCAGGTGCCGGGGCTGCGCGTCATGTGCGCTTCGAGTTGGATCCACTCGGCGTCGGACACCTTGCCGGCTTGCTTCTCGTCCCAGAACAGGCGCGTGTGGGTGCCCGCGCCGACCTTGCGCTCGGGCTCGCCCAACTTGAGATAGCGGTCGTTGAGCATCGGCCCGGCCGAGCAGAAGATCGTCGGCAAGCCCATGCTGACGGCGCCCATCACCGTGCCGGGGGTGGTCTTGTCACAACCCGCCAACAGCACGACACCGTCGACCGGCAGCGAGCGCAGCAACTCTTCGACTTCCATCGCCAGGAAGTTGCGATAGAGCATGGTGGTCGGCTTGACCATCACTTCGCCCAGACTCATCGCGGGCAGTTCGAAGGGAAAACCGCCCGCCATCAGGATGCCGCGCTTGACGGCCTCGCCGCGCTCGCGCAGGTGCGCGTGGCAGGGCGACAGGTCGCTCCAGGTGTTGATGATGGCGACGCACGGCCGCTCCAACACGTCTTCGCGACGCAGGCCCATCTGCTGGGCGCGCTGGCGGTGCGCAAACGCACGCATGTCGCTGGCGGCGAACCAGCGGCGACTGCGCAGATCGGCGAGGGTCTTCAGACGTGTCATCAAAACTGCAGGGGTGGGATTTGGAGTGGTGTCAGCGCTTTTGTTACCGCTAACATTAACGCCAGCGATCCTCTGGCACCATTCACGCAAACCCTGATGTCCGACGCCCTGCCTCCCACCGCCCTGCCCCCACCGTCGCGCCAACCCCGACGCGGCCACGGCAGGGCGACCCTGGCTGACGTCGCAGCCACGGCAGGCGTGACCGCCATCACGGTCTCACGCTACCTGAGGGAGCCGCACCGGGTGGCGGCCACCACGGCCGCCAACATCGCCGAAGCCTTGCGTGCCACTGGCTACTTGCCGAACAAGCAAGCCGGTGTGCTGGCCAGCGCGGCCGCCGGCTCCGCGCGCATGGTGGCCGCTTTGATTCCCAGCATTGCCAATTCCATCTTTGCCGAAACCGTGCAGGGCCTGGCCGACGCACTCCACGGCTCGGGCTGCGAGCTGCTGCTGGCGTCGACCAGCTACTCCGCCGAGCGCGAAGAAACGCAATTGCGCGCCTTGCTGGGCTGGTTCCCGAGCGCCCTGGTGGTCACCGGGCGCCGCCACACGCCGGGCGCCCTGGCCTTGCTGCGTCAAGCCCAGGGCCGCGGCACCCCGGTGATCGAGATCTGGGACCATCACCCCGAGCCCGGCGCCGAGAGCTTCACCCAGATCGGCTTCAACCACGAGCAGGTCGGGCGGGCGATGGCCCAGCACTTGATCGACCGGAGCTATCGCTCGCTGGCTTATGTCGACAGCGGCGTGGCGGAGGACTTCCGCGCCCACGAGCGCGGCGACGGCTTCCTGGCCGCCGCCAAGCGCCAGCGCATCCCGGCTCGCCGCATCACGGCACCGGCCCGCGAGGCGATCGAGGCAGGGCGCATGGCCTTCGCTGACCTGCTCGATGCACAGCACAAGCCTTTGGTGCAGGCCGCCGCGTTCGCCAACGATCACCTGGCCTGCGGCGCCCTGTTGGCCGCACGGGCACGCGGTCTGACCGTGCCCGGCGAGCTGGCACTGCTGGGCTTCGGTGACTTCAGCCTGGGCCGCCAGCTCGACCCCGCGCTGTCGACAGTGCACACACCGCGTTTCGAGATTGGCCAGGCAGCCGCGCGCGCGCTGCTGCTGGCGCTGCAGACCGGCCGCAACGCGCCCGACGAACGGCTCGCCTGGACCCTGATCGACCGTGGCAGCACTTGAGGCGGCCGGCACCGGCTTTGCGCTGGGCGGTGCACTCATCATTGCGATCGGCGCCCAGAACGCGTTCGTACTGCGCCAAGGGCTCAAGCGCGAGCATGTCGGCCTGGTGGTGGCGTTCTGTGCCGGCGCCGACGCCCTCCTGATGACGGCCGGCGTGCTGGGCGCGGGTCAGGCGCTGGTCACAGCCCCCCAACTCGGCACCTGGCTGGCGATCTTCGGCGCCCTGTTCCTGGGCGCTTACGGGCTGCGCGCCCTGGCCCGCGCCTGGCGCCCGGCCAGCCTCGCCGCCGCACGTGATGCGGGAACACTGTCGCGCCGCGCGGCACTGGCGCAAGCCGCGGCCTTCACCGTGCTCAATCCGCACGTCTACCTCGACACGGTGATGCTGGTCGGCGCGGTAGGGGCGCAACAAGCCGCATCGGTGCGCCCGGCCTTCCTGTTCGGCGCCTGTGCGGCCAGCGCGCTGTGGTTCTGCGCGCTCGGCTACGGTGCGCGCTGGCTGACCCCCTGGTTTGCGCGGCCGGTGGCGTGGCGCTGGCTGGACGCGGGCATCGGACTGACCATGCTCGGCTTGGCGGCCCTTTTGACCCGCCACGCTCTCGGCTGACTCCTACCGAATCGTGTTCCATCGCATCAGAACGAAAGGCGGCTAGCGGCCGCTTGCGGGCCTTGGTACCTGAACGTTCGTGCACCGCGCCGGCCGGGGCCATCGTGTCCCCGCCTCCGCGAATGTCCTCCGCCCTGGGCTGCGCCCAGGGCTCCCCCTTGATTTCGCTGCGGCGGGCACCCGGCGGCCCCGGCCTCGAGTCTCTGCACGCCTCCAGCCGCGAACAGCCCGGGCCTGTCGGATCAGGACGGCGGGGCGCTCTGCGCAGCGAAATCAAGGAGGAGAGGCGGGCGCAGCCCGACTCGGGGGACATTCGCGGAGCAGAGCGCCCCGTCGGCCTGATCCCGCGCCATCTCTCGTGTGCGAGGGCAGAACGTCTGCTCAGGGCCGATCGGCGACGGGGTCAGCTGGCTGCTGTTGAACGCAACCGCGTATCAAAGGGCAGCGGCGCGGCTCGACAGGCGCCAACGCACCAAGGTGTCGTGCAGGCGCTGCGCATCGATCGGCTTGGTCAGGAAGTCGTTCATGCCACAGGCCAGCGCCTCGTCGCGCTCCGAGGTCAAGGCCGCCGCCGTCAGCGCGATGATGGGCAAACGGCTGGCGTCATGGCTCTGGCGCAGGGCACGGGTGGCGTCGTAGCCGCCCATCACCGGCATCTGCACATCCATCAGCACCAGGTCAATCACGCTGTTGGCAGTGGCAGCTTGGGTGACGGCGCTGACGGCCTGAGCGCCGTCTGCCGCCTGGGTCACGACGATGCCCCACTGCTCGAGCAGGGCCACCGCGATCATCATGTTGACCGCGTTGTCCTCGGCGACCAAGACATGCAATCCCGCCAAGGGGCTGGGCTGGTCCGGCGCGGCTTTCAAGGCATCACCCGGACCGGCATCGCTGCTGGCGGGCAATGGCACCTGGGCCCAGAAACGGCTGCCCTGGCCTGGCGTGCTGTCCAGGCCGACTTGGCCGCCCATCAGCTCGGCCAGGTCGCGACAGATCGACAAGCCCAGCCCGGTGCCGCCGAAGCGCCGGGTCGTTGACACATCTGCCTGCGTGAAAGGCTTGAACAGCCGCGCCTGGACCGAGGGTTCGATGCCGGGGCCACTGTCCTGCACCTCGAAGCGCAACTGGCCTGCCGCGACGGCTCGAACCTCGACGCGCACACCCCCGTGTTCGGTGAACTTGAGGGCGTTGCTGAGAAAGTTCGACAACACTTGGCGCAGGCGCACCGGATCACCACGCACGCGGCGCGGCACGCTGGTGCCCAACCGCATCTCGAGGCTCAAGGCGCGCCCTTCAGCCAGCGCCGCATAGCCATTCTCGATCGACTCGAGCAACGCGTGCAGGTCGAAGTCGACGGCCTCCAGGCGCAACTTGCCGGCCTCGATCTTGGACAGATCAAGGATGTCGCTGATGACGCCCGAAAGAGCCTGCGCGCTGTCGTCGATCTGCTGCAGGTACTGCGCCCGGCGGTCTGCGTCGAGCCCCGGTTGACGGGCCAGGCGCGCCAGGCCCACCAGGCCATTCAACGGCGTGCGGATCTCGTGGCTGGTGTTGGCCAGGAAGGCACTCTTCGCTCGATTGGCGGCTTCCGCGTCGTCGCGCGCACGCGCCAGCGCCTGATCCACGGCACGCCGCTCGGTCACGTCTTCGGCGATCCAGATCGTGCCCCCCGTGGCCGGATTCTCGGGATCGACCACGCGCGCCATCAAGCGGCACAGGAAGCTGCTGCCGTCGCGGCGTTTCAACCGACGCTCGACCTCAACCGCCTCGCCGCACGCCAGGCCGGGCCCAAGCGCTTGACCCAGTTCGACATATGCCGCGTCATCGAGCGACACCACGCTGCCCGGCTGTCCGACCAGGCCGCCCTCAGCCCAGCCGAACATCTGCTCGAACGTGGGATTGGCCAGCTGAAACACCTGCCGGCGCGACATGGCAATACCGATCGACGCGTTGCGAAAGATCGCTTCACGTTCCAGTCGCTCGCGTTCGATGGCGGTGACGTCACGCCCGTTGAGCACCAGGTACTGGCGCCCTTCGAGCGTGAAACGCGCGGCAGACACCAGCAGCGAGAAGCTGACGCCGTGTCGATCCACGAACTCGACGGCGCGATCGCGCACCTCGCCGTGCTCGCTGACATCGCGCACGAAGCGGACTCGGGCCTCGGCGTCGGGCCAGACACCCAGCTCGACCGCGGTGTGGCCGACGGCCTCGTCGCGCGCCCAGCCACTGACACGCACGAAGGCCTCGTTGACCATGACATAGCGGCCGGTCGCCAGGTCGGTGAGGGTGATCAGATCGGGACTGGTGGCCACCAGGTGCGTCATCAGCGCTTCGGAACGCAGGCGCGCGGCCTCCAGGCGCAGGCGCTCCGTCTCGTCGTGGTAGATCGACAGAATGGCCGGCCCGCCGTCGGCGTCGACCGTGACGCTGTTGACCTGCGCCGCGACGCGGTGGCCGCGCAGGGTGCGCAAGACAAAGGGATAGGCCGGCATCGAGTCGCCAAGCGGCAGCTGACGCAAGGCCTGCCCGCGCTCGGCGGCCAACTGGCGCGAACCATCGGCCTCGTCATACAGCTCAAGCAGGTTGCGCCCCTTGAACGCCGCCTCGTCGTCGACATCGAACAACTGCAGAGCCGCCGCGTTCGCGTCGAGCACTAAGCCGTTGCGGTGCAGTACCAAGGCCGACGGCGAGCGTGCGAACAGCTCCCGGTAGCGCGCCTCCGAGGCCTGGCTGGCGAGCTCGGTCTGCCTCTCAAGCGTGATGTCGCGGCCCACACCCCAATAGCCATGGAAAACGCCGCGGTCGTCGAACCGCGGTCGACCGCTGACGGCAAACCAGCGCGGCGCCCGGCCCTGGCCGAGGCGCTGAAGCACAAGGTCGGTGAAGGGCTGGTGCGACTCGAGGTCGGCGCGGTGGGCATCCATCGCTTCGGTGTCGAGACCAAAGCCCTCGATCTCCCACGGCGTCTTGCCCAGGCGACGGACCGCGACCACCACCGACCCTGCGGCCTGCTCCGACAGGTAGGTAAAGCGAAACTGCGCGTCCAGCTCCCAATACCAGTCGGCTGCCACGGCCAACAGACCAGCAAAGCGCTGCTCGCGCAGCTGGGCCTCCCGAAGGGCGTGCTCGACAGCGCGCGCCAGCACCCAGCCGATGACGGTGCCAGTGGCCAGAAGCAGCAAGTGGGTGATGACACGCAACGGCGTCGAGGGGACTGTCGCGGCGGGCAACGAAAAGCGCCACCCGGGAACTTCGAGGGCCGCCAGGCCCAGCACCAACAGTGCGCTGGCGGCCGTCAGCGCGAGCGCACTGCGGCGGCTGACGAGCACCGACACGATGCCGATTTGCAGGGCCAGGAAGCCCAGCGCGGCCGCGTTCAGGCCGAATCCGAGACCCACGGCACTCACGGCCACGGCAGTCGACACCCCCAGCGCAACGATCAACACCGCTGCCGCCCGGCTCATGCCGAAGCGCTGCCGCGCCAAGCCCCAGGCCAGCAGACTGAGTACTGCGCAGGTGCCGCCAATCAGCCAGCGTTGCGACGCCAGCACCGGGGCAGCGCCGTAGAGCACGGCCCCCGCACCGCTCAGGCCGGCCACTGCCAGCAGGTACTGCCGCGACAGCCGCTCGGTGAACTCGTCGTCCTGGCGCGGCGCCGGCTGGCCCGTCGAACTGGGGATCGGGTGCGCCATGTTGTGCCTCAGACGCTGGCGATGCGCGCGGCAGCGAGCTGCTCGCGAGTGGCGCGGGCGACTTCCCGGGCTGCGCTGGCAAAGCCTTCGCCCGCGCCGGCATAAAGCACGGACCGGGAAGCGTTGACCACGATCGGGCCGTCGGCCCGCCAACCCGCCGCCACCACCGCCGCGGCGTCCCCGCCTTGGGCACCGACGCCGGGAATCAGCAAGGGCAGGGTCGGTGCGAGTTGGCGCACACGGGCGATTTCGGCCGCAAAGGTGGCGCCAACCACCAGGCCGAGGCGGCCGCTGCGGTTCCACGGCCCGGCAGCAAGCTTGGCGATGTGCTCGTACAGCCTGTCGCCGGAGGCCAGGACCTGCGACTGCAGGTCGCTGCCGCCCGGGTTGGACGTGCGGCACAGCAGGATCAGGCCGCGGCCGTCGTAGGCCAGGTAGGGCTCGATCGAGTCGAAGCCCATGAAGGGCGACAGCGTGACCGCATCGGCCTGGTAGCGCACGAAGGCCTCGCGGGCGTACTGTTCGGCGGTGCTGCCGATGTCGCCGCGCTTGGCATCCAGGATCACCGGCACGTCTGGCGCGACGCGGCGCAGGTAGGCCATCAAACGCTCGAGCTGGTCCTCCGCGCGGTGCGCTGCGAAGTAGGCGATCTGCGGCTTGTAGGCGCAGACCAGGTCCTTGGTGGCATCGACGATGCGAGCGCAGAAGTCGAAGATGCGGGCCGGGTCGCCACGCCAGGGCTCGGGGAAACGGCTGGGCTCTGGGTCCAGGCCGACACACAGCAAGGATTCACGCCGTTGCTGGGCCGCAAGCAGGCGCGCCAGGAAGCTCATGGTCAGCCGCGCGAGCGCAGCGCCAAGGGCGCCGCCAGTCCGGTGTAGTTGCCCGGGCTGAGCGCCTTGAGACGCTCGCGCTCGGCCGCCGGCACCTCCTCCAGCGTGTCGATGAACGCGGCAATGGCTTCGCGCGTGATGGCCTTGCCGCGCGTCAACTCCTTCAGGCGTTCGTAGGGGTTGGCGGCGCCATAGCGGCGCATCACGGTCTGGATCGGCTCGGCCAACACCTCCCAGGCCGCGTCCAGATCGGCCGCCAGGGCGGCGGCGTTGATCTCAAGCTTGCCCATGCCGCGCGCCAGGCTGTCGCAGCCGAGCAGGGTGTAGCCCAGGGCCACGCCCATGTTGCGCAGCACCGTCGAGTCCGTCAGGTCGCGCTGCCAACGGCTGACGGGCAGCTTGTGCGACATGTGCGTCAGCACGGCATTGGCCAGGCCGAGGTTGCCTTCGGCGTTCTCGAAGTCGATCGGGTTGACCTTGTGCGGCATGGTCGAGCTGCCGATCTCGCCGGCCTTGGTGCGTTGTTTGAAGTAGCCCAGCGAGATGTAGCCCCAGGCGTCACGCGACCAGTCGATCAAGATGGTGTTGGCCCGCGCCACGGCATCGAACAACTCAGCCATCCAATCGTGTGGCTCGATCTGGATCGTGTAGGGGTTGAGGGTCAGGCCCAGGCGCACCTCGACGACCTGGCGGGAAAAGGCCTCCCAGTCGAACGCCGGGTACGCCGCGAGGTGCGCGTTGTAGTTGCCGACCGCACCATTCATCTTGGCCAGCGGCAGCACGGCGGCGATGCGCGCGCGGGCCGTTGCCAGGCGTGCGGCCACGTTGGCGAGCTCCTTGCCCACGGTGGTCGGGCTGGCTGTCTGGCCGTGGGTGCGCGACAGCATCGGCACGGAGGCGAACTCGGCCGCCATGGCGTGCAAGGTGCCCACCAGTCCATCGAGCGCCGGCAACAGCACTTGCTCGCGCGCTGCCTTCAACATCAGCGCATGGCTGGTGTTGTTGATGTCTTCGCTGGTGCAGGCGAAGTGGACGAACTCACCGGCGGCACGCAACTCGGGTTGGCCGTCGAAACGCGCCTTGAGCCAGTACTCGACGGCCTTGACGTCGTGGTTGGTGGTCTTCTCGATGTCCTTGATGGCTTGCGCGTCAACTTCCGAGAAGCGCAACACCAGGCCGCGCAGCAGCCCGCGCGCGGCCTCGCTCAAGGGTTTGAACTCGGCCAAGCCGGCGTCCGAGAGGGCGATGAACCACTCGACCTCGACCTGGACCCGGCGGTGCATCAGGCCGAATTCGCTGAGCAAGGGGCGCAGGGCCGCGACCTTGGCGGCATAGCGGCCATCGAGCGGGGACAGGGCGCTGAGGGCAGTCAAATTCATCTGCGGACGATTGTAGGTGGACCGTCCGTCGCCAGGCCTTCGCGTCGTATCCTCGGCGCGGACAAACGATCAACCGCGAGGCCGGCATGAACCTGACAGGCGTCGTCCATCACCTGACCCACCCGCTGATCCAGCACAAACTGACGCTGATGCGCGCCAAAGACCGCAGCACCAGCGGGTTTCGCCGCCTGTTGCATGAGATTGCCCTTCTCATGGCCTACGAGCTGACGCGCGACATGCCGACCCACTGGGTCGACGTGGAAACCCCGCTGGAGAAGACCACCGGCCTGCAGATCGACGGCAAGAAGACCGTCTTCGTGGTCATCATGCGTGCCGGCGCCGGCCTGCTCGACGGCATGCTTGAAGTCGTGCCGGGCGCCCGGGTCGGCCACATCGGCCTGTACCGCGATCCCAAGACCCTGGCGGCGGTGGAGTACTACTTCAAGGTGCCCGAGCAGATGAACGAACGCGATGTGATCGTGCTCGACCCGATGTTGGCCACCGGTCATTCGGCTGCCGCCGCCGTGACCCGGCTCAAGGCGGTGCAGCCGCGTTCGATCCGCTTTGCCTGCCTGCTGGCTGCGCCCGAGGGTCTGGCCCACTTCCACGGCTTGCACCCCGAAGTGCCCGTCACCACTTGCGCCATCGACCGCGAGCTCAACGACCATGGCTACATCCTCCCCGGCTTGGGGGATGCGGGCGACCGCATCTTCGGTACCCAATAGCCGCGGCCACTAGAATTGTTTTCAAACTTCACAGCGGCAACGACACCCCCATGAAACTGCTCGGCTCGCTGACCAGCCCCTACGTGCGCAAAGTGCGCATCGTCATGGCCGAGAAAAAACTCGATTACCACTTGGTGCTCGAAGACGTCTGGGCCAGCGACGCGATCCTCAAGTCCAACCCCCTGGGCAAGGTGCCTTGCCTCGTCATGGAAGGCGGCGAGGCGGTTTTCGACTCGCGCGTGATCGTCGATTACCTCGACACCCTGTCGCCTGTCGGGCGCCTGATCCCGGCCAGCGGGCGCGAGCGGGCCGAAGTGCGCACCTGGGAGGCCCTGGCCGACGGCATCGTCGACGCCTGCATCCTGGCCCGCCTCGAACAGACCTGGAGCGTCCGCAGCGAGGCCCAGCGCAGCGGCGCCTGGGTCGAGCGCCAGATGGCCAAGGTCGATGCCGCCGTGATCGCGATGTCCCGTGGGCTGGGCGAGAAGAGCTTCGCCGCCGGCATCCACCTGTCCTTGGCCGACATCGCTGTCGGCTGCGCCCTGGGCTACCTCGACTTCCGCTTCCCGCAGATCGACTGGCGCAAGCCCCATCCCAACCTCGCCCGCCTGGCTGACAAGCTGGCGCAGCGCCAAAGTTTTATCGACACGCAACCGCCAACTTGAGCGCGGGGCCCCCAAGCACGGGCCGCGGAGCGGGTTTTGCCCGGCCGCTGGCGCGGCCCCCTTGAGGGGGAGCGGCGCAGCCGCTTCGGGAGTGGGCCGACTTCAAGCAGCCAGGAGAGACAGCGAGCCGCTGCGCACGTCCCAGCTCAGTTTGCGGTAGACGTTGCCCAGGCGCCGTCCCAGGCCCTCGACGCTCAGCGCCATGCGCGTCGCAACTTCCGCGACGCGGGTGCCCTGCGCCAGGACTTGCACCAAGCGGCACTCACCCGGCGACAGTCGCATCGGATTGGCGCCATGGGTATGCCAGTCGAGCGCACGCTCGTTCACGGCCGCCGACGCCTTCGGCAGTGCCGTCGGCTCGCCGAAGAATTGCAGGATCTGCAGCGCGACGGGAGCGGCCATGCTGGCCTCGCCGGCAACCATGCGGCGCAACAGGGAGGCCGCGATCGGCAGATCAGCCTCGAGGAGGTAAGCATCGGCGCCCGCCCGCAGGGTTGCGAACAGCAGCGGGTCGCTGGCCTCAGCCGCCACCAGCATGACCTTGGGCCGGTCGGCCTGGCGTTCGCGCAGCGTGCGCACCAGGCTCAGGGCCGCACCGTCCTCCAGCCGCAGATCGATCAGCAGGGTGTCCGGGTTGAGGGGCGGCAGCGCCGCCTGGGCGCGGTACAGCGTGTCGGCGACGCCCAGCACATTGAGGTCACGGGCGGCCTCCAGTTGGGCTTGGCTGGCACGCGTGCGCTGGGCGCCGCGGCGGGCAATGAAAACAGTGGTCATGGTCGGAGGCGAGCGCGGATCTTGGTTTGGCATCATTCTCCAAAGGACAGCCTGCCCCCGCATCCCCGTGTCCGTGGGGCGCCCCCGGGTCGCGGGCCCCTCGGCTTGCAAGCAATTGTTGTGTCAGTACGGCGCCGTCATCGCACCGGCGCGCTCGCGCGCGGCGGCGACCGGCAGATCGACACGCTGGATGGAAAAGCTGTTGCTGTGGGCCACCGGCCAGTAAAAGCGGTAAACGTTGTGCGGCCACTCGACCTCGCCGCGCTCGGCGGCGAGCAACGCGCCCGGCTTCAGGAAGGGCAGCATGTTGGCCAGCAACTTGACCTCCTGCTCGCCCGTGCGGCGCACGATGTGGCTGGCCGAGATCTGGCGTGGATGGGTCAAGCCGGCCGCCTGAACCAGTTCCTTCAGCGCGACCAGGGTGTTCTGGTGAAAGCGGTACACGCGCTCGGCTTTGTCCGGCACGACCAGGGCCTTCTGGCGCTGCGGGTCCTGGGTGGTCACGCCCGTCGGGCAGTGCCCCGTATGGCAGGTCTGCGCCTGCAGGCAGCCCAACGCGAACATGAAGCCGCGCGCTGCATTGCACCAGTCGGCACCGATCGCGATCATGCGCGCGATGTCGAACGCGCTGATGACCTTGCCGGCGCAACCGAGGCGCACGCGGTGGCGCAGGTTCAGGCCGACCAGGGTGTTGTGCACCAGCAGCAGGCCCTCCTGCAGCGGCGCACCCACATGGTCGGTGAATTCGAGCGGCGCGGCGCCTGTGCCGCCCTCGCCACCGTCGATGACGATGAAGTCGGGCAACAGATTGGTTTCGATCATTGCCTTGCACAGTGCGAACCACTCCCAGGGGTGGCCGATGCAGAGCTTGAAGCCGGTCGGCTTGCCGCCCGACAGCTGACGCAGCCGCTCGATGAAGTGCATCATCTCGAGCGGTGTCGAGAAGGCGCTGTGGCTGGCCGGGCTGACGCAATCCTCGCCCACCGGCACGCCGCGTGCAGCGGCGATCTCCGGCGACACCTTGGGGCCGGGCAGCACGCCGCCATGCCCCGGCTTGGCCCCTTGGCTCAACTTCAGCTCGATCATCTTGACCTGCGGGTCGCGGGCAGCCGCAGCAAAGCGCTCGGGGTTGAAGCTGCCGTCGTCGTTGCGGCAGCCGAAGTAGCCCGAACCGATCTCCCAGATCAGGTCGCCGCCGTGCACGCGGTGGTGCTGGCTGATCGAGCCCTCGCCGGTGTCGTGGGCGAAGCCGCCGCGCTTCGCGCCTTGATTGAGCGCCAGGATGGCGTTGGCCGAGAGCGCGCCGAAGCTCATTGCCGAGATGTTGAACACGCTGGCGCTGTAAGGCTGGGTGCAGGAGCTGCCAGCGTCGCCGACGTTGACGCGGAAGTCGTGGCTGGGCAGCTCCGTGGGGGCCAGCGAATGGTTGATCCACTCGTAGCCGTGGGCGTGAACGTCGAGCTGGGTGCCGAAGGGCCGCTTGTCCTGTGCCCCCTTGGCGCGTTGGTACACCAGCGAGCGCTGCTGACGGGAAAAGGGCGCCGCCTCGCGGTCGCTTTCGATGAAGTACTGCCGGATCTCGGGGCGCACGAACTCGAGCAGGAAGCGCAGGTGACCGATCACCGGATAGTTGCGCAGCACCGAATGCCGGTTCTGGCGTGTGTCGCGAAAACCCAGGCCGATGCCGAACAGGAACACCAGCGCCCACCAGCCGCCAACGCCGAATCCGACCCAGGCGAACAGGCTCAGCAGGAAGCCCACAGCGCACAGCAGCCACGCCGTGTAGCGCACCGGAAAATGGTGGTCGATGCGGGTCAGCCAATCATGCATGGCGGGCTCCAGCCGCGGCTGGCGAAGGCACCGGGCGACGGGGATGGTACGGGGGGCCGAACCCGGGTCAAGCCTGGAAAAGCGCGCCCTCGACGGCCCATACGCGCCGCTATACTGAAACCGACAGCGCCGATTTGATCCCTCTTGCGGGCGCTCTGACAAATACCGCTAAACAGGGACACCCGGCCGGTGTCCTTCGATGGCGGCACCGGTTTTCTCCTTGATAGCAACCCTCGGCACCGTCACCGCTCAGCAAATGCTTTTCAGCGAGCCGCTGTCGCTGACCAGCGGCGCGACGCTGACTGACTACACCCTGGTGTACGAGACCTACGGCCAGCTCAACGCCGACAAGAGCAATGCCGTGCTGGTGTGCCATGCGCTGAACGCGTCGCACCATGTGGCCGGCCTCGATGCGCGTGGCCAGCTGGGCTGGTGGGACAACCTGGTCGGGCCCGGCAAGCCGCTCGACACCGACCGTTTCTTCGTCATCGGCATAAACAACGCCGGCTCCTGTTTTGGCTCGACCGGGCCGATGCATGAAAACCCCGCCACCGGCAAACCCTATGGCGCCGACTTTCCGGTGGTCACGGTCGAAGATTGGGTCGACGCCCAGGCGCGCCTGATCGACCGGCTGGGCATCGGGCAGCTGGCTGCCGTGCTCGGCGGCAGCCTGGGCGGCATGCAGGCGCTGGCCTGGACCCTGCGCTACCCCGCTCGCGTGCGCCACTGCATCGGTGTAGCCACGGCGCCCAACCTGTCGGCCGAGAACATCGCCTTCAACGAGATCGCGCGCCGCGCCATCATCACCGACCCCGAATTCCACGGCGGCCACTTTTATGAGCACGGCGTGCTGCCGCGGCGCGGCCTGCGCATCGCGCGCATGATCGGCCACGTCACCTACCTGAGTGACGATGTGATGGGCAGCAAGTTCGGC
>JANNFB010000052.1:0-5233 GCA_031379365.1 Burkholderiales bacterium
TACGGCACGGGCATGCGTCTGCTCGAGGGCTTGCGCCTGCGCGTCAAGGATCTGGAGTTCGAGCGCCGCGAAATCGTCGTGCGCCAGGGCAAGGGCAGCAAGGACCGTGTCACGGTGTTGCCCGAGAACCTGATCCTGCCGTTGCGAACCCAGCTCGAACAGGCGCGCGAGTGGCATGGCAAAGACGTGGCTGCGGGTCGCGCTGGGGTGTGGCTGCCCGATGCGTTGGCCGTCAAGTACCCGAAGGCCGGGGCGTCCTGGGGCTGGCAATGGGTGTTCCCGAGCCCGACGCTGTCGGTCGATCCGCGCTCGGGGACCGAGCGGCGCCACCACTTGCACGAGCAATCGGTGCAGCGTGCCGTGGCGGCAGCCGCGCGCCGCGCCGGCATCGCCAAGCCTTGTTCACCGCATGTGCTGCGGCACTCGTTCGCCACCCACATGCTGCAGGCCGGCTACGACATCCGCACCGTGCAGGAGCTGCTGGGCCACAGCGATGTGCAGACGACGATGATCTACACCCATGTTCTCAACCGCGGCGGCCGCGGTGTGTTGAGCCCGCTGGACAGGATCTGAGCGCCGCCGCGGCCTTCGGCCGCGCCGCTCAGTCTTCCAGCTCGGCCTTGGCCATCTCCACATCCAGCCGCTCCGTGGCATCGGCCGGGGTGCAGGCGGCGGCGTCGGCATACAGCTTCTCGGCGTCCTTCATCTTCTTGTCGCCTTCGAGCATCACCAGCCCGTTGGCGTACTCCACCATGGCGATGGCGCTGGCGGGGGTGAGCTTGAGCGCTTGCTGGAACATGGCCAGCCCGGTGGCCTTGCTGGCACCCTGGGTCTTGCCGAGCAGCGAGCCCACCTTGTCGATCACTTCGGCATGGAAGGCGCCCAGCGCAACGTGGGCGTCGGCGTGCTTGGGCGCGAGCTTGATGGTCGTCTCCAGCGCGTTCTTCACCTTGCTGCCCAGGCCCTGGGAAAGGGCCTTGGCCACGCTGATGCCCTGGCCATAGCGGCCGATGGCGTAGGCCTGCCAGTAATGCGCACTCGGGTTCTTGGGCTCCTCGGCGGCCAGGGCTTCGGCGCGGGCCATCACTTCCTGGAATATCGCCAGCTTGGTCTTCTCGCTCTTCTCGAGGTAATTGGCGTAGATCGATTGCGCCTTGTTGGCCACCGTGATGCCGGCCCCGCCTGCCTTGAGCCCGGCCTCAAACGCCTTCTGGAAGTCACCGGCATGAAACAGCGCCCAAGCGTCGAGCACCTTGGCGTCCTTGGGCAGTGGCTCGGCATCGCCGGCGTGCAGGCGGGCCCACTGCTTCTTCAGCTTGGCGGCGTCGAAGTCATACAGCGGGTAGGGGAAGGCGGTCCATTTGGCCATCGTCGTGTCTCCTCGTTGCGGGTCGGTTCAGCTTTGTCGGTAGGGTGATACCAGGCCGTGCAGGTGGTCGCGTTCGGCCGGTGTCAGGTAGGGCATGAGCAGGCTCAGCACATGGTAGGCGCCGCGTGCCAGGGCCGCGCCGGCGCTCTCGGGCTCGAGCGCTTTGCGCGGGTCGCGCACGTACTCGAAGCTGAGCCAATACGTCAGCACCACCACCATGGCGGTGGCCACGGGCTCGGCCTCGCGGGCGTCGATCTTCATGCCGCTACCGCGCGCCAGGCCGCCCAGCACGGCCTGCACGGCGCGCGTCTTGTTCTTGAGCACGAACTGGAAGTGCGTCTCGAGCTTGCGGTTCTTGCTCAGCAGGTCGTTCAGGTCGCGGTACAGGAAGCGGTACTGCCAGATCAGCTCGAACAGCATGTGGAAGTAGAGCCAGGCGTCTTCCACGTTGCGCACGCCGTCGGCCGCGCGCAGCAGCTCGTCGAGTGCGGTTTCGTAGCGCATGAACAAGCTGTTGATCAGCTCGTCCTTGGCCGGGTAGTGGTAATACAGGTTGCCCGGGCTGATCTTCAGCTCGGCCGAGATCACCGTGGTGCTCACGTTGGGCTCGCCGAAGCGGTTGAACAGGTCGAGCGTCACCTCGAGGATGCGCTCGGCGGTGCGACGGGGTTTCTTGGGGGCGGCAGCGGGCATGGTGGGCGATCTTGCACCATGCCGCGATGGCGGTCGAGGCGGGTCAGCCCGGGTGGCGCAGTCTCATGCGCCAGGCCGCGGCCGGGCCGCCAGGGAGCGGCTGAACAACACCAGGGCGATGCCACCGAGGGTGGCGGCCGAGGCCAGCAGCAGGCGAAGCGACACCGCTTCGGCCAGCAGCAGCACCCCGCCGGCCGCCGCCAGCAGCGGCACCGACAACTGCACCGTGGCCGCGCGCAGGGCCGTCAATTGCGGCAGGGCGGCGTACCAGACCCCATAGCCCAAACCCGAGGTGAGTGCGCCCGAGGCGATGGCCAGGGCCAGGCCGCTGGGGCTGGCCTGCATCTGGCCTGCGAACACCAGGCTCAAGGCCAGTGCCAGCGGGTGGCGCGCAGGAAGTTGCCGGCCGTGGCGGCCACGGGCTCGCCGGCGCCGCGGCCGCGCAAGGTGTACACGCCCCAGGCCACGCCGGCGCCGGCCATCAGGGCGGCGCCGTGCAGGGGCGGCGCCGCCACGCCCGGCGCCACCAGGACCACCAGGCCACCCACGGCCAGTGCCAGCCCGCACCAGGCCATCGCCGTGAAGCGTTCGCCGCGCCACAGCCCGACGCTGAACATCGTCAGCTGCACCGCGCCGAACAGGATCAGCGCACCCGTGCCGGCGCTCAGAGTCAGGTAAGCAAAGGAGAAGCCGGCCACGTAAGCCCACAGCATGGTGGCGGCCAGCCAGTCGCTGCGTGCCACAGCGGGCGGGCTGCTCCGCAGCCGCACGATCAAGGCCAGCACCAGGGCGCCGGAGACAAGCCGCACCGTGCCGAAGCTGGCCGGGTCGATGCCGCCCTGCTGTAGCGCGAGACGGCAGAGCAGAGAGTTGGCGGCGAAGGCCAGCATGGCCACGGCGGTCAGCAGCAGGGTGCGAGCGGGCACGGGCAGGGCAGCGGGCCAGGGGCGGCCAGTATCGCGCAGCCCGCTGCCTACAATGGCTCGACATGCCCGTCGCCGTTGTCTTCGATCAGGTTGCCAAGAGCTATGCGGGTGCGCGCGGGGCGGTGCCTGTGCGTGCGCTCGACGGTGTGAGCTTCGACATCGAGCAGGGTGAGTTCTTCGGCTTGCTGGGCCCCAATGGCGCTGGCAAGACGACGCTGATCTCGGTGCTGGCGGGGCTCACACGCGCCAGCAGCGGCCGCGTCAGCGTGATGGGCCACGACGTGGTGAGCGACTATGCGGCGGCGCGCATGTCGATCGGCGTGGTGCCGCAGGAACTGGTCTTCGACCCCTTCTTCTCGGTGCGCGAGTGCCTGATGCTGCAGAGCGGCTACTTCGGCGTCCGCAACAATGGCGCCTGGGTCGATGAGTTGCTGGCCGGCCTCGGCCTAGCCGACAAGGGCGGCGTCAACATGCGCCAGCTCTCGGGCGGTATGAAGCGGCGGGTGCTGGTGGCGCAGGCCCTGGTGCACAAGCCGCCGGTGATCGTGCTCGACGAGCCCACCGCGGGCGTCGATGTCGAGCTGCGCCAGACCTTGTGGGGCTTCATCGCCAACTTGAACAAGCAGGGCCATACCGTGCTGCTGACCACGCACTACCTCGAAGAAGCCGAGGCCCTGTGCGGTCGCATCGCCATGTTGAAACAGGGCCGCATGGTGGCGCTGGACCGCACCGCCAACCTGCTGGCCGGCACCGCCAGCACCATGTTGCGTTTCAAGACCGACAGTGCGCTGCCGGCGGCGGTGGCCGCGCAGGCGCGGATCACCGGCCGGCGGGTGCAGATCACGGCCCACGATGCCGCTGAAGTCGAGACCCTGTTGGGCCAGCTGCGCCAGGGCGGCGTCAAGGTGGAAGACCTGGAGATCGGCCGCGCCGACCTGGAGGACGTGTTCCTCGAGATCATGCAGCGGGAGACGGTGGCATGACGAGCGCGGCGCCGGGCCGCCCCAAGCCAAGCGAGGCCCCCTCGGCGCGCGGGGGGCGGTCATGAGGCTGGCCGGCGCGCGAACCCTCTTCACCAAGGAGATCCTGCGCTTCTGGTCGGTGAGCGTGCAAACGGTGGCCGCGCCGGTGCTCACGGCAGTGCTCTACCTGCTGATCTTCGGGCACGTGCTCGAAGACCATGTGCAGGTCTTTCCCGGCATCGGCTACACCAGCTTCCTGATTCCCGGCCTGGTGATGATGAGCGTGCTGCAGAACGCCTATGCCAACAGCAGCAGTTCGCTGATCCAGAGCAAGGTCACCGGCAACCTGGTGTTCCTGCTCGTCACACCGCTGTCGCACTGGGCCTGGTTCGTGGCCTATGTCGGGGCCAGTGTGGTGCGCGGGCTGGTGGTCGGCTTGGGCGTTTTCGCAGTCACAGTCTGGTTTGCGCCGGCGCACTTTGCCGAGCCGTGGTGGATCGCGGTGTT
This sequence comes from Burkholderiales bacterium, assembly GCA_031379365.1. Taxonomy (GTDB): domain Bacteria; phylum Pseudomonadota; class Gammaproteobacteria; order Burkholderiales; family Burkholderiaceae_C; genus CADEEN01. The sequence goes on from JANNFB010000052.1 coordinate 4,458, forward strand.
CGCGGTGCTCGGCGCCGGCATGCTCGGCTCGCTCGGCCTCATCGCCGGGCTGTGGGCTGAGAAGTTCGACCAGACGGCGGCGTTCCAGAACTTTCTCATCATGCCCATGACCTTCCTGTCGGGCGTGTTCTATTCGGTGCACTCGCTGCCGCCGTTCTGGCTCGGCCTGTCGCACGCCAACCCCTTCTTCTACATGATCGACGGCTTTCGCCGTGGCTTCTTCGGCGTCAGCGATGTCTCGCCCTGGCTGAGCCTGGCGGTGGTGGGCGGCAGCTTCGCGGTGGTGGCGGCCATCGCCGTACGCCTGCTGGCCAGCGGCTACAAGATCAGGAGTTGAGCCGCAGCGCAGCGGGCACCGGCACCTCGAGCAGCAGGCAAGCGAGGTGCAGGGCGTCGCCCGTGCCTTTGTGTTGGGCCAGGCCGCTGTGGTCGGCCGCCAGCAACCAGGCGCGCAATAACAGGGGCCGCTGCATCGGCGAGATGCCGCGGACCCGCAGGGCCGGGTACAGCCACCGGTGCTGCCAGGCTGGTGCCAGCCCCAGTGCCGGGCCGCGCGGCGCGGCAGCGCCGAACTCTTCCAGCGCCTGCGCGGCACGCAGCTGCCAGGCCTGACGGGCCTGGGCGCTGGCACCCAGCACCTGCGCCAGCAAGGCCGTGGCGGCATGCGCCGCCACGGCGTGCCGCGCCAGTGCGCCGGCTGCGCCGACGGCGCCGGGCGCGCGCCGTGCGTCGCTGAGCAGCAGGGCCAGCGCAAGGGCACGCCATTGCGCCGAGGC
>JANNFB010000064.1:0-16745 GCA_031379365.1 Burkholderiales bacterium
TCCTGGCCGGGACGAGCTATAGCAGAGTTCAAGTTGGCCGCCGCAAACCAGTCATCTGAGGCGGGCCAGCAAGGGAAACTCAGAGCGGATCACCAGGGGCCGGTTATGGCCGGGAGCGAACCGCCGAGCAGGAAAGCAGTCGGCGTTCGATGGCGCGTGGGTGGCGCGAACGGTTAGCTCAGTGGTAGTCGTCTTCGAGCTGGTGGCGCACGGCGACGATGGCAACGGTCGACTCGTCTTCGATTTCGAACAGCGCGACGTAGCCCGATCGTCCGAATGGAATGATCAGTTCTCTGAGGAAGGGACTGTTGCCCGCCTTGCGGCAGGTGAAGGGCGACGACTTCAGCGTGGCAATGCCGGCGCGCAATGCGCCCATGGCCCGGTCTGGCAGATCGAAGTTGCCGCCGTCACGGGCAAACTCTCGTTCCACGAGGAAGTCGAACAGCCGGCCGAGATCCGCCTCGGCGTCTCGCGTCAGCCGGACCTTGAATGTCACTTGCCCTTCGTCGCCAGGCGGACGCGCGCGGCGTCGAGCTTGCGTTGTAGGCCGTCAAGCACGACGTCGGCATCTACGTAGTCGCCGGTTCGCCGCGCCTCGTCACGGGAGCGCAGACCGCGCGAGACGAACTCTGTCTGTACACGGCGCCGCTCAACGCCCGCACGAACAGACGCTTCGACAAACTCGGATAGGGTCTCGCCATCTGCCAGCACGGCCTCGACCTCGGCGCGGAAGTCAGGCTCTACGCGAACGGACGGGATGGTGGCGGTCTTCATCGACGAAGTGTATCGCAAATGCGCCGCAAGTTCCTCCTGATCGCGGCAACGTCAGCAGTACCTTGGCACAGCAGGCAGCCGCCCGAGGAGCGGCCCAACGTCGGGTATCGACGTCCGCCGACACTCGCAGGCCAAATACGAACGGCTGTCGGCGCGAATTCGAGATCGTCGCTGAAATTGTCCTGGCCGGGAGCATGGGCCGTTCAAAGGCCCTTTTCCCGAAGCTGTGGGGTGGCGTGCACGGCGTAGCCGGCGGGGCCAACGATGGCGTGAACGTACGACCATCTCCACGCGACGCAATGGCACGGCGATTTCGTGGCACGTTGAAGTTTGGAATTGGCAGGCCGTGTACCCGTGGGTCCGGGCAAGGATTCGGTCCAACTTTGGAATTGATAAGCACTCTGCAGGCCGCATGAATGCTCACTTGATGTACCGGCCTGTCACGCCGGGGGTCGCGGGTTCGAGTCCCGTCCACTCCGCCAAGTCTCAAGACAACACGGGCCTGAATCCACGATTCAGGCCCGTGTTCCTTTGTGCACGCACCGCGCGCCTTGTGATCGCGTTGCATGCGCTGTGCGACCCCTCCGGAGCGTGCCACGGCGACCGCGGCGGCGCGCGCTGTGAGGCTCGCGCAAGACCCTGCCACCTACAATCCCTGCCATGTCCATTTGTCCTGTTCCTGAGCTGGTCGCCGAGCTGGCTGCTGGCCGCATGGTGATCCTCGTCGACGAGGAAGACCGCGAAAACGAGGGTGACCTGGTGCTGGCGGCAGACCATGTCTCTGCCGCGGCCATCAACTTCATGGCCAAGCACGGCCGCGGCTTGATTTGCCTCACGTTGACGCGAGAGCGCTGCGAACGCCTGCAGCTGTCGCCGATGACCAAGAGCAACGGCACCAAGCATGGAACGGCCTTTACCGTGTCGATCGAAGCCGCCACAGGTGTCACGACCGGCATTTCGGCGGCCGACCGCGCGCGCACCGTGCAAGCTGCCGTGGCGCGTGACGCGCGGCCGGCTGACCTGGTGCAGCCCGGTCACATCTTTCCGCTGCTGGCACAGGACGGCGGCGTGCTGATGCGCGCTGGCCACACCGAGGCCGGCTGCGATCTGGCCGGCATGGCCGGCCTGACGCCCGCCGCCGTGATCTGCGAGATCATGAACGACGATGGGTCGATGGCGCGCCTGCCCGACCTGCAAGTGTTCGCCCGTGAACATGGGCTGAAGATCGGCACCATCGCCGCCCTGATTCAGCATCGCAGCCACAACGAGTCGCTGATCGATGCGCTCGGCGTGCGCGACATCGAGACGCCCCAGGGGCGCTTTCAGTGCAGCACTTTCCGCGACCGCAGCTGGGGCGGCTTGCACCTGGCATTGACCGTGGGCCAGTGGGCGCCCGACGACGAAGTCGCGGTGCGGGTGCACGAGCCGCTGTCGGTGATGGACCTGCTCGATGCCGGCGCCAGCCCGCACTCCTGGCCGCTGCCTGCGGCCCTGGCGGCGTTGCAGCAAGCCGGTCGCGGTGCTGCGGTGCTGCTCAATGCGGGCGCCGATGCGGCCGGCTTGCTGGGTCGCGCCTTGCCGCCACCGCGACAGGCCGACGCACCCGTCGCCAAGCAGATGGACCTGCGCACCTACGGCGTCGGCGCACAGATCCTGCGCCACATCGGCGTGCGCCGCATGAAGCTGCTGGGCAACCCGCGCCGCATGCCGAGCATGACCGGGTACGGCCTCGAAGTCACCGGCTTCGTCGCCGCACCGCACAAGGATTGAGACCACCATGCAAGCTTCCGAAAAGGGTGCGGAACTCTCCCTCGACGGCGAAGGTCTGCGCATTGCCATCGTCCGGGCGCGCTTCAACGATCCGGTCACGCGAGCGCTGGAGGCGGCCTGCCTGGCTGAGTTGGGCGCACTGGGCGTGGCCGCCAAGCACATCAAACAGGTCAGCGTGCCCGGCGCGTTGGAGATCGCATTGGTTCTCAAGTCCTTGGCCGAGAGCGAAGACTACGATGCCCTGGTCGCCATCGGCTGCGTGATCCGCGGCGAGACCTACCATTTCGAGCTGGTGGCCAACGAGTGCGGGGCCGGCGTCACGCGGGTAACGCTCGACCACCAGGTGCCGATCGCCAACGCGGTGCTCACAGTCGAGAACGAAGCCCAGGCCTGGGCCCGCGCCGAGGACAAGGGACGGGACGCGGCCCGCGTCGCGGTCGAGATGGCCAACCTGATGGAAGACCTGCTGTGAGCGATGCCGACGTCAAGAAACCGGCACGGCCCGCGCCAGCGCGCCGCACACCGGCCAAGTCGCAGCGCCGCCGCTCGCGCGAGTTGGCGCTGCAGGGCTTGTATGAGTGGCTGCTGTCCGGCGCCGATGCAGCAAGCATCGACGCCCACATGCGCGAGCATGACGGTTTCGAGAAATGCGACAGCGTTCACTTCGATGCCTTGCTGCACGGCTGTATTGCCCAAGCGGGCGACCTCGATGCTGCGCTGGCCCGCCACGTCGATCGCAAGATCACGGAGTTGTCTCCGGTCGAGCATGGTGTGCTGCTGATCGGCGTCTACGAGTTGAAGCACTGCATCGACATTCCCTACAAGGTGGCCATCAACGAGGCCGTCGAACTGGCCAAGGCCTTCGGCGGCACCGACGGCCACAAATACGTGAATGGCGTGCTCGACAAGACCGCGGCCGATCTGCGCCCGCTCGAGGTGCAGGCCATGCGCGCCGCGCGGGCCTGATCGATCCACTCGAGCGGCGTCTGCACCCGTGAAGCTGGCCCGACGGCTCGACCACATCGAGCCTTTCTACGTGATGGAGTGCGCCAAGGCGGCGCAGGAGATCGCGCGCGGCCCACTGTGCGACCCGGCGCGCGGCGGTCGGCCGATGATCTACCTCAACATCGGCGAGCCTGATTTCACCGCTGCGCCGGCCGTGGTGGCCGCTGCCGAGCGCTGCATGGCCGCCGGGCGCACGCAGTACACCCAGGCCACCGGCATGCCGGCCCTGCGCGAGGCCATCGCGGCCTGGTACGGCACCCGCTTCGGCGTCGAGATCGCGGCGTCGCGGATCATGGTCACGGCCGGCGCCTCGGCAGCTTTGCAGCTGGCCACGCTGGCGCTGATCGACGACGGCGACGAACTGTTGCTGCCCGACCCGAGCTACCCCTGCAACCGCCACTTCGTCGCCGCTGCCGGCGGCCGCGCCGTGCTGTTGCCAGCCGGGCCGCAGCACCGCTTCCAGCTCGACGCCCAAGCGGTCGAGCGTGCCTGGGGCCCGCGCACCCGCGGCGTGCTGCTGGCGTCGCCGTCGAACCCGACCGGCACCTCGATCGAGCGCGCCGTGATGCAGCGCATCGTCCAGGCAGTGCGGGCACGGGGCGGCTTCACCATCGTCGATGAGATCTATCTCGGGCTGTCCTACGACGAGGCCTTCGGCCACTCGGCGCTCGAGCACGGCGACGACCTCATCGTCGTCAACAGCTTCTCCAAGTACTTCGGCATGACCGGCTGGCGCCTGGGCTGGCTGGTGCTGCCGGAGGCGCTGGTGGCCCCGGTCGAGAAATTGGCGCAGAACCTCTATATCTGCGCTTCGAGCATCGCCCAGCAGGCGGCACTGGCCTGCTTCGAGCCCGCCTCGCTGGCTGAGTACGAGCGTCGCCGCACCGCCTTCCGTGAGCGACGCGACTTCATCGTGCCGGCGCTCGAACGCCTCGGCTTCAAGGTGCCGGTGGTGCCGGACGGCGCCTTCTATGTGTATGCCGACGTCAGCGCCTTTTCTCCCAGCAGCTGGGACTTCTGCTTCGAGATGATGCAGCGGGCGCAGGTGGCACTGACCCCAGGCCGCGATTTCGGTCCGCACGCTGGCGAGCGTCACGTGCGCTTGTCCTTTGCCAGCTCGATGGCCGAGCTCGAAGAGGCCGTACTGCGCCTGGCAGGCGCGTTGTGAGCAATTGCGGCCGCGGTGCCGCGATCTGGTGACAAAGGGTTAAGCCCGCGACCCTTGACACGCTTTCGCACCACTTCTGCACGGCGCCGGGCGCAGCATGCCGATAAGCTCGCTGCGCCATGATTGCCCGCCCCGCCAAACTACCGCATCCACGCGACGACGCCGCCCCTGACGTCGATGATGACGCCTTCGCGGCAACCGTCGCCGAAGAGTTGGTCGACAGCGACGATCCCGAGGCGCTGCCTGGCGCCATCCCGGTCGACGACCGGCCACTGCAGAGCCTGCCCACGATCGGCCATGTCGGGCGCTACGCGCTCAAGTACCAGCTCGGGTCGGGTGGCCTGGGCACCGTGCATGCGGCCCTCGACCCGCTGCTGTCGCGGCCGATTGCAGTCAAGACACTGCATGTCGATGCCAGCGCTGAACAGCGTGAGTCGCTCGAGTCGCAATTGCTGGCCGAGGCCCGCGCTGCCGCCGGTCTGAACCATCCCCACATCGTCACGGTCTACGACGCCGGGCTGTCGGAGCAGGGCGTCTACATCGCCATGGAACGCCTGCAGGGGCGTGACTTGCGCGACCTGCTCGCCGACGGTTGGCGGCCGGAGCCAGAGCAGGCGGCACGCATCGCCAAACGCATCGCCGACGCGCTGGCCTACGCCCACGGCCACGGTGTGGTGCACTGCGACATCAAGCCGGCCAACATCTACATGATCGGCCGCACGCAACCCAAGCTGCTTGACTTCGGCATCGCGCGCGTCGCGCAGCAACAGGGCCAGCACGACGCAGCGCTGTCGGCTGCGGGCACGGTCGACATCCCGGCCCCGGGCGCCAGCGTCCCGCCAGCCGACCTCGGTTCCCCCTACTACGTCAGCCCCGAGCATTTGCGCGGCGAAGCCCTCGACTTGCGCTGCGATGTCTACGGCGTCGGCGTGGTGTTGTACGAACTGCTGACCGGTCGGCGGGCCTTCGAAGGCCGCACCCTGGAGGCCATTCGCCAGGCCGTGCTCGAGGCCGACGTGCCCTTGGCCAGCCGCTTGAACCGCAATGTGAGTCCTGCCCTGGCCGCGATCGTCGCCCGCGCCATGGCCCGCAACCCGGCGCAACGCTACCGCTCTGCCCGCCACCTGGCGCGCGCGTTGCGCACCTGGCTTGAGGACGATCAGAGCCACCAGGCCGCTGCACCCCTGGGGCGCGGGAATTGGGCCTGGACAGCGTTTGCCGGTGTCGGCCTGGCAGCTGCCGTCGCGTTCTGGGTCATCGGCTTGTCGAGTCCGGAGTCGGCCCAGGTCGCAGCAGCGTCTGCGCCGCCGGCAACGCGCGCGGTTGTCGAGCCCGCCACCACCGTGGCGGCACCAGCCGTCGAGCCGACGGCTGCCGCTGCAGCCACCACCGCCGCGAGCGTGGTGGCACCGACCAAGGCCACGAAGCTTGATCCTGCCGAGTCCAGCCGTGTGCGCGAACGCCGCCCGGCGCGGGAAATCGCTGCCGTGCCGGCGCCCGCGGTCGCCGCGCCGCCGACGCAAGGCACGCTTCAGCTGGCCATCAGCCCTTGGGGGCAGGTCGAGGTCAACGGGGTGGCTGCCGGCACGACGCCACCCTTGTCGCGCTTGACCCTGCCCGCCGGCAAGCACCAGGTGGTGGTGCGCAATGACGATTTCCCACCCTTTGCCGCCACGGTGACGGTCGACGGCGACAAACCGGTGACGCTGCGGCATCGTTTCGGTTCATGAGCGGCGTTGGCACCCTTCGATGGCCCGCGTGGCTTCTGGGCAGCAGTTTGTTGCTCGGCGGCTGCGCGGTGGCGCCGCAAGGCGGGCTGTCGGAAGTCATCCAGCGCCCGGCCGAACGCGCCTTGCTGGCCGGTCTGCGTGCCTATGACGATGGCCAGTACACCGATGCCGAGCGTGAGCTGACGCAGGCCCTGCGGATTGGTCTGGTCAGCGCCAAGGACAGGGCGGCAGCGCAAAAGCACCTGGCCTTCGTTTACTGCACCAGCCAACGCCTCAAGCCGTGCGAGGAGGCCTTTCGCGCCGCGCGCGTGGCCGATGCTGAGTTCGTGCTCTCACGCGCCGAGGCGGGCCACCCGCAATGGGGTCCGGTGTACAAGCGAGTCGCCGCCGCCCCATAGCGCCAGCGCCGCGGTTCGATCAACAGGGCGAGGCGCGCGCGCAGCGACATAATCTCGCGCAGCATGACTGCCGCCGCCTTCTCGTTCTCGCACCCCGTGCGCATCTACTGGGAAGACACCGATGCCGGTGGCGTGGTGTTCTACGCCAACTACCTGAAGTATTTCGAGCGGGCGCGCACCGAGTGGCTGCGCAGCCTGGGTTTCGGCCAGCAACAGATGCGCACCGAACAGGGATTGATGTTCGTCGTCACCGACACCCGCATCCGCTACCTCCAGCCGGCGCGCCTGGATGACGAAATCGCCATCACGGTGCGACTCGTGGCGGCGGCCCGCGCCACCCTGAAACTGACCCAGGCCGCCTTGCGCGGGGACACGCTGCTGGCCGACAGCCAGATCACGGTGGCCTGTGTCGCTGCGGCGAGCTTCCGGCCGAAACGCCTGCCCAGACCCCTCCTCGACGCGTTGGCGTCCCAAACCGGTACCCCATGAACCAAGACATGTCGATCTTCTCGCTCGTGATGCAGGCGAGCTTCGTGGTCCAGTTGGTGATGGCCGGCCTGATGATCGTTTCGCTGATCAGCTGGACGGTGATCTTCGGCAAAGTCTTCGGTCTCAAGCAGGTGCGGCTGGGCAATGACGAGTTCGAGCGCGAGTTCTGGTCCGGCCGCAATCTCACCGAGCTCTACCAGGCCGCCAGCGCGAAGCCGACGACCCAGCGCACGGCGCCGATCGAGCGCATCTTCGCCAGCGGCATGCGCGAGTTTCTCAAGCTGCGCGAGAAGAAACACGATGCCGGCGTGCAACTCGACGGCGCCCGGCGCGCGATGCGTGCCAGCTTCCAGCGTGAGCTCGACGTGATCGAAAGTCACCTCAGCTTCCTCGGCTCGGTCGGCTCCGTCAGCCCCTACGTGGGTCTGTTTGGCACCGTTTGGGGAATCATGCATGCCTTCGTCGGCCTGGCCAACTTGCAGCAGGTGACGCTGGCCACCGTGGCGCCCGGCATCGCCGAAGCCCTGGTGGCGACGGCCATCGGCTTGTTCGCCGCGATCCCGGCGGTGATCGCCTACAACCGCTTCTCACGCGACATCGACCGCATCGCGATCCAGCTGGAGACCTTCATCGAGGAGTTCTCCAACATCCTGCAGCGCAGCTCGGCGGTGGCCTGACATGGCGCAAATGATGGCTCGAGGCGGCGGACGCCGCCGCCGCACGATGAACGAGATCAACATGGTCCCGTTCATCGACGTGATGCTGGTGTTGTTGATCATCTTCATGGTGACGGCGCCCATGATCACGGCGGGCGTTGTCGACTTGCCCAGCGTCGGCTTGTCGAAGGCACGGCCGCAGAGCGTCGTCGAAGTCATCGTCGGTAGCGACGAAAAGTTGCGCCTCAAGGTCGATGGCAAAGCCGAGGCCCAACCGCTGGCGCTGACGCAACTCGCCGCACGCGTCAAGCAGGCGCAGGGTGGCAATGCGGCCACGCCAGTGGTCATCTCGGCCGACCGCAACGTCAAGTACGACGCTGTCGTGCGCGTGATGGACAGTTTGCAGAAGGCGGGTGTGCAGCGTGTGGGGCTGTCGGTGAAGCAGGGCACGTGATGCGCGTGGCCGGCGCAAGCTACGGTGCCGACCCCCTGCGCCCGCAGCGCCCTGCGGGCTTGGGCCGCGGCGCAGCGCTGGCCCTGGTGGTGCATGGCGGCCTGCTGCTGGCGCTGGCGCTGGGGGTGAGCTGGCGCGCCAGCGAGCCCACCGGGGCGACGGCCGAGTTATGGGCTGCGGTGCCAGAGTTTGCCGCCCCTGCGGCCGTCGCGCCGCCCCCAGAGCCTGTGCCTCGCCCGCTGCCGGTGCCCGCGCCCGTGGCCAAGGTCGAACCGGCGCCCTCGCGCGATGCCGACATCGCCGTCGAGAAGGCGAAGCGAGAACGAGAGCGTGAGCGCGATAAGGAGCGCGAGCAAGTGGCCAAGGCCGAGGCCGAGAAGAAGCGTCTGAAGGCGGAGCAGGACGAGCAGCGCAAGAAAGTGGCTGCGGCCGAGAAGGCCGACAAGGCCGAACAGGAGCGTCTCGACAAACTGCGACAGGACAATCTCAAGCGCATGCAGGGCCAGGCGGGAGCGACGGGCGCGCCCACGGCCACCGGCACGGCGGCGCGCGACGCCGGCCCTTCGGCGAGCTATGCCGGCCGCATCATTGCCAAGGTCAAGCCCAACATCGTGCTGACGGAGAGCGTGCCGCCGACCTTGCGCGCCGTGGTCGAAGTGCGCGCAGCACCCGACGGCACCATCGTCGGCCGCCGCCTTGTGAAATCCAGCGGCAACAAGGAGTGGGACGATGCCGTCCTGCGTGCCATCGATCGCACCGAAGTGCTGCCGCGCGACGTCGATGGCCGGGTGCCTTCGCCGATGGAGATCGGCTTCACACCCTGACTACTTCTTCTCGCGCGGCAGCCGTCCGAGCAGGTAGAACTCGTCGTTCGGCCGCAACGACATCAAGTTGGCCATGCGGTTGGACAGGCCGAACAGCGCCGTGATCGCGCCGATGTCCCAGATGTCTTCGTCCGAGAAGCCATGCGAGCGCAAAGCGGCGAAATCGGCCTCGACGATGTTCGCCGAGTCGTGGCTGACCTTCAGCGCGAAAGCCAGCATGGCGCGCTGCCGCTCGCTGATGTCGGCCTTGAGGTAGTTGGTCGCGAGCTGGTCGGCGATCTGCGGCTGCTTGGTGTACACGCGCAGGATCGCCCCATGCGCCACGACGCAGTACAGGCAATGGTTGGCGCCCGACGTGGCCACCACGATCATCTCGCGCTCGGCCTTCGACAGGCCGCTGTCTTCCTTCAGCAGCAGCGCGTCGTGCCAGGCGAAGAAAGCGCGGGCTTCCTCCGGGCGGTGGGAGAAGGCCAGGAACACGTTGGGCACGAAGCCGGCCTTGGCCTGCACGTCGAGGATGCGCGCGCGCAAGTCGTCGGGCAGGTCCTGCAACTCAGGCACGGGCCAGCGGGAGATAGGGTGTGTCATGTCGGCGCTCCTGGATGATCTGTGCGGCGCACGTTGCGCGAAGTGGGCTTACCCAAGCAGGCGCCGCGGATCGGGCTTTGCCCGGCCGTTGGCGACGCCCCCTTGAGGGGGAGCGGCGCAGCCGCTACGGGGGTGGGTGTCAACTCCTGAATTGCATGGCGTGGAGTCGGGCATAGAGCCCGCCCAGGGCCAGAAGCTCGGCAGGGCTGCCCTGCTCGATGATGCGGCCGTTGTCCATCGCGACCACACGGTCGGCATGCTCGATGGTCGACAGCCGGTGGGCAATCACCAGCGTCGTGCGACCCTGCATCAGCACTTCGAGGGCATCCTGCACCGCGCGCTCGCTCTCGCTGTCCAGCGCCGAGGTGGCTTCGTCGAGGATCAGCACCGGCGCGTCCTTGTAGATGGCGCGGGCAATCGCCAGGCGCTGGCGCTGACCGCCGGAGAGCTGGCTGGCGTTATGGCCGAGCACGGTGTCGAGGCCCTGCGGCAGGGCCAGGGCAAAGTCGAGCAGGTGTGCGCTCTTCAGCGCGCTCAGCACGCGCTCGCGATCCGCGGCCTCGCCGAGCGACACGTTGGCCAGCACGGTGTCGTTGAACAACACCACGTCCTGGCTGACCAACGCGAACTGGCGCCGCAGGGCGTCGATACGCCAGTCGTGCAAGGGCACGCCATCGAGCAGGACGACGCCCTGGGTGGGTTCGATGAAGCGCGGCAGCAAGTTGACCAGCGAGGTCTTGCCGGCGCCAGACGGGCCCACGAGGGCAACCGTCTCGCCCGCCGCGACACTCAGCGTCAGCTCACTTAAGGCGGGCGCGGCGTCACCACGGTAGGCCAGTTCGACTTCGCGAAACTCGATCGCCCCCCGCACGCGCGCGCTCGGCACGAAGCTGCCCCCTTGCTCCTGTGCGCTGAGTTCGACCAGGTCGATGCCGCGCTCCAGGGCGGCCAATCCGCGTGTCAGCGGGCCCATGCCGTCTGCCAGGTGCTTGAGCGGTGCCACCAGCATCAGCATGGCCGTGATGAACGCGGCAAATCCGCCGACGGTGGTCACGCCGCCCGCGTCGTCGCCGCTCTGCCAGAGCGCCAGCACCACCACAGCCGACAGCGCCACCGCGGCGATGAGTTGGGTTAGCGGCGAACTGGTGGCCGCTGCGGCCGCCGACTTGATCATCAGCCGGCGGATCCGGTCGCTGTACTGATTGAAGCGCCGGCTCTGGCTGGCGGCGGCGCCATGCAGGCGCACGATGCGCCAGGCCAGCACGTTCTCTTCAACCACATAGGCCAGCTCGTCGGTGGCGGCCTGGTGCGCGCGGGTGAGCTTGTCCAGGCGCCGCGAAACCAGGCGCATGACGAGGGCCACGGCGGGCGCCAGCGTGGCCACCAACAGGGTCAGCTTCCAGTTCAAGTACAGCAAGTAGCCGAACAGCGCCACGATGGCCAGCGAATCCCGCACGATGCCGAGCACCGCCTGCATCAGCCAGGTGGCGCCGGCCTGCACTTCGTAGACGATGGTGTTGGTCAGACTGCTGCCCGTTTGCAGCGTGAAGAGCCCGGGGTTGGCGTCGAGCAGGCGCGAGAACATCCGTTCGCGCAAGGACAGCACGCCGCGGTTGGCGGACCACGCCAATGCATATTGCGCCAGGAAGGCCGCCAGCCCACGCAGCACGTACAGGCCGATGATGGCCACCGGCACCGTCCACAAGGGAAAGCTGCGCGCGGCACCGAAACCCTTGTCGAGCAGGATCTTCAGCAGCGCAGGCAACATGGGCTCGGTGGCCGCGCCGACCGCGGCCGCCCCCAGGGCCACTGCAAAGCCAAACCGGCTGCTGCGGAAGTAGGGCGCGATGCGCTGGAGGCGTTGCAGCAGGGTGGGGTGGGGCATGGACAGGTGCGGAGGTCGGGCCGCGCGCACGGGTCACAGCCGGGCACATTATCGGGCTGTCGTCCGACAGCGTCGTGCGGCGGCGCTGCCTACAATCGCGCTCGGCCCGAGCCTGTGGCGGCCGCTGCCGCCTGGTGCGGCCTGACCTGACGGATCCGATGCACGCACACCCACACGCCACCCACCTCCCGAGCCGACGCCACTGCTGTGCCAGCCTGCTGGCCCTGGGGCTGGCGCCCGCCTGGGCTCAGTTCCGCGTCGAAATCAGCGGCGTCGGCGCGACGCAATTGCCTGTGGCGGTGGCCCGCTTTCGCGACGAAGACAAGGCCGGCCCCAACGCGGCCATCAGCGCCATCATTCGCGCCGACCTCGAGCGCAGCGGCCAGTTTCGAAACCTGGATGTCGCAGCCGCACTCGACGAGACCTCGCAGCCGGCGCTGGCCGAGTGGCGCTCTCGCGGTGCCGACGCCTTGCTCACCGGCTCCGTCAGCCGCCTGGCCGACGGCCGCTGGGACGTGCGCTACAAGCTGTGGGATGTCGTCAAGGGCCAGGACCTTGGCGGGCAGAGTCTGGCCGTCGTGACGGCCGACCTGCGCCTGGCGGCGCACCGCGTCGCCGACGCCGTGTACGAACGCCTGACCGGTGACAAGGGCGTCTTCGCCACCCGCATCGCCTACGTCACGCGCGCTGCCAACCGCTTCACCCTGCGCATCACCGATGCGGATGGCGAGGGCGGCCAGGTCGCACTCACCAGCGTGGAGCCGATCATTTCACCGGCCTGGTCACCCGACGGCCGTGAACTGGCGTATGTCTCGTTCGAGCAGCAGAAGGCCGTGGTCTGGGTCCAGGAAGTGGCCAGCGGCCAGCGCCGCGTGTTGGCCAACTTCCGCGGCAGCAACAGCGCACCGGCCTGGTCACCCGATGGCCGCCAACTGGTGCTTTCGCTGTCGCGAGACGGTGGCACACAGCTGTTCGCGATCGGCCGTGACGGGAGTGGCCTCAGGCGCCTGACCCAGAGCAGCGCCATCGACACCGAAGCCACTTACGCCCCCGATGGCCGCACGATCTACTTCGTGAGCGACCGCGGCGGCGGCCCGCAGATCTACCGCCTGCCGGTGGCGGGCGGCAATGCCGAACGCGTGACCTTCACCGGCGCCTACAACATCAGCCCGGCGCTGTCGCCTGACGGCCGCACCCTGGCCTACATCGCGCGTCTCGGCGGCGGCAACTTCCGCCTGCACACGATGGACCTGTCGAGTGGGGCGAACGGGAACGTATTGGCACTGAGCGATACCAATGAAGACGAAAGCCCCAGTTTCGCGCCCAACGGCAAGCTGATCATCTATGCCTCACGCGCCCAGGGCCGTGATGTCTTGATGACCAGCACGTTGGACGGCCGCATCAAGACCCGCCTGTTGTCCTCGGGACTGGATGTGCGTGAGCCCGTCTGGGGCCCTTACAACCGCTAGACCTATCCCTAAGGAGACGCCATGAACCGATTTTCCTCTGCACTCGCGGCACTCGCCATCGCCGTGCTGGCAGCCGGTTGCAGCTCGCCGGTCAAGCTCGAAGAGAAGTCCGACGTGCCGATCGAGTCGCGCACGCCGACGCCGGCCGGGGGCGGCAACAGCAGCGCCGGTGCTGGATCGGCCGGGGCAGCGCAATCGCAAGTCACGCCGGTCAATGTCGACAAATCGGCTGCCACCACCGGCGCGCGCATCGTCTACTTCGATTACGACAGCTTCGTCATCAAGGACGAGTTCAGGCCCCTGATCGAATCCAACGCCAAGCGCATGGCAGGCAACAAGAGCCTGCGCGCCAGCATCGAAGGCCACACCGACGAGCGCGGCGGCCGCGAGTACAACCTGGCCCTGGGCCAGAAGCGCGCCGAGGCGGTACTGCGGGCCATGACCCTGCTCGGTGTGACGGATGCCCAATTGGAGGCTGTGAGCTTCGGCAAGGAGCGCCCGGCGGTGCAGGGCAGCGACGAGGCGGCATTTGCCAAGAACCGCCGTGCCGAGCTGAAGGACAAATGACGTGATCGCGATGCGCGCTGCCGCGGCCGCGCTGATGCTGCTGGCAGCCTCGGCCCAGGCCCAACTCTTTCCCGACAACGAGGCGCGCAAGGCGATCCTCGAGTTGCGTGCTGCCGACGAGCAGACCGCCAAACGCCTGGCCGACATGGTGACCGCCAACAAGGCCCTGCAGGATCAGGTTCAGCAGTTGATGCCCTTGCGCACCAGCCTGCTTGACTTGAACAATCAGCTCGAAGCCTTGCGCACTGAGCTGGCGCGCATGCGTGGCGCCAACGAACAGCTGGCGCGTGACGTCTCGGAGTTGCAGCGCCAGCAGAAAGACATGGCCCAGGGCGTCAACGACCGCATCCGCAAGCTCGAGCCGCAGAAGGTGGCTGTCGACGGCAAGGAGTTCCTTGCCGATGCCGACGAGAAGCGCCAGTACGACGAGGCCTTCGCCTTCATCCGCAGCGGCGACTATGCCGGCGCAGCAACCGCGCTGAGCGCGTTCAATCGTCGCTACCCGCTCAGTGGCTATCTCGACTCGGTGCGCTTCTGGCTCGGCAACGCGCAGTACGGCAAGCGCGAGTATAAGGAGGCGATTGCCACGTTCCGTGCCTTCGTGGCCGAGGCGCCAGGCCATTCGCGTGTGCCCGAAGCCTTGCTGGCGGTGGCCAATTGCCAGGCCGAGATGAAGGACAGCAAGGGCGCCCGGGTGACATTGGCCGATCTGCTCAAGCGCTATCCGCAGTCTGAAGCTGCTCAGGCGGGCAAGGAACGTCTGGCCGCGCTGAAGTAGGGCCCGCGCGCTGCCGCCGGCGTGCAGCGCCGGCCTCCTAGAATCCTGCGCATGCAAAACATCGACATGGGGGCATTGGCCTCTCAGGTGCTGTGGGCCGCCTTCGGCCTGAGCGTCGTGTTCGGCGCCATTGCGCAGCGCACCCACTTCTGCACCATGGGCGCGGTGGCCGATATCGTCAATATCGGAGACTGGTCGCGCATGCGCATGTGGGTGCTGGCCATCGGCGTGGCCATGCTGGGCTTCAACGCGATGGTGGCGGCGGGTTGGCTCGACGCCGGCAAGACGATCTATGCCGCACCGCGCCTGACCTGGCTGTCGGCCATCGTCGGCGGCCTGATGTTCGGCTTCGGCATGGTGCTGGCCTCGGGCTGCGGCAGCAAGACGCTGGTGCGCATGGGCAGCGGCAACTTGAAGTCGGTGGTGGTCTTCGTGGTGCTTGGCGTGGCTGCGTTCGCCACGCTCAAGGGCATCACCGGTGTGGTCCGCGTGGCCACGGTCGACCGTGTGGTTCTCGAACTGGCAGGGGGGCAGGATTTGCCCACCCTCGTAGCGGGTGCGTTTGGTCTGGCCAAGCCGCAGGTGGCGTTGTGGCTCGGTGTCCTGCTGGGTGGCGGCCTGGTGGCCTGGGCCCTGGCTCGCCGTGAGGGCCGAAGCGGCGACGTGCTGCTGGGCGGCGCCGGCATCGGTGCGCTGGTGGCCGCGATGTGGTGGGTGTCTGGGCGCTTGGGCTATGTGGCCGAGGACCCGAACACGCTGCAGGAAGCCTTCGTGGCCACCAACTCACAACGCATGGAGTCCCTCAGCTTTGTCGCACCGATCGCCTACACGATCGATTGGCTGCTGTTCTTCAGCGACAAGAGCAAGCTGCTCACGCTGGGCATCGTCAGCACCGTTGGCGTGGTCATTGGTTCGGCGTTGTGGGCCTTGGTCAGCGGCAGTTTTCGCTGGGAGGGCTTCGCCGGTGCGGAAGACACGGCCAACCACCTTGTCGGTGCAACGCTGATGGGGGTCGGCGGTGTGGCCGCGCTGGGGTGCACTGTCGGGCAAGGCCTGTCGGGCGTGTCGACCCTGGCGATCGGCAGTTTCATCGCCCTGGCGTCGATCATCGGCGGCGCGGTGCTGGCACTGCGCTACCAAGTCTGGCGCGTCGAACGCACATGAGCGCCTTGGGCGCACCGCGTACGCCAGCACCGCGCGGGTCCAAGTGACCGTCGACCCTGCACCTGACCTCGAGCGCCGCTTTGGCGGATTGCGCCGCCTGTACGGCGACGCCGGCTATGCACGCCTGCGCGCCGCGCGGGTGGCGGTCGTGGGCCTCGGCGGCGTCGGTTCATGGGCCGTTGAAGCCCTGGCGCGTAGCGGCGTGGCGGCGCTGACCTTGATCGACCTCGACCACATCGCCGAGTCGAACATCAACCGCCAAGTGCAGGCGCTCGGCGCCACGCTCGGCCAGGCCAAAGCGCAGGCATTGGCCGCGCGCGTGGCCGACATCCATCCCGGCTGCGCCGTGCACAGTGTCGAAGCCTTTGCCGACGCCGAGAACTGGCCTGCGCTCTTGCCAGAGCGGGTCGATGCGGTCATCGATGCTTGCGACCAGGTGCGTGCCAAGCAAGCCTTGGCCGGCTGGTTGCTGCGCCAGCCGCTGGACGAGCGCCTGGCATTCGTCTGCGTCGGCGCGGCGGGCGGCAAGCAACTGGCCCAGGCGATCGAGATCGATGATCTCGTCGCGACGACGCACGACCCCCTGCTGGCTGCACTGCGCCAGCGCCTGCGTCAGTATGAGGCGGCGGCACGCAAGGGGGCCATCGGCGTGCGCTGTGTCTTCTCGCGTGAGAGTGTTCAACGACCGCCAGGCGAAGGCGAGATCGACGGCAACCTCAACTGCCACGGCTACGGCTCCACCGTGACCGTGACGGCCAGCTTCGGCTTTGCCGCGGCCGGAGAGGTGGTCCAGCAACTGCTGCACCGACGCGAACCGGCGAGCAAAAAACTCCCCCTATAATCTCGCGCTCTGCGGCGGGGTTGTTAGCTCAGTTGGTAGAGCAGAAGACTTTTAATCTTTTGGTCGTGGGTTCGAGTCCCGCACAACCCACCACTCGATTTCATCGAGCGGGTCCTTAGCTCAGTTGGTAGAGCAGCGGACTCTTAATCCGTTGGTCGAAGGTTCGAATCCTTCAGGGCCCACCA
>JANNFB010000068.1:0-2471 GCA_031379365.1 Burkholderiales bacterium
GCCCAGTTCATCACCGCCAAGAGCACGTCGCTGAAGAAGACCATCGTCGGCCTGACGCCGATCCGCGAGAGCGACATCCAGAGCCAGGCGATGACCGACATGGCGCCCAAGCTGGGTGGCTTGGTCGAGTTCTACCGCAGCCCGGCGCGCGTGGCCTGGACGCCGACCGGCACCAACGTACCCGACTACCCGAAACTGGCGCAGCTGTGGTGGAAGAACGTGGCGGTGGCGGTGACCGGCGAGAAGACGCCGCAGGCCGCGATGGACAACTTGGCCAACGAGATGGACGACGTGATGAGCCGCCTCGAGCGCGCCGGCATGGCCAACTGCCCGCCGAAGTTGAACCCCAAGGGCGACCCCAACAAGTACCTGAGCGACAAGGGGGCGCCGTGGAAGAAGTTGGCCAACGAGAAGCCCAAGGGCGAGACCATCGCCTACCAGACCCTGCTCGACGCCTGGAAGGCCGGCAAGGTGCGCTGACCTGAGCTTTCGACCCCAGGCCCATCAGCGCGCATTGCCCGCGCGACGATGGGCCACCGGGCCGCCGATGTGCTGTCGTGGCGCATGGCGGCCCGTGTTTTTTCGGCTGCGGCACACTCGGGTGATGCACCCACGCGCCTTCCCACGATGCTGATCGGCACCTTGTTCGCCCTTGCCGCCGGCCTGATGTGGGGCCTGGTGTTCGTCGCCCCGACCTTGCTGCCCGACTACCCGGCCGTGCTGCTGTCGTGTGCGCGCTACCTGGCCTTCGGGCTGATTGCGCTGCCGCTGGCCTGGCTTGATCGCGCCCGCGTCGCCGAGTTGACGCCGGCCGACTGGCGCGAGGCCTTCAAGCTCAGCGCCATCGGCAACCTGCTCTACTACCTGTGCCTGGCCGCAGCGATACAGCGTGCCGGCGGGCCGCTGCCGACCATGATCATCGGCACCCTGCCGGTGGTGATTGCGGTGACCTCGAACCTGCGCCAGTCGCCCCAAATTCGCCAGCGTGATGGCCGCCTGCCCTGGCTGCGGCTGCTGCCCTCCTTGCTGTTGATCGCCGCCGGCATCGGCTGCGTGAACCAGGTCGAGATCGCCGCGCTGCGCGCCGACCCCCAGGCCGACCTGGCGCGTTACGCCACCGGCGGGCTGCTGGCCATTGCCGCCGTGATTTGCTGGACCTGGTACCCGATCCGCAATGCCGACTGGCTGCGTGCGCACGCCGACCGCAGCCCGCGCACCTGGGCCACGGCGCAGGGCCTGGCCACGCTGCCACTGGCCGCGCTGGGCTTCGTGTTGTTCTGGGCCTGGAACGCCGCGGCCGGTACCGCGTTCAAGATGCCCTTCGGCCCGACACCCCTGCTCTTCATCGGCCTGATGTTCTCGATCGGCCTGTTCGCTTCCTGGCTCGGCACCCTGTGCTGGAACGAGGCCAGCCAGCGCCTGCCGACATCGCTGGCGGGTCAGCTGATCGTTTTCGAGACCTTGGCGGCGCTGGCCTATGCCTTTGCGCTGCGCGGCCAGATGCCGGGAGCGGTCACCTTGGCGGGCGTCGCGCTGCTGGTGGCCGGCGTGATGTGGGCGCTGCGGGTGCGCCCGGAGCGCGTCGCGGTCGAGGGCCACGCGGCCTGAGGGCCGCAGCGTCGTTCAGAACCTGACTTGCACACCCAGGCTGAGCAGGTCTCGGCTGCGCGGGATCTCGCCCTCGCTGCGCCAACCCGGCATGCGAGTCACCTGCCAGCGCAGGCCGTTTTCCGGCGCGCTGCTCGCTTCGTTGAGGCGCGCAAAGCGAGCGCCCGTGTTGCTGAGGCCGTAGATCGGCTCGCCGCCGCGCAGCGTTTGCAATGCCGCTTCGCCCAGGCGCTTGAGGCGGTCATCAAGGGTCGCCAGGACGTTCGGGGTCTCAACGGCTACAGCGGTGGTTTGCGCTTGCGCGGTGTGGGTATAGAGGATCAAAGCGACACCGAAGAGGCCACCGAGCAGGCTGGCGATGGCGGCGCGCAAGGGCAGGGACGGGGGCTGGTCGAGCATGCTGCACTCCTGGTGGGTGGTGCGGTGCAAGACCTGTCTGCGCCGCGGCCTCATCTTGGGCGCGCCGATGCACGCGTGCCCACCCGCTTTGCTGGCGGCCCTTGATCCCGCGAACGATGCACGCGCGACTTGGTAACCGCGGGTCGCGGGCCGGTGCGTAACGGTGAGCCGCGTTGCCGAATGCAACCGCAGTGGTGGGCCCCCACGCTGATGCGTTTCTCTGCGTCTATCTCGCCGTCGCTCTCGGCCCAATGCAGACTCTCAGCTGCCGCTCTAGTTGCACTGGCGCGGCAACGGGGCCGCCGGGCAGGGCCCGGCGCGCAACCTCGGCGGTCTACGCTTCGCTTCGACTGCCCTGCGCTGCTCGGGTCCAGGGCCCTGTTGCAGAACTCGCTGCGTTCGCTGCGCTCTCTGCGCTCAGACACCTGCAACGAGTCAGAGCACGAAGCGCGCGAGTACGCGCG
>JANNFB010000094.1:0-3048 GCA_031379365.1 Burkholderiales bacterium
TGGTCTCGATGCACTCGCTGGCCACGCCCGGGCCCATCACTTCGCTCAAGCCGTAGATGTCGACGGCGTCGATGCCACCTCGCACCTCGATGTCGTGGCGCATCGCCTCCGTCCAGGGTTCGGCGCCGAAGATGCCGACCTTGAGCGAGGAAGCCCGCGGGTCCAGGCCCTGGCGCAGCATCTCTTCGATGATCACCTGCATGTAGCTCGGCGTGACCATGATGATGTCGGGCTTAAAGTCGCAGATCAGCTGCACCTGCTTCTCGGTCTGCCCGCCCGAGATCGGGATCACGGTGCAACCGAGTTTCTCGGCGCCGTAATGCGCGCCCAGGCCGCCCGTGAACAGGCCGTAGCCATAGGCCACTTGAACGATGTCGCCGGCGCGCCCGCCAGCGGCGCGGATCGAGCGCGCCACCAGATCGGCCCAGCTGTCGATGTCGGCCTGCGTGTAGCCGACCACGGTGGGCTTGCCGGTGGTGCCCGAGCTGGCATGCACGCGCACGACCTGCTCGCGCGGCACCGCGAACATGCTGAAGGGGTAGTGGTCGCGCAAGTCCTTCTTGGTCGTGAAGGGAAACCGCGCCAGGTCGGCCAGCGACTTGCAGTCGCTCGGGTGCACGCCGCGGGCGTCGAAGGCGGCACGGTAGTGCGGCACCTTGGCGTAGGCCTGTTCGAGCGTGGCGCGCAGGCGCTGCAATTGCAGTGCCTGCAACTCGTCACGCGAGGCGCGCTCGATAGGCTCGAGGTCGCTCGGCGTGGGAGTCTTGACCGGCATCGCGAGCCCCCCTCAGCGCTCGCTGCCGTGTGGCATGCCGACCGGCAGGCCGGCAACGACCGCCTTGCCTTTGGCGGTGTAGGAACGGCCGCGAAACACCGCGATCGAATCGCCGCGCTGGTTCGTCACCACGATGTCGTAGACCCCTGTGCGACCCGCCTTGCTGAGCTCTCGGGCGGTGGCAGTGAGCACGTCGTCCAGGTGTGCCGCGGCCAGGAAGTTGACGTCGAAGCCCGCCGCCACCGTCACCTCGTTGTAGGCATTGCAGGCAAAGGCGAAGGCACTGTCGGCCAGGGTGGTGAGCAGGCCGCCGTGACAGGTGTCGTGGCCGTTGAGCATGTCGCTGCGCACCGTCATCGTCAGCGTGGCACTGCCCGGGCCGACGGCCACCACCTGCATGCCCAGAGCCTGCGAGGCGCGGTCATTGGCCCACATCGCATCGCGCGTGGCCTCGGCGACTTGCTGCGGCGTGGGGCTCATGTCAACGGTCGGTGAACAGGGCCGCGCGCTTGGCCCTGAAAGCCATCACGCCCTCGGCGAAATCGGGGGCGTTGCCCAGCGCGGTTTGGGCATGGGCCTCTTGGGCCAGCGCTGCCGCCAAGTCCATCGTCATCGCCGCATCAATCGTGCGCCGTGTTTCCGCCAGCGCCTTGCTCGGCAGGGCGGCCAGGCGCTGCGCAAGGGCCAGGGCCGCATCCATCAGCGCCGCATCGTCCACACACTGCCAGATGAGCCCGATGCGCACGGCCTCTTCGGCAGCCAGCTTGTCGCCCGTCATGGCCAGCGCCAGCGCGCGGGCACGGCCCACCAGGCGTGGCAGCAGCCAGGTGCCGCCGCAGTCGGGCACCAGCGCAATCTTGGCGAAGGCCTGGATGAAGCTCGCGCTGCGCGCGGCAATCACCATGTCGCAGCCGAGCGCAAAGTTGGCGCCCGCGCCCGCGGCCACCCCGTTGACGGCCGCAACCACCGGCACAGGCATCGTGCGGATGCGCAGGGCCAGCGGCAGGTAGAAGCGCTCGACCACGGCGCCGACATCCACGCCCGCCGCCATGGTCAGGTCGTTCAGGTCCTGCCCGGCACAGAAGCCGCGCCCGGCGCCCGTGATCAGCACCGCGCGCACGGCGCTGTCGGCCGCTGCGGCCTCGAGCGCTGGCAAGAGCAGCCCATGCATCGCGGCGGTGAAGCTGTTCAGTGCCGCGGGCCGGTTCAGCGTGATCACGCGCACCGCACCCTCGGTGGCGATGCGGATGGGTGGTTCAAGCTCGGCAGCAGACATCGGTGCGACCTTTCGATGCGGGCGATCATTCATTGACCGACCGGTCGGTCAATCTTATGCTGCAGCCTGCCTGGATGCAAGGCGCGCCCGCCCCGGAGGAACCCGATGCCCTGTTATGCCATTGACGGCCTCGTGCCTGTCGTCGACCCGAGCGCCTTCGTGCACCCGAGTGCCGACCTGATCGGTGATGTGTGGGTCGGCCCCGGCTGCTATGTGGGCCCCAGCGCCAGCCTGCGCGGCGACTTCGGCCGCATCGTGCTCGAGGCCGGCGCCAACGTGCAAGACACCTGCGTGCTGCACGGCTTTCCCGGCGCAGACACCTTGGTGGAGACCGACGGCCACATCGGACACGGCGCCGTGCTGCATGGCTGCGTCGTCCGCCGTGGCGCCCTGGTCGGCATGAACGCGGTGGTGATGGACGAAGCGGAGATCGGCGAGCAGGCCATCGTCGCGGCCAGCGCTTTCGTTCGCGCGGGGATGAAGGTGCCGCCGCGCATGCTGGCGGCCGGCCTACCAGCCAAGGTGGTGCGCGAACTGACTGCGCAGGAAGTGACGTGGAAGCATGAAGGCACTGTCGCCTACCAAGCGCTGGCGCGCCGCTGCCACGCCTCGCTGCAGGAGGTCTCGCCCCGGGTGTCCGACGATCTGTCGCGGCGAAGGATCACCGCCGCCGACGTGGCGCCCGGCCTGCAGCCCCTGGCCGCATTGAAGCGGTAGCGCACTGACTTGTTGGCGCCGGAACCAGGCTTGTGACAAGCAAGAAAAAACCTCCAAGTCGTTGATTTACTTGGAGGTTTTGACATCTCTTGCGACGTTTTTGGACGTCATGAGATTTGCAAATGGTGGAGCCGGCGGGAATCGAACCCGCGTCCGCGAACCTTCACCGGACAGTTCTACATGCG
The DNA here is from genome assembly GCA_031379365.1 of Burkholderiales bacterium. Taxonomy (GTDB): domain Bacteria; phylum Pseudomonadota; class Gammaproteobacteria; order Burkholderiales; family Burkholderiaceae_C; genus CADEEN01. Next base: position 2,954 of record JANNFB010000094.1, read on the forward strand.
TAGCTGGCTGATTTGTTTTCTCACTCCTAGGTCGCGCAGCAGCACGCTACTTTCGGAGCCAGTCACTTGATCTCGTCCTGAACCGAATGACGCGG
>JANNFB010000119.1:0-26647 GCA_031379365.1 Burkholderiales bacterium
CTGGTGCGCCGCATCGGCGTGAACTGGGACATCACCGAGGCCAAGGTGCTCGAACAGGCGCAGCGCGACCGCGAAATCGCCCTGCGCGAGAGCCACGCCAAGTCCCATTTCATGGCCCGCATGAGCCACGAGCTGCGCACTCCGCTGAACGCCATTCTCGGCTTCTCGCAGCTGCTGCTGGCGGCCGACGATGCGGCGGACCGTGGAGCGCAACGCCAGAAACTCGCGAAGATCCACACGGCCGGGCAGCAACTGCTGTCACTCGTCGATGGCGTGCTCGAACTCTCGGGCCTGGGCGGCGAGCGCGCAGAAACGCAGCCTCCCGCGGTCGCCAAGGACGCTGCGCCGGCGACGCGGCCGCGCGTGCTTTACATCGAGGACAACGCCGTCAACATGATGATCGTCAGCGAGTTGCTGGCCCAGCGCACGCAGTACGAGTTTCACGGTGCCACGGACGGCACCAGCGGGGTGGCCATGGCGCGGGCACTGCAGCCCACGCTGGTGCTGGTGGACATGCAATTGCCCGACTTCGATGGCATCGAGGTGCTGCGACGCCTGCGCGCCGACCCTGCCACAGCGCACCTGACCTGTGTGGCACTGTCCGCGAATGCCATGCCCGACGATGTCGCCATCGCCCAGCAGGCGGGGTTTGCCGACTACTGGACCAAACCGATCGACCTGGCCGAGTTCACCGCCGGCGTCGATCGCCTGGTGGCTGCGAAGCGCTAAGCCCGCACGGGCGTCAGCGGCGGCTGGCCGCTGAGCACGGCGATCAGGTTGTCTGCCGCCAACGTGGCCATGCGCAGGCGCGTGGCCACCGTGGCGCTGGCAATGTGCGGCGTGAGCACGACGTTGGGCAAGGCCAGCAGGGCCGGGTGAACTTGGGGCTCGCCCTCGAACACGTCCAGCCCGGCGGCGGCGATGCGGCGCTCGGCCAGGGCCTGCGCCAGTGCGGCATCGTCGACGACACCGCCGCGCGCGATGTTGGTGAGCGTGGCGCTCGGCTTCATCAGGGCCAACTCGGCCGCGCCGATGGCGTGGTGGCTGGCCACCGAGTACGGCACCACAATCACCAGGTGATCCGCCTGGTGCAGCAGCTCGTCCTTGCTGACCCAGCGCGCCGCCAGCGGCCCCTCGAGTTCGGGTACCAGGCGGCTGCGGTTGTGATAGATCACTGGCATGCCAAAGCCCAGGGCGCCACGGCGGGCTATCGCCTGACCGATGCGGCCCATCCCGAGGATGCCAAGCGTCGCGCCATGGATGTCAGCACCGACCAGCATGTCGTAGGCCCAGCGTTGCCACTGCCCGGCGCGCAGAAAACGCTCGCCCTCGGTGACGCGCCGTGCCGTGGCCATCATCAAGGCAAAGCCGAAGTCGGCGGTGGTTTCGGTCAGTACATCGGGCGCATTCGTCACCACCACACTGCGTGCCGCGCAGGCTGCGACATCGATGTTGTTGTAGCCCACGGCCATGCTGCAAACCGCGCGCAGCATGGGGCAGGCGTCGAGCAGGGTCGCGTCGATCGGCTCGGTGCCAGCCACGAACACGCCGGCCTTGCCTTGCAGGCGCCGGATCAGCTCGTCGCGCGGCCAATCCACCGGCGCGTCGTTGGCCTCGACCTCGAAGTGTTCAGCCAGCCGACGGGCGATCTCCGGGAAGACGTGCCGTGCCACCAGCACCGCTGGCCGAGAACCGCCGCTCACGGCTTGGCCGTGGGCGCGCGCGCGGGCACAACCACAGTGGCGCCTGCGTCGGCTCGCTGGTTGATCGGGTGGCCATGCCAGCCGACGATGACCATCATCGCTGCGAACCCGAGCACATAGCCGACCACCACATGCCAGCCGGCCTTGACCCAGGCCCAGACCGACTTGGCCTCTGGGTACATGTTCGACAAGGCCACCCCTGCAGAGGAGCCGAACCAGATCATCGAGCCGCCGAAACCCACGGCATAGGCCAGGAAGCCCCAGTCGTAGCCGTCCTGCCGGATCGCCAGCGCGGTGAGCGGAATGTTGTCGAACACCGAAGAGAGAAAGCCCAGGCCGAAGGCCGTCTGCCAGGACGCTGTGGGGAGGTGCTGCACCTGCATCAACGAGGCGCACCAGACGAGCGCCAACAGGAAGACACTGCCCTTGAAGGCACCTGGCAGCAGGCCCCAGCTCGGCGCGCGCACCGGCGCCGTCACCAGCAACGCCAGCACGACGGCCAGACCGATCACCGGGAACTGGTTGAGCACCGCGGGCGCACGCAGGTTGAACCAGACGTTGGCGCCGACCGCGGCAGCCAGGATGAAGAGCACGATGCCCAGGCGCGCCCAATGGATGTGGGCACCCGGTGTGTCGTCCTTCTGGATCGGTTGGTAGGCGTGCTGCTGGCGCGCCGCGAAGTAGCCAAAGAAGGCCAGCGCGACCACACCGCCCACATAGGCCTCGAGCACCCATACCGGGTTCGCGCCGGCGATCCACATCATGGTCGTGGTCGTGTCACCGACCACGCTGCCGGCGCCGCCGGCGTTCGAGGCCGCCACGATGGCCGCGAGGTAGCCGATGTGCACGCGGCGCTTGAACAGCACGGCAGCCATGGTGCCGCCGATCATGGCTGCGGCGATGTTGTCCAGAAAGGCCGACATCACGAACACACCCACCAGGAGCATGAAGCCACCCTTCCAGTCGTCGGGCAGCAGGTGCGGCAGCAACTCGGGCACGCGGCTCTTCTCGAAGTGGTCGGCCAGCAAGGCGAAGCCGAGCAGCAGGCCGAGCAGGTTGGCCAGGGTCACCCACTCGTGGCCGATGTGGGCCAGGAGCCCGGCCAGGCCGGGGCCTTCGTTGAAGCCGGTGAAGACCAGTTGGTCCAGCGTGATCACGGCGGCGCCGGTCAATGCGACCAGCAGCGTGTGCGAATGGAACACCGCCACGCCCAGCAGCGTCAAGGCGAACAGCAGGTAGTCCAGGGGAATGCCGGCGATCGTCATGAGGCCCTCCTCGTTGAGTGTCTTTTTGGAGCGCGGATTCTAGGCAGGCGCTAGGCCACGAAGCGCGCGAAGCTGGCGACAGGCGCACGCTCGGTGAGCAACTGATTCTCCGGCGCCGACGGGTCGGCATGGCCCAGGGACATGCCGCAGACCACCATCTCGGTGGCCGGCAGGGTCAGGTGCTCGGCGATCACCTTGTGAAAGCCGATGAAGGCTGCCTGCGGGCAGGTGTCGAGGCCGCGGCCGCGCGCCGCGACCATGATGTTCTGCAGGAACATGCCGTAGTCGAGCCAGCTGCCCTGGCGCAGCAGCCGGTCGATGGTGAAGATGAGCCCGACCGGCGCATCGAAGAAGCGGTAGTTGCGGCCGTGCTGCGCATGCATGCGGGCCTTGTCGGTCTTGGCAATACCGAGCAGGCCGTACAGATCCCAACCGACCTTGCGCCGACGCTCGAGGTAGGGCGAGACCCACTCGGTCGGGTAGTACTCGTACTCGCCGACGTCAGCCCCGGTCGAGCCGGCGGCCGCGTTGGCATCGTGAGCGGCCAGGATCTTCTGCGACAGGGCGTCCTTGGCGGCACCGGTCAGGACCGTGACTTTCCAGGGTTGGGTGTTGACACCCGAGGGCGCGCGGGCGGCCACGGCCAGGATCTCCTCGATGGTCTGGCGCGGCACCGGTGTGGGCAGGAAGGCGCGCAGCGAGCGGCGCGACGTGATTGCGGCATCGACCACGGCGGACGACTCGGGTGTGATGGGCAGGGTCATGGGGTCAACAAGCGGGTGTGAGTGGGGGAAACTGGCGACGGGTCGGCACCCCACGCGGCGTGGCCTTCCTGCAAGGTGCGCAGGTGCACGGCCACGGTGTCGTCGATGTCGCGCCCGTAGCCGCCGGCCATGCTCACGGCCACCGGGATGCTCCGGGTGCGGCAGGCGGCGAAGACACGGCGGTCGCGCTCGGCCAGGCCGGCGGCGGTGAGCTTCAGGCGGCCGAGGCGGTCGCCTTCGTGCGGGTCGGCGCCGGCAACGTAGAACACCAGGCCGGGCAGCTGCAGACCATGGTGACGCCAAAGCGCGGCCAAGGCGCTGTCCAGTGCCTCGAGGTAGGGCGCATCCGTGCAACCGTCGGGCAATTCGACATCGATGTCGCTCGGCTCCTTGCGGAAGGGGAAGTTGCGGGCACCGTGCATCGAGAGGGTGAAGACGGTGTCGTCGTCGCGAAAGATCGCGGCCGTGCCGTTGCCCTGATGCACGTCGAGGTCGATCACCGCCACGCGCAGCAAGGCGCGCTGCGTGCGGTGCCACTCGGCCTGCATCAGGCGTGCGGCCACGGCCACATCGTTGAAGACGCAATAGCCGCTGCCCTTGTCGGCCTGAGCGTGGTGCGTCCCACCGGCGAGGTTGGCCGCGACGCCCTCACCCTGGGCCAGCGCAGCGCGCGCCGCCGCGATCGTGGCGCCGACGGAGCGTCGGGCGCGCTCGGCCATGCGCGAAGACCAGGGAAAGCCGATCTCGCGCTGTTCTGCGGCACTCAGATGACCCTCTGCCACCGCGCTGACGTAGCGCGGGGTGTGCGCCAGGGCCAACTCGCCGTCGCTGGCGGGCAGCGCCTCAGCCAGGCGGATCTCGGGGCACTCTGCCAGCAGCCGGTTACGCAGGCGTTCGTACTTACCCATCGGGAAGCTGTGGCCGGCCGGCAGGGGCAGCACGAAGTGGTCGGCATAGAAGGCCTGCATCTGGGGCGCGATTGTGACGCTGCGTCGACAGCGGCAGCCCGTTTTGGATGACCCCCTAGAAATGTTGCGTTGCAACAAAATAGCTTGCGTTGGTCAACGCAACTCGTACAATTCCGCCATGCTGCACCGCAGCAATACCAGCAGTACCACCCCGCATCCCACCCTTGGAGAACCCCATGATGACCACCGAACAATTGATGGCCGCCCAAAAAGCCAACGTCGAGACCCTCCTCGGTCTGACCAACAAGGCCTTCGAAGGCGTCGAGAAGCTCGTCGAACTGAACCTGCAGATGGCCAGGGCCGCCCTCGGCGAAGCCGGCGACAACGCCCGCGCTGCCATGTCGGTGAAGGACGCGCAAGAACTCGTGACCCTGCAAGCCAGCTTGCTGCAGCCGACGGCTGAGAAAGCCGCCGCCTACAGCCGCCATGTCTATGACATCGCTGCCGCCACCAACGCCGACTTCACCAAGGCGGTCGAGGCCCAGATCGGCGACGCGCAGAAGAGCTTCATGGGCCTGGTCGACACCGCGGCGAAGAACGCCCCCACGGGCAGCGAAAGCGCCGTGTCGCTGATGCGCTCGGCCGTCGCCGCAGCCAACAACGCCATCGAGAGCGTGCAGAAGGCCGCCAAACAAGCCACCGACGTGACGCAAGCCAACTTGCAAGCCATGACCGCGACGGCGACCAAGGCAGCCCAGGCTGCCAGCAAGACCAAGCGCGCCTGAGTTGAACTTCCAACCCGCGAGCGCATCCCAATCCCTGCTGTGGGCCGCGGCCCGCAGCAGACTCTGATGGGTTGACGCTGCGGTACCGCCCTCCCCTGCGGTGCCTTCACGGCCCGGTGGCAACACCGGGCCGTTTGTTTTTCAGCGCGTCAGGGCCGCGATGCGGGCGCGCAGCGCGGGCAGGGCTGCCAGGGCAGCCTCCCGGCCGGCACCGATGGCACGCTGGCGGGCCGTGAAGTCGGCGCTGCCGACACCGTTCAGGCGCGGCCGCAGCACCACGTCGGCATCGCTCAATTCGAAGTGGTTGATGCTCTTGCCCATGATGGCAAAGGTCTGCAGCAGCAGGCGCATGGCGTCGCCGGTGGCCTGGCCGTCGGGCGGGCTGGAGATGTCGACCGCCAGCACCAGCTCGGCCCCCATTTGGCGCGCGAAGCGCACCGGCACCGGCGAGACCAGGCCGCCGTCGACATACTCGCGCTCGCCGATCTTGACGGGCTGGAACACCGCGGGCACAGCGCTCGACGCCCGCACCGCCACGCCTGGATCGCCACGCTGGAAGAGGATCGGCTGGCCGTTGTCCAGGTCGGTGGCGACAATGCCCAGCGGCAGCTTCATCTTCTCGATGCTCTGGCCCCCCGTCTGCTCGCGAACATAGCGCGCCAGCGCCTCGCCGCGGATCACGCCGCGGCCGGGGAAGGACCAATCGGTCAGTGCCGACTCGTCCATGCCCAGCGCCAGGGCGCTCAACTCAGCGCCGGTTTTGCCCGAGGCGTAGAGCGCAGCCACCAGGCTGCCCGCCGAGGTCCCGACCACCAGCTGGGGTGCAATGCCGGCCTCCTCCAGCACTTGGATCACACCGATGTGGGCGAAGCCACGCGCCGCGCCGCCACCCAGCGCCAGACCGATGCGCGGTGGGCGTGCCACGGGGGCGGGCGGGGGTGGGGTCGGCGCAGGCGGTGCGGGCGGTGGGGGCGGCACGGTTTGGCAGCCTGCGACCCCCCATGCCAAGCCCAGCAGCAACAGCCGCCGGCGGACGGCATCGAGTCCCGGATCAGAACGCATTGGCTGGATTCTAGAAGGCAGTGGCCTGCTAGTTATGCCTGGAAAGAATTAGCAATTCACTAATCAGTTCTTTTCAAATATATAACCGCTTCCTACAGTCGTGCCATGGACTGGATTGCTGTCATCGCTGGATTTGCCGTGGGCGCCGTCGTTGGCGTCACGGGCGTGGGCGGCGGCTCGCTGATGACGCCCTTGCTGATCGGGGTGTTCAAGCTCAACCCGGCCGTGGCCATCGGCACCGATCTGTGGTTTGCCGCGCTCACCAAGACCGGAGGTGCCATCGCGCACCACCGCCACGGCCATGTCGACCGCGGCATCGCCAAGCTGCTGCTGCTGGGCAGCCTGCCGGCCGCAGTGGCCACCATTGCCTGGATGCACCTGACTGACGCGACCAAGGCTTGGTCGAGCGTGCTGACCCTGTCACTGGGGATCGGCTTGTTGCTGACCGCGGTCGTCGTCGCCTACCGGCCCGCCTGGCAACGACTGGGTCTGCGTCTCGAAGCCTGGATCCCGGCGCGCCGCAAGCCCCTGCTGACGGTCTTGGCCGGTGCCCTGCTCGGCGTGCTGGTGACGCTCTCGTCCATCGGCGCCGGCGCCCTCGGTGCCACCTTGATCCTGTTGCTCTATCCGCGCCTGCCCGCACCGCAGGTGGTCGGCACCGACATCGCCTAGGCGGTGCCGCTGCCCCTGGTGGCCGGCATCGGCCACGCCACCCTGGGCCATGTCGACTGGACCCTGCTCGCCGCCCTGCTCGTCGGCTCGCTGCCAGGCATCTGGCTCGGTGCCCGCCTGACCAAGTCTCTGCCGGACAAGCTGATCCGAAGCCTGTTGGCCGGCTCCCTGCTGATTGCCGGCCTGAAAGTGATCCACTGATGTACCGATACACCGATTTCGACCGCCACTTCGTGCGCGCCCGCGCCGCGCAATTCCGCGACCAGCTCGAACGCAACCTCAGCGGCGAACTGGGCGACGACGAGTTCCGCCCGCTGCGCCTGCAGAACGGCTGGTATGTGCAGCGGCATGCGCCGATGCTGCGCGTGGCCGTGCCCTACGGCGAGCTGAGCAGCGCGCAGTTGCGCCAGCTGGCCGTCATCGCGCGCAAATTCGACCGCGGCTATGGCCACTTCACGACACGGCAGAACCTGCAGTTCAACTGGATCCCGCTGGCGCAGGCCGCCGACGTGATGGACCTGCTGGCCGACGTCGACATGCATGGCATCCAGACCAGCGGCAACTGCATCCGCAACATCACCAGCGACGCACTGGCCGGTATCGCGCCGGATGAAGTCGTCGATCCGCGGCCGTACTGCGAGATCCTGCGTCAGTGGAGCACGCTGCATCCCGAGTTCGCCTTTCTGCCGCGCAAGTTCAAGATCGCGGTGACGGGCGCGACAGAAGACCGTGCCGCCACCCTGTGGCACGACATCGGCCTGCACCTGCTGAAGACCGAGGCTGGCGAAGTCGGCTTCAAGGTGTTTGTGGGTGGCGGCATGGGGCGCACGCCGGTGATTGCGTCGCTGATCAATCCCTTCGTGCCCTGGCAGCAGATCCTCGTGTACATCGAAGCCATCGTGCGCGTCTACAACCGCTTCGGCCGGCGCGACAACGCCTACAAGGCCCGCATCAAGATCCTGGTCAAGGCCGAAGGACCCAAATTCTTCGACGCTGTGAATGCGGAGTTCGCGGCCATCCTCGGGCGCGACACCGACGGCGCCGCCCAGCTGATCACGCAAGCCGAGCTCGACCGGGTTGCGGCTTGCTTCCCCATGCCGGAGGGCGTCGACCCCGTGCTTGGTGAAGGCGCCGACAACACGGGCGCCGATGCCCCGCTCGCCTACCGGCGATGGCGTGAGCGCAACGTGCATGCGCACCGCGTGGCCGGCTACTGCGCCGTCACGCTTTCGCTCAAGCGCGCGGGCCAAGCCCCGGGCGACGCCACCGACTTGCAGATGGAGACCGCAGCCGACATCGCCCAACGCTTCAGCCAGGCCGAGTTGCGCGTCACGCACGACCAGAACCTGCTGCTGCCGTGGGTGAAGCAGAGCGAGCTGTTCGCGCTATGGCAAGCGGCCCAGGCCGCCGGCTTTGCGACACCGAACATCGGCTTGATCACCGACATGATCGCCTGCCCGGGCGGTGATTTCTGCGCCCTGGCCAATGCGCGCTCACTGCCGCTGGCCGAGCAGATCACCGAACGCTTTGCCGATCTGGACGAGCAGCACGACATCGGCGACATCGACCTGCACATCAGCGGTTGCATCAACTCCTGCGGCCACCACCACAGCGGGCACATCGGCGTGCTCGGCGTCGACAAGGACGGCGCCGAGTGGTACCAGCTCACCCTGGGCGGTTCGGATGGCAGCACGGCCAGCGGCGCCTCGGTACCCGGCAAGGTCATCGGCCCCTCTTTCGCCGCCGACGAGATTGCCGATGCGATCGAGGCCGTGATCCTCACCTACCGTCGCGAGCGCGCTGCCGGCGAGCGCTTCATCGACAGCGTGCGCCGTCTCGGTACGGCGCCGTTCCGCACGGCGACCGACGAGGTTCGGTTGGCCACCGCGCCAGCCCACGCCTGACCCGACCGCCGCCTCACGCCATGAAATTCATCGACCCCCACCACGATTGCTGGCATGCCGCTGTTGGCGAAGACGGCCCGATGCCGACGCCCGACCCCTGCGCCAACCGCTTGCTCAGCCTCGAACAGTGGCATGCCGTGCGCGAGCATTGGCCGCAAGACCTGCGCGCGGGCGTGAGTCTGCCCAACGATGTCGACGTCGAGAGCCTGGCGCCCGACCTGCCGCGCCTGGCCCTGATTGCGCTGCACTTCCCGAAGTGGGTCGACGGCCGCGCCTACAGCCAGGCCCGCGTGCTGCGCAGCCGCCTGCACTTCCAAGGCGAGGTTAGGGCCACTGGCGACGTGCTGGTCGACATGCTGCCGTTGCTGCAACGCACCGGTTTCGACGCGGTGCAGTTGCGCGGCGATCAGCGCATTGAGTCGGCCCAACGCGCCCTGGGCTTCTTTGCCGGCCATTACCAAGGCGACGTGAACAACACGCAACCCCACTTTGCGCGGGTTGTCGAATGACTGCAACCGCCCTGCACGCCCGGCCCAGCGGTGGATACGACGCCAAGCTGGCGCACGCCCGCGCCCTGCTGCGCTCAACCACCACAGCCCATGGCGACGGCGTCGTGCAAGCCACCAGCCTGGGCGCCGAGGACATGGTGATCACCGACCTGATCAGCCGGGAGAGATTGCCCATCAGCCTCGGTACGCTCGACACCGGTCTGCTGCACGCAGAGACCCTGGCCCTGCTGCCACGCATCGAGGCCCGCTACGGCCTGCGGGTTGAAGCCATGCAGCCGGGGCGCGAGGCGGTGATCCAGTTCGTCGCCCGTCACGGCGAGCGGTCCATGTTCGAGAGCATCGCGCAGCGCAAAGCCTGCTGCGCCCTGCGCAAGCTCGAACCCCTGGGCCGCTTGCTCGCCGGCAAGCGCGCCTGGATCACAGGCCTGCGCCGCGAGCAGTCGGGCCAGCGCGCCGAAGTGCCCTTCACGGAAGTGCAAGCCGACGGCCGCGTGAAGGTGAACCCGCTGGCCGACTGGACCTGGGGTGACGTCTGGCATTACATCGCCACGAATGAGGTGCCCTACAACCCGCTGCACGACCAGTTCTACCCGAGCATCGGTTGCGCTCCCTGCACCCGCGCGATCTCGCTCGGCGAAGACTTGCGCGCCGGCCGCTGGTGGTGGGAAGACGAAGCCGTCAAGGAGTGCGGCCTGCACATCAAGAACGCTGAAGGAGCGACCGCATGAACGCGCCCATTTCCATCGACCGCCTGCTGCCCGATCTCGACCACCGCCATCTCGACCACCTCGAGGAGGAAGCCATCTACTTCTTGCGAGAAGTGGTGGCCTCGTTCGAGCGGCCGGCCTTGCTGTTCTCGGGCGGCAAGGATTCCTGTGTCGTGCTGCGCCTGGCCGAGAAGGCTTTCAAGCAGCGCATGAGCGACAAGAAACACGGCAATGAATTCAAGGGCCGCCTGCCCTTCCCGCTGCTGCATGTGGACACCGGCCACAACTTCCCCGAAGTCATCGCCTTTCGCGATCAGCGCCTGGCCGAGATGGGTGAGCGCCTGGTGGTCGGCCACCTCGACGACTCCATCGCCCGCGGCACGGTGCGCCTGGCCGATGCACTGGAGTCGCGCAACGGCCACCAGACGGTGGCGCTGCTCGAGGCCATCGAGTTGCACCGCTTCGACGCCCTCATCGGCGGTGCCCGCCGCGACGAAGAAAAGGCGCGCGCCAAGGAGCGCATCTTCAGCCACCGCGACAGCTTCGGCCAGTGGCAGCCGAAAGAACAGCGCCCCGAGCTGTGGACCCTGTTCAACACCCGGCATCGCCCCGGCGAACACTTCCGCAGCTTCCCGATCAGCAACTGGACCGAGCTCGACGTGTGGCTTTACATCGCGCGCGAGAACATCCCGCTGCCGGGCCTGTACTTCGCCCACGATCGCGAAGTGATCCGGCGCAAGGGCCTGCTGGTGCCGGTGACGCCGGTGACCCCGGCCGAGCCCGGAGAGCGCATCGAAACCGCGCAGGTGCGCTTTCGCACCGTGGGCGACATGCCCTGCACCTGCCCGGTGGAGAGCAACGCCGCCAACGCCACCGAAATCGTTGCCGAAACGCTCACCGTCACCGTCAGCGAGCGCGGCGCCACGCGGATGGACGACCGCACCAGCGAGAGCTCGATGGAGCGGCGCAAGAAGGAGGGCTACTTCTGATGAGTGCCGTACTGCAATTCACCGGGGCCGCACCGGCATCGCGCGCCCTGCGCTTTCTCACCGCCGGCAGCGTCGATGACGGCAAGAGCACTCTGATCGGCCGCCTGTTGTTCGACAGCCAGGCCATCCTGGCCGACCAGCTCGACGCGCTCGAGCGCCGCGCGGCCGGGGCGCCCCGAGCCGCAGGCGAGCCCGCATTCGATTTGGCCTTGCTCACCGACGGCCTCGAAGCCGAACGCGAGCAGGGCATCACGATCGACGTGGCCTTCCGCTACTTCGCCACCCGCGCGCGCAAGTTCATCATTGCCGACGCCCCCGGCCATGAGCAGTACACGCGCAACATGGTCACTGCCGCCGCGGGCAGCGATGCGGCCGTGGTGCTGGTCGACGTGACCAAGCTCGATTGGCAGACGCGCCCGGTGGCCCTGTTGCCGCAGACGCGCCGCCACGCACTGCTGGCGCACCTGCTGCGCGTGCCCAACATCGTGTTTGCGATCAACAAGCTCGACGCAGTCGATCAACCCGGCGCCGCCTTCGATGCGGTCAGCGACGCGTTGACCGCCTTTGCGGCAGACGCCGGCCTGGCCGTCGGCGCCATCGTGCCGGTGTCGGCCCTGCGCGGCGACAACGTCACCCGGGCAGGCACCGCCTGGGCCGCCTGGTACCGCGGCCCGACCTTGCTGAACGTGCTGGAGCAGTTGCCGGCCGCCGTAGAAAGCCATGCCGGCCCCCTGGCAATGCCCTTGCAGTACATCGCCAAGGAGGGCGAAGGCACGGGCCATCAGGCGCGAACGCTGTGGGGCCGCATCGCCCAGGGCCGCGTGCAGGTGGGCGACGAGGTGCAAGTCTTCCCGAGCGGCGAGCGTGCGCGCGTGACGGCCCTGCGCCGCGCCGGTGACGGCGTGGCCGCTGCCCAGGCCGGCCAGTCCGCCGGCCTGGTGCTCGACCGCCAACTCGACGTGTCGCGCGGCGACTGGGTCGGCGCACCAGATACGCTGCGAGCGACGCAGCGCTTCGCGGCGACGCTGGCCTGGCTCGACACGGAGCCGGCCGTGATCGGCCGCAAGTACTGGCTGCGCCACGGCAATCGCTGGGTGCACGGTCGAATCGCCGCCATCGAGCACGTGCTCGACATCCACACCCTGGCGCCCACCGACGCACAGCAACTCGCCGTCAACGAGATCGGCCACGTCGTCATCGAATCCCAGCAGCCACTGCCGCTGCAGCGCTATGCCGACAACCGCGTCGGCGGTGCCCTGATCGTGGTCGATGCCACCAGCAACCGCACCAGCGGCGCCTTGCTGGTCGAGCGAGTGACGCCATGAGGCCCGTGATCTTCATCGGTGCCGGACCGGGCGCCGCCGACCTGATCACCGTGCGCGGCGCACAGCGCATGGCCGCTGCCGAGGTGGTGCTGTTCGATGCCCTGACGGACCCCGCCCTGCGCGAGCTTGCGCCCAAGGCGCGCTGGATCGACGTCGGCAAACGCGGCTTCTGCGACTCGACCGGGCAGCTTGCCATCAACGCGCTGCTGGTTCGCCATGCCCAAAGTGGCCGCGCTGTCGTGCGCCTGAAAGGCGGAGATCCGAGCGTGTTCGGCCGCCTCGAAGAGGAACTGCAGGCCCTGGCCCAGGCTGGCATCCCGGCCGAAGTGGTGCCCGGCGTGACCGCCGCCATCGCCGCCGCTGCCGCCACCCAGCGCCCGCTGACGCGCCGCGGCAGCGGGCGCAGCGTAAGCCTCACCACAGCGATGACCCGCAGCGGCGACCTGCAGGCCACCCGCACGGCCGACACCGAGGTCTTCTACATGGCGGGCCGCCAACTCGGCGGACTCGGCCGCCGTTTGCGTGAGGCGGGTTGGCCGCGCGAGACCGCCGTGTTGGTGGTGTCACGCGCCGGCTGGCCCGACCAGCTGGCCAGTGATCACCGCGTCGGCACGCTGGCCGAGGCCGGCGTGCTGCATGCCGGGCGGCCCACGGTGGTCACGGTCGGGGTGGGCGCCACGGCCCTGGGCCCGAGCAACCTGGCCGCGCCGCCCGTGTCCGGAGCCGTCCAAGGCCATTGCCGCAAAGCGGCGCCCTCGCACGCTTAAAATCGAACCACTCCCCCACGGGGGACCCGCACAGCCCAGGGCAAGCGGTCCCGGCGGCAACGCCTGCTCAAACCAACATCAGTGCAATGACTCACGTCGTCCTCGAATCGTGCATCCGCTGCAAGTACACCGACTGTGTCGATGTCTGCCCCGTCGATTGCTTTCGCGAAGGCCCGAACTTTCTGACCATCGACCCCGATGAATGCATCGACTGCGCGGTCTGCATTCCGGAGTGCCCGGTCAACGCCATCCTGCCGGAAGAAGACGTGCCACAGCACCAGTTGCACTTCATCAAGCTCAACGCCGAGCTTGCCAAGAAGTGGCCCAGCATCACCAAGCGCAAGCCTGGCCCAGCCGACGCCGATGACTGGAAAGACGTCAAAGACAAACTCGACCAACTGATCCGCTGATGCAAGCCGAACCGCATGACAGCATCGGTGCGATCGAAACCGATGCAGTGATCGTCGGTGCCGGCCCGGTGGGCCTGTTCCAGGTTTTCGAGCTCGGCCTGCTCGAGATCAAGTGCCACATCATCGACTCGCTGGCCTATGCCGGCGGCCAATGCATCGAGCTCTACCCCGACAAGCCGATCTACGACATCCCGGCCGTGCCAGTGTGCACTGGCAAGGAACTCACCGACAACCTGCTCAAGCAGATCGAGCCCTTCGGCGCGACCTTCCATCTTGGCCAGGAAGTGAGCGAAGTGGCGCGCCGCGGCGATGGCCGCTTCGATGTGGCCACCAGCAAGGGCACGCGCTTCATCACCAAGACGATCTTCATCGCCGGTGGCGTGGGCTCCTTCCAGCCGCGCCTGCTCAAGGTCGACGGCCTGGAAAAGTACGACGGTACCCAGCTGCACTACCGCGTGCGCAACCCGGCGCAGTTCGCGGGCAAGAACCTGGTCGTCGTCGGCGGCGGCGACTCCGCCCTCGACTGGACCTTGAACTTCGTCCAGGAAGGCCCGCACAAGGCCGAGAGCGTGATCCTGCTGCACCGCCGCGACGGCTTCAAGGCCGCACCGGCCAGCGTGGCGCGCATGCGCGACCTGTGCGAGCAGCTGGAGATGCAGTTCGTCGTCGGCCAGATTACCGGGATCGACGAGCGCGACGGCCAGCTCAGCGCCGTGAAGGTGACGGGTGGCGACGGCGTGACCCGCGTCGTGCCGCTCGACATGCTGCTGGTGTTCTTCGGGCTATCGCCCAAGCTCGGACCGATCGCCCATTGGGGCCTGAACATCGAGCGCAAGCAAATCACTGTCGACACCGAACGCTTCTCGACCAACGTCGAAGGCATCTTCGCAGTGGGTGACATCAACACCTACCCGGGCAAGAAGAAGCTCATCCTGTCGGGCTTTCACGAAGCCGCGCTGGCGGCCTTCGGCGCCGCGCCCATCATCTTCCCGGACAAGCGCATTCACCTGCAGTACACCACCACCAGCCCGAAGCTGCACAAAGTGCTCGGCGTGGAGACGCCGACTTTCGACGACTAGAATGCAGGCACCGCAGCAATCCGCTGCGGTCTCGCTAGGGGTGCTGGGCGCGTCGTCACGACGCAACCGGCTGAGATCAAACCCTTCGAACCTGACCGGGGTAATGCCCGCGCATGGGAAGCAACATGACGACTCTTACGCCGCGCGTCTGCGCATTGGCCTTCTCGACCCTGTTGGCACTGAGCAGCCAAGCCCAGGAAACACAACGCATCACGATCACGGGCAACGCCACCGCGCAAGTGCCCAGCGTGGCCGGGTTCGGCAGCAGCGCGTTGCAACGTGCGCCCTTCGCCGCCACGGTGATCGACCAGCGCGCCTTGCAAGACGCTGGCATCTCGAGCCTGGCTGACATCACCCGGCTCGATGCCGGCATCACCGACGCCTACAACGCGCCGGGCTACTGGAACCAGCTCGCGGTGCGCGGCTACACCCTGGACAACCGCTTCAACTACCGCCGCGACGGCCTGCCCATCAACGCTGAAACCGTGATTGGCCAGGCCAACAAGCAGAGCCTGGAAGTGCTCAAGGGCACCAGCGGACTGCAGGCCGGCACGAGTGCGCCGGGCGGCTTGGTCAACCTCGTCGTCAAGCGCCCGCTGGACCGCGTGCGCGACGCGAGCCTGAGTTGGGCCCAAGACGGTAGCGTGAACGCCGCGGTCGATATCGGCGAGCGCAGCGCGGGCGGTCTGGGCTGGCGCATCAACCTCGACGGCGCACGGCTCGATCCGCCGACGCGCGACAGCAAAGGGCAACGCTGGCTTGCGGCAGCGGCATTCGATGCCCGCCTGGGCAGCAAGACCCTTGTCGAAGGCGAAGTCGAACTCAGCCGCCAGAGCCAGCCCAGCACCCCGGGCCTGAGCGTGCTCGGCGCACGCTTGCCCGATGCACGCGACATCGACCCGCGCACCAACCTGAACAACCAGGCTTGGAGCCTGCCCGTGGTGATGGCCGGCCGCACCGGCTCGCTGCGCTTGACGCACACTTTGGCCGACAGCCCCGAACAGCAGATCGATCTGGTCGCCCACGCCATGCGCCAGCGTCTGGACAGCGACGATCGCATCGCCTTCCCCTACGGCTGCAGCGCAGCAGGCCAGTACGACCGCTACTGCACCGACGGCAGCTTCGACATCTACGACTTCCGCAGCGAGAACGAGCAGCGCACTAGCGACGCGCTGGATCTGGCCGTCAACGGCCGCGTCCGCTGGGCCGGTTTGCTGCACAACTTCAATGCCGGCCTGCTGTTCACGCGCTACGTGGCTCGCTTCGAGCGCCAGGCGTTCAACTACGTTGGCAGCGGCAGCATCGACGGCGGCCCGCGCGTGCCGGCCGACCCGACCCTCACCGACGAGAACACCAACCGCGACGAACGCAGCACCGAGTTGCACCTGCAGGACAACGTGGTCCTGGACGCGCAATGGAGCCTGTGGGGCGGCCTGCGCCACACCCGGCTCGAACGCGCCAGCGTGCGCACCGATGGTTCGCGTGCAACGCAGTACACCCAGGCGTTCACAGCGCCCTGGCTCGCCCTTGGCCACGCCTTGAGTGCACACACGATGGCCTATGCCAGCATCGGCGAAGGCGTCGAATCAGAGGTTGCGCCCAACCGCGCGCGCTACGTCAATGCGGGGCAGGCACTGCCAGCCCTGAAGAGCCGACAGATCGAGATCGGCCTCAAGCACAGCAGCCAGGCGTTCGATGTGCGCGTCGCCGCCTTCGATATCCGCCGGCCAGCCACAGGCGACTTCCATGTTGACGACGGCGCCCCCGCCTTGGATGACTGCAGCGACGCCGACCCCTGCGTGCGGCGTAGCGACGGCATTGCGCGCCACCGCGGCCTCGAAGCCGAAGCCGAGTGGCGCGGCGGAGACCTCTCCCTGCGCGGCAGTGCCATGCTGCTGCGCGCGCGCCGCAGCGGCTCGGCCAACGCACTGATCGAGGGCCTGCAACCCACCAACGTGCCGGCCCGCAGCCTCAAGCTGCAAGCCGCCTACAACGTCAGCGCCCTGCCCGGCCTGGCCTTGGTGGGCTTCCTGGCCCACGAAGGCCAGCGCATGGTGCTGCCCGACAACAGCCTGGCCACACCCGGATGGACCCGCATCGACCTGGGCGCGCGCTACACGCAGAAGATCAGCCAACAAACATGGGTGTGGCGCCTGGCCGTGGACAACGCCACCGACCGCCGCGCATGGCAAGAAGCGCCCTACCAGTTCGGCCACGCCTACCTCTACCCGCTGGCCCCGCGCACTGTGCACGCCTCCCTCGCAGTGAGGCTCTGAGCCCCGGCTATACTCCTGGGCTGTATTCCCCGATAGCTCAGTTGGTAGAGCGCCGGACTGTTAATCCGTAGGTCCCTGGTTCGAGCCCAGGTCGGGGAGCCAATAAAATCAAGGGGTTACGTGCGAACGTAACCCCTTTTTCATTGGCGGAGCGCCCGGATATCAGACAGTTGTCTGATATTCCACTGATCGTGCGTGCTCCGCAGGCCGGCTTCAGTGCCAAAGAAGCCGACTCGTTCAGAGCTTGGCGCGCACTGGATTCAACCGTGGTCCGCAGCGCTGGGCGCCATCGCCGAACTCGCCGCGACAGAGGTCAGAGGCACCAGAGTTACGCGGTCCGACCCACCGAGGCGCGAGTCTGGGCGGTCAATCGGCCACGATGGCCGTCACTGCCTCTCAACCATGAAGGATCAGTCGAGGTCAGGCACGCCGAACGTCAGCAACGCGACCGGCACTGGCTTTTCCACCGATCGGAGCCGGTCGGCTGGAACCCTCTGCCGTCGTTGGCCGAGCTGCGGTGGCCGACTGCAATGCAGCGTGGCCGGTCTTTCGAGACCGATCGCTCGAGCGTCCGGTGCCAGAGCAGAGGGGACGGTCGAATCAGCACATCGAACGTTTGCAATGTGACAAGGGCGCGCGATTAAAGCGGCTGTGGGTAGTGAGATGGCCCACATGCCTTCGCTGTTACCGCCAGCTTTTCTGCGCTCATGGGACTGGATACACTTACAGTGTCTTCAGCCAAGGGGAATGTCATGGACTTCGTACCCGGAGATCTCGTTTGCCTTAAATCAGGCGGACCAACGATGACCGTAGAGCAGGTGGGCAAGACGATGACGTCGGTGGACGATGAGGTTTTCGTCGTCTGGTTCGAAAGAGTCGGGGCCAAGCAAGCGGTCCAGCGCGAGACCTTCGCGCCAGCTTTGCTTGAGAAGGTGACGCCGCCGTCGGGCCCGCTCAGGGTCACGCGGGCTTAGGCATGATCCGGGCCGCCTTCATCGGGATCGACCGTCACCACGACCCACAGATTCGCGACCTCGGCGGCGCGGCACGGGACGCAACGGCGTTGTGGGCCGTCCTCTCGGACTCGATAGACGGCCTGAACGCACCGCTGATCATCGACGAGGCGGCGACCGGCGCTGCGGTTGCAGCGGCGCTCGATCAAACCCTGGGAGCGGCCGGTGAAGACGATATCGTCCTCCTGACCTTCGCCGGACATGGGACGGCGGACCACCGGCTCGTTCTCCACGACACCGACACCGCAAACATTCCCGGCACCACGATTGACATGGGGAGTGTGGCGGAACGCTTCCGCCAGTCTCGCGCGCGCGTGGTCGTGCTGATTCTGGATTGCTGCTTCAGTGGCGGTGCGCCAGCCCGCGTGCTCGACCTTGGTCTGGTCGTGCGCGATATCGGCGCACCGTTGTCCGTTGTGTCGGGCAACGGTCGAATCCTGTTGGCGGCCTCGGCGCAGGATCAACCTGCTCTTGAAGACCCCCAAACTCGCCACGGGCTCTTCACCAGGGCGGTCCTCGACTGCCTTCTCGAAGCTGAGGGGCCGGTGAGCATGGTCGGTCTCACACACAACTCCTTCAGGCTCGTCAGAGCGGCGGCCAACCGGCTTGGCTATGACCAGACGCCGGTGATGTTCGGACATGTCGAGGGCGAGCTATCACTACCTCGTGGCGTAAAGGGTGAACGCTACCGCGCCGCGTTCCCGGAGCGTGGCGCGATTCAGACCACAGGCGACGCTCAGGACTTGGCCGCGTATGGAGTCGAGCAGGACGTGCTCGATGCGTGGAAGGAGAACTTCCCTGGCGGGCTGAACGCGCTTCAGAAGATCGCTGTCAACGATCACAACGTCCTTGGCGGCACGTCCCTTCTTGTCGTCGCACCGACCAGCGCGGGCAAGACCTTTGTCGGTGAGCTCGCAGCGATCAAGGCGATTTCCGAGGGACGCAAGGCGGTCTTCCTCCTGCCCTACAAAGCGCTGGTCAACGAGAAGTTTGAGGACTTCTCCGCTCTCTACGGTGAACGCCTCGGCCTGCGCATCGCGCGGTGCAGCGGCGACTGGCAGGACCAGGTCGGTGACGTGCTGCGCGGCAAGTACGACATTGCCTTCTTCACCTACGAGAAGTTCCTCGGCCTGTCCGCCGCTGCTCCCTACCTTCTCAACCAGCTCGGCCTCGTCGTCTTGGATGAGGCACAGTTCATCACGGACCCTGGCCGTGGCATCGTCGTGGAGTTGGTTTTGACCAGCCTCGTCAGCGCGAGGCTGCGCGGCGTGAGCCCGCAGCTGGTGGCATTGAGCGCGGTCATCGGAGATACCAATCGCTTTGAGCATTGGCTGGCGTGCAGCCTGCTGCAAACCAACGAGAGACCCATTCCCCTGCGGCAAGGGGTGATCGACCGCACGGGTGTGTGGCAGTACCTGGACGATCAGGGAGTTGTTCAGACGGAACAGGTTCTCGACCGTTGGGCTGTCGTGCAACGGGGCCAGAAGCCGTCATCGCAGGACGTGATCGTTCCCTTGGTGCGGAAGCTGGTGGCAGATGGAGAGAAGGTCATCGTCTTCCGCAACGCGCGGGGTTCGGCGAGCGGATGCGCTCAGTACCTCGCACGCGAGCTGGGACTGCCACCGGCGCAGGCTGTTCTGAGCGAACTTCCTGAAGGTGATCCTTCTGCCATGTCTGGGAACCTTCGAACCGCGCTCCAGGGCGGGACAGCTTTCCACAACGGGGATCTGACCCGTGACGAGCGCATCGCAGTCGAGCACGGCTTCCGCGCAGCCGATGGCGGCATACAGGTTCTTGTGGCCACAAGCACGGTTGCGGCGGGAGTTAACACGCCTGCCTCGACCGTTCTCATCGTGGAGACCGCGTTTCCCGGGGCGGACGGCCCTGTGCCCTATACGGTGGCGACCTTCAGGAACATGGCAGGTCGCGCTGGACGGCTCGGCTACGAAACCGAAGGCAAAGCCATCGCTATCGCGGATTCAGGCAACGAGCAGCGGCAGCTGTTGCGTCGCTACGTGCAAGCGCAGCCAGAACCCATCCGCTCGTCATTCGACGATGGCAACCCCGGCACCTGGATCATGCGGCTGCTCGCGCAGGTCAAGCACATTGAGCGCAGTGCGGTCATCGACCTTCTCTCAAATACATACGGCGGCTACCTTGCGACGCTGCGCGATCCCGCCTGGCGCACGCGGATGATCCCGCGTCTTGAACAGCTTGTGGCGCTGATGATCCGGCAAGGCCTGATCGAGGAAGTGAATGAAGGGGGCCATGGCCTGCTCCGGCTGACCATTCTGGGACGTGCATGCGGCGAGTCACCACTGAGCCTTGAGTCCGCTTTGCGCGCTGTCGATCTGATCCGGCGACTCCCGCCGCAGGAAGTGAATCTGGAGAACTTGTTGGTGCTGATCGAGGGGCTGCCGGAACGGGACGCTGACTTCACACCGCAGGTGCGGGGCGCTGGAGAGGCGGGCTGGCAGCAAGAGGCAGCTCGCCGATTCGGCGGCAACGTATCCCGCGTTCTGCGTTTCGGCGCTGCGAGTGACCGTGACTACTACGCGCGCTGCAAGCGGGCGCTGATCGTTCGGGACTGGATCGAGGGCGTGACGACAAGCGAGATTGAAACGCGATTCTCGGCGAACGCATTCAGCCGGGTCGGGCACGGGGACGTGCGCGGCTATGCTGATGGCTGCCGCTTCCTCTTGGAATCTGTCATCCGCATGGCGGCGATCATTCTGGAGACGGCGGAAACTCCGGATGAAGCGCTCGCGCTCTACAAGCGGCTGGAGCTGGGTGTTCCGACAGCACTCCTTGCACTGGTTCATCCAAGACTGACACTCAACCGCGGCGAGATGCTGCTCTTGTGGCGCGCCGGGGTCACCACGCTCGATGGCCTGGCCACAATGAGCCTGGATGATTGCCAACGTATCGTAGGAGCGCGCGCGCCCTCCCTATTCGCGACAGCTTCCGGATTAGCACGACCTGATGCAGGCGCAACGCTCCTGCCGGCAGCGTGACGCCCTGCAGCTCTTGGGCGCGCCGAGGTAGCCAAGCATGCAAGCGTTGACGCTGACCCCCACCAAAACCCCCGAACGCATTACTCCGTCCATCTTGTCCGGATGCGCGCGCTTGGTACCAGGTGCTTCACCTGTGTTCGTTCCGCGTGAGCCTGTCGCCGGGGCACGGATCAACAAGTGCACCTACAACGTGCGGCAGTTCTTGGAAGAGCATTCCGGTGAAATGGTTCTCGGCTGGGATGTGTGCGTCTGGGACAACGTGATGCTCGATTGCATCGGGCACGCGGTTGTTGGCAGTGAAGGGCAGCTTCGATGCGTCACGCCATCGAAGTACGGTGAAGCAGAGCTGCTCTTTCTTCCCGATCCGGCACTGACCTTCGACTTCGACAATCCCATGGCGAGAATGCCAACTACACAGGTTGCGCTCTCAGGTCGACCAGAGGTCAAGAGGTTGATCGAAGTCGAAGAGGCAGAGCACGCGATTAAGACAAAGTATCCCGTCTCCTCGGAGGAGATCGTTGTTCGCGGTGAGGACGCCGTTGTTTTGCAGAAGCTTGCAAAAGAGAAGAGTGTTTTGATGCTCAAGGTCCTGCTGGCTACCAGCGATCACACAACTAGATGCTTCTGCGGGAGCGGCAAGAAGTTTCGGAAGTGCCACCGTCCGAATGTCGAGCACATGCTTCGTCTTGCTTAGACACCTGCACGCAGACGGCGTGGGGCTAGCCGCACAACGGGTGCTTACGAGCTGACATCGGTCTACCCCAGGCGAATCACGAGTGTCTCCATCCAAACTGCCCAAGCCGACCTTCGACGGGCGTGGCGCGACCGACCGCAAACAGTCTGTCGGCGACCGTCGAACCTAGCGGTTCCGTCAGGTGGAGACGCCCATTGCGCTGAAAAGGCGTGCCGATTCGGAGACCAGGTAGAGCAAGTCCTGCTTCGTGATCACGCGGGCGTGCATCGTCGCGAGCCGAAGCGGCATCAAGCGATTGAACGACTCTCTAACGCTTCCGGCCTCGCTGCGAAACCCGGCCACGAACAACAGCTTGAAGTCATCGCTGCGACAGATGATCTGCACATAGTCGGTGAAGTCCGCGGCCTCGATCAACCGCTCGACCGGACGGCCTTGAGCTTTCAGTTTCTCCGCCTTCTCTTTCCAGTTGGCCAGCATCGCGGGCGCGAGCCGCTTCTTCGGCCAGTTCTTGCCGTACTGCGCAGTCATCAGAAGGTCGATGTAGTCGCGGAGCTCGCGTTCGAGTTTCCAGAGGATGTCGAAGCACATGCCCATTCGGCGACGGGCTGCTGCCTCCGCCGGGCTGGCATCGGACGGAACGAATTGCTCAAGGCTTGGCGACGTCAAGTAATCGACCGCCAAACCAGCGACCTTGAAGCCTGCCGCAATGGCCTCATCGGCTGCAGCAGACAGGTCTCGGTTGAGTCCCTGCGCGACATACAGCTCGGTGCGCGCCAAGGGCTCCAAGATCTTGCGGGGATCGTAGGTAGGGGCCGTGCGCCAGTCACCAAGGTCAATGCGCAGTGCGTCGGTCAAGACGCCACCAAATGCCGGCAGACTTCGCACAGCAATGCCAATACCCTGCAACTCCGAAAACGCCTGAATAGATGCGAGAACGGTCTTCGCCTCGACCCATGGCTTCCTGAGTCCGTTGACTTCAGCCTTCAACCTGCCGAGGTAGTCGACATCGAGTGACGACGCCAAGGCAGAAACGGCCCCGAGTTGTCCCAGCCCGAAATCGACCTCGATCGCGCTGGGCAGTTTGAGCGGTTCAAACACCGGGATCTTGCTGTACTGCAGGATCTGCGACGCAATGGATGCGTCTGCAGCAGCGGCGTGCTTTGCGAACGAGTCGTAGATTGTCGAGCGTTCGACCGCAAACGTGCTCACCAAGCTCGACGCTTCTGCGTTCAGGATCCCGAATGCGGATGTTGATGCCGCCGACTCCTCAATCTGCTTCGCGATCCGAGCAGTCACGCCTTCGAAGGCGCTGTGCTCGCGGGCAATCGTCTCGAAGTACGCGCGAATGGACTCGCTGGCCGGCGCGCTGATGGAACCTGCCGACGAGAGCAGCGCCAGCGTCGGTATCGACAGCTGCGTAGTTGAAATGCTCTCGGTCAAGCTTCGCAGCGATGCCGCGCTTGACGAAGCAGCTTCTTCGGCGATTTTCAGCAGCTTGCCCGACGTGTTCCTTTCTGCGTCCAAAAGCATGCCGACGCCGAACAAGGCCGCCGAAGGCATGGTTTGAGAATCCAGGATCGACTTCGCGCTACCGGAGATCGAGGCCGAAGTGGCTTTTTCGTACTCTTTGATCACCTGCGCGGTTGTCGATCCGTCAAAAGAGCGGACGAGTTCGCGCAAGCTTGCCGAAGCTGCGGACTCCGCCGCAAGGAATGCCGTGGCGCTTCTCAAGGCATTCGACGACGAGATATCCGTGCCAATCTCGAAAGCATGCGGCGGCGCCTTTACTCGAAGCTGATCGGCGGCTAAAACAGGCATCGAACTGCCGCCCGCAATCGAGCGAAGCTGGTCGGCCGCTTTGTCGAGTTGGGCTCTGACGATGCTGCGCGAGTCAAGGCCCAGAAGTGCTTCGCCTGCGACCAGCGCAGCTGGCCTGTTTGCAGCGAGCAGAGAATTTAGGTTCGCGACGCTGCCACTTGACCGATTCATCAACCCATCGAGCTCAGGTCCGATCCGGGTCTTCAGCGGCGTCACGGCCGTGCGGGCGGGATGCAGCGCAGATTTGTCATCCGTCGGTTTGCTTGTCATGACAGGAGGAGCCGATGCAATGGGTAAATATTTTCGCACTTTGGTGTCGCCGCGAAGACGCCCTGTCGCTGCGCCCAAGCTTGCCGGTGCAGATGCCTGGTGCGATGCCTTTCGAAGGACGCGCCGCCCCCTCGCTTGCTCGACATTCGGACCGCAAAAAAGGCCAGAGCCCCGTAGATCTGGGAAGCAGCGGACAGCGGGTGTCGGCGGCAGCTGTCGTTCAACCGCCAAACGTGACCGACAGCACCCAGTCTGGGGACTAAACCGCTCGCGCGGTAAGCGCTCCGGCGAGAGTGGTGGCGGCCCGTCGTGCCGCTGGTTCTGCGATGTTGGTGATCGAGGCAATCCGCCTCGTTCACTGACTGGAGCAGGATCATGGACGTTTCGACTCCCACCGTTTCGCCGCTGCGTCAACGCATGGTCGAGGACATGCGCATGCGCAAGTTCGAGCCCAAGACCCAATCGGGCTACCTGCGCGCCGTGCGCAAGCTGACCAAGTTCCTCGGCCGATCTCCCGACACCGCCACCGCCGAGGACCTGCGCAGCTTCCAGATGCACCTGGTCGACGAGGGCGCCTCGCCGATCACGTTGAACGCCACGATCTCGGGCCTGAAGTTCTTCTTCGACGTCACGCTCAGTCGTGGCGAGTTGATGGCCAAGATGCAGCCCGTTTCCGTGCCACGCACGCTGCCGGTGGTGCTCAGCCGCGAAGAGGTCTCGCGCTTGATCGCGGCGGCCTGGAACCTCAAGCACCAGACGGCCTTGGCCGTGGCCTACGGTGCTGGGCTGTGCGCCAGCGAAGTCATCGCATTGAAGGTCGGCGACGTCGACAGCCAGCGCATGACGTTGCGCGTGGAGCAAGGCAAGGGCCGCAAGGACCGCTACGCACTGCTGCCGCCGATCCTGCTGCAGCGGCTGCGCGTGTGGTGGCGGGTGGGCCATGCCCAGGGCAAGATCCTGCGCAACGGCTGGCTGTTCCCGGGCCTGGATCCGATGGACCCGCTGAGCACGCGCCAGCTCAACCGCGCGATCCACGCCGCCGCCGACGCGGCCAAGATCGACAAGCGCGTGTCGATGCACACGCTGCGCCACTCCTTCGCCACGCACCTGCTGGAACAGAAGGTCGACATCCGCGTGATCCAGGTCTTGCTCGGCCACGTGAAGCTGGAGACCACCAGCCTCTACACGCACGTCGCCACCGACCTTTTGCGCGAGGTGATCAGCCCGCTGGAGAACCTGCCGCCCTCTTGAGGCCGGCGTCGTGGGGCAACCCGCCCTGGAGGTTGCCGACATCTTCCGTGTTCATGGACCCGCCTGGCGCGCTGCGCAGCGCGGCCACCTGAGCCTGGGTCAGCTCAAGGTCATGTCGGCCATCGAGCAGTGCCGCAGCGCGGCGCTGGGTGGCCATGTCTTGCGCTGCGGTG
This sequence comes from Burkholderiales bacterium, assembly GCA_031379365.1. Taxonomy (GTDB): domain Bacteria; phylum Pseudomonadota; class Gammaproteobacteria; order Burkholderiales; family Burkholderiaceae_C; genus CADEEN01. Next base: position 25,359 of record JANNFB010000119.1, read on the forward strand.
GCTGCGGCGCCGATCAGGTGGCCTACAACTCCTGCCGCAACCGGCACTGCCCGAAGTGCCAGAGTCATGCGGCCAAGCGCTGGCTCGAAGCCCGGCAGGCCGATCTGTTGCCGGTGGAGTATTACCACGTGGTCTTCACGTTGCCCGCGCCCATCGCCGATATCGCGTACCAGAACAAGACCGTGGTCTACGGGCTGCTGTTCGACCTGGCTGCCGAGGTGCTGCTCACCATTGCCGCCGACCCCAAGCACCTGGGCGCACGCGTCGGCGCCACGCTGGTGCTGCACACCTGGGGCTCGGCGCTGACGCACCACCCGCACGTGCACGGCATCGTGCCCGGCGGCGGGCTGGCGCCCGACGGCAAGACCTGGGTGGCGTGCCGGCCGGGGTTCTTCTTGTCGGTGCGCGTGCTGTCGCGCTTGTTCAGGCGGCGCTTCCTGGAAGAGTTGCTACGGGTGCATCAGGCCGGCAAGCTGCAATTCTTCGGCGAACACGCGGCACTTGCCGATGCCAAGGCGTTCAAGACCTGGCTCACGCCACTGCGCAAGTGCGAGTGGGTCGTCTACGCCAAGCGCCCGTTCGCCGGGCCGCAGGCGGTGCTGGCCTATCTGTCGCGCTACACGCACCGGGTGGCCATCTCCAACAGCCGCTTGATCGCCTTGGACGAGCGCGGCGTCACCTTCAAGTGGAAGGACTACCGTGTCAAAGACGGCGCCAAGGGCAAGTCGCGGCACAAGACGATGACCCTGGATGCCGGCGAGTTCATGCGCCGCTTCCTGCTGCACGTGCTGCCCGGTGGCTTCCACCGCATCCGCCACTATGGGCTGCTGGCCAACGGCAGCCGCAAGGCCAGTCTGACGTTGGCCCGCGCTCTGCTGGGGCAGCCGCACGAAGCGCCGATCACAACCGCGGACATCACCGCCGGCGTCAACCACGGCAGGCCGAGCTTCGTCTGCGCGCACTGCGGCGCGGCGATGATCGTCCTGCAGACCTTCGTGCGCGGCGAGTTGATCCGCGCGCCGCCGGCGCCAGGGTGCGTGCCGTGACCGCGCGATTGCTCTGCTCACGCCACTGGCTGATCCGGCGCACCACGGCGTCGGCAGGCGCGGTGTTGCTCTGCCGCTGTCAAGCCGCGTGCCGAGCGCGGCAATCACGCCGGGCGAACCCGCGTCCCGGCATCGCAGAAGGACTTGCCGACAGCTCCAATGGGCTGCTCGCTGGCCGGGGCGCCATCCCAGGCTGCGGTCCGGCACCACTATCGCCATAGCCGTAGGTGCTTCGGGGCACCG
>JANNFB010000310.1:0-1971 GCA_031379365.1 Burkholderiales bacterium
GGCCGGGGCTGCCGGGTGCCCGCCGCAGCGAAATCAAGGGGGAGCCCTGGGCGCAGCCCAGGGCGGAGGACATTCGCGGAGGCGGGCGCCCGGTGGCCTCGGCCGGCGTAGTCCACGAACGCACGGTAACGAACGACCGCATTGGGCCGACAGCGGTCATCGACACGTCTATCTGTTTCATCTGAGGCCGGTGCCGGGCCGCTCCCAAGGTCCACGAAAGGGTCCACGCCAGACCCTGGGGACGCGAGCAAAGCAATTGAGGGGCTGTCATGTCACATGTGGTCGACGGACTTCGGCAACTCGTAAAAGGTCGGGTGGCGGTAGACCTTGTCTTCCATCGGGTCGAAGTACATCGCTTTGTCGGCCGGGTCGCTGGCCACGATCTCGTCGGAGCGAACGACCCAGATGCTGGTACCTTCCTGGCGCCGCGTGTAGACATCGCGCGCGAGCTGGATCGCGGCCCTGGGGTCGGGCGCGTGCAGGCTGCCGCAATGCTTGTGATCCAGCCCGGCCTTGGCGCGGACGAAGACTTCCCACAGCGGCCATTCACCGGATTCGCTCATCAAGCAACCTCCGTGCTTCGCACTGCGGTATGGCGCTTGGGGCGGCCCGGCGCGCTCATGCCGCCTCCTGCTTGTGCTGTTGCTTGCGCGCATGCGCCATTGCCGCCTCGCGCACCCAGGCGCCGTCGTCCCAGGCCTGGTTGCGCGCTTCCAGGCGCTCGCGATTACACGGGCCGTCGCCGCCGACGACGCGCCAGAACTCGGCCCAGTCGATGGCGCCGAAATCGTTGGCGCCGCGCGCGGCGTTCCATTTCAGCTCCGGGTCGGGCAAGCGCACGCCGAGCACGCGTGCCTGGTCGACGCAGGCATCGACGAACTTCTGCCGCAGCTCGTCGTTGGAGATGCGCTTGATGCCCCAGCGCATCGACTGCGCGCTGTTCGGGCTCTCGGCGTCGGGCGGGCCGAACATCATCAGGCTCAGCCACCACCAGCGGTCCACCGCGTCCTGCACCATCGCGCGCTGGGCCTCGGTGCCCTGTTTCATCATCGTCAAAAGCGATTCGAAGCCCTGGCGCTGGTGGAAGCTTTCTTCGCGGCAGACGCGCACCATGGCCCGCGCATACGGCGCGTAGGAGCAGCGCGTCAGCGGCACCTGGTTCATGATGGCCGCACCGTCGACGAGCCAGCCGATCACGCCGACATCGGCCCAGGACAGCGTCGGGTAGTTGAAGATGGAGCTGTACTTGGCCTGGCCCGAGAGCAGCGCCGCCGTCATCTGGTCGCGGCTGGTGCCCAGCGTCTCGGCGGCGGCATACAGGTACAGGCCGTGACCGCCTTCGTCCTGCACCTTGGCCAGCAGAATGGCCTTCCTCTTCAAGGTCGGTGCGCGGGTGATCCAGTTGCCTTCGGGCAGCATGCCGACGATCTCGGAATGCGCGTGCTGGCTGATCTGGCGCACCAGGGTCTTGCGGTAGTGCTCGGGCATCCAGTCCTTGGCTTCGATGAATTCACCGGCGTCGATGCGGGCCTCGAAGCGCGCTTCGCGTTCGGCGTCGTCGGCAGACTGGACCGCCTTGCGCTCTTCCTTGGGCGCCAGATCCATCGCTTGCGTGTACATGGCGTGTTCCTTACTTGGGTCTTTTGTCGAGAACGCGGCGCGCCTTGCCGACTAGCGTGCGCTCGATCGAATCCGGCGCGCCGACGCTGACCGTGGTGCTGACGCCGATCAGCGTCTTGATGCGCTGCTGCACGGAACTCGCCACGGCGGCACGGTCGGCATCGGCATGCGGCGGCAACAGCTCGCACAGCACCTGCATCTCGTCGAGCAGGCCCTGGCGCGTGATCACCAACTGGTACTGGCCCGAGAGCTGACCGTGCTGCAGCACCAGCTCTTCGACCTGCGTCGGGAAGAGGTTGACGCCGCGGATGATCAGCATGTCGTCGCTGCGCCCGACGATCTTGCCCATGC
>JANNFB010000184.1:0-1862 GCA_031379365.1 Burkholderiales bacterium
CGGGGTGTCGGCCGGCACTTCCAGCTTGAACGAGCCGTCGGGTTCGACCGCCGCATAGCCCAGGATCTGCTGCGGCTCGAAGTCGGTCTCGCCGATGGCTTCGCGCATGCCGGTCATGCCGGCCATCGGGGCCACGGCGCGTGTGGCGCGCACCATGCGCCCCGGTGCGCAGTGGTAGGCCGGGTCAGCGGGGTCCTTGATCTTGACCAGGTCGGCGACGCTGGCGCGGGTATCGGTGGCGTCCAGCGGTGTGGTCTGGGCAATCCCGCGCGCGCATCCGGCAGGCAGGTCGGCGGCCACGATCATCGGCTCGCCCATGCGTTGCAGGCCGTCGGTGTCGTAGATGCTGCGCACTTCGATCAGCGCCTTGCCGCGTGCAGCCAGCGTTGCGTCGATGGTGGTCGGCTGGGTCGCGTTGGGCTCGGGCCTGGCCTGCAGGGCCACCGGGTCGGTGTACATGAAGCCGGTCGGCGGCGCGGCCACGATCAGCCAGGTTTGCGTCTTCGGGTCCACCATCCAGACGGAATAGGCCGGCGGGGCGTTGTCTTGCACCGCATCGGCAGCCTCGGCGGCCATCGTGCGGTCACTGGCCAGTCGGTCAAGCTCGGCCTGCGTCAAGTTGGCACAGGGAATCACATCGCCATTGCGCGTGACTTCACAGGGGCGGTAAGACAGCAGCACGCGGTCGGTACCGTCCCACAGCGGGAAGGGGGTGGTGATACGGCCGAAGGTGGACAGGCCGCGGCCCTGGTTCAGCACGCGATCGGTGGCCGACGTTTGGCCGCCCGACAGGGCGACGGCACGGTTGGCCGGGGTGTTCTGCTCCGAGTAGTTGGCCGCGTCGACCATCATCAAGGCGCCGCCTTCGCGGGTGCCCGACAACGACATCAGCGACGACACCAGCTTGCCGGCGTAGGCCCCCTTCGGGTCCATGTCACGCGGGTGCAGGAAACTGTTGCCGGGGCTGTGTGCGCCGTACAGCACGAACATGTCCGTGCCGTCGGGCTTGGCGCGGAAGATCGCGAAACGGTTGCGCGGGCCCACGTGCTCCCAGCGCGAGAACATGATGTCGCCGTTCGGGCGCACCACGGGGTTGCGGTCGTGGCTCTGGTTGACCGAGATCTGCGTGATGGCGCCGCCCTGGGCGTCCATGGTGTGCAGGTTGAGCACGCGTTCGCGCTCGTACTCGTCGACGGCGAAGCTGGTCACGCCGTTGACGACGCTGCGCGTCGTGGTCTGGCGGTTCGAGGTGAAGACAAAACCGCGTCCGGCCGGCAGGTAGGCCGGGTCGACGTCGTCGTTGCCGGCCGCAGACGTGATGCGGCGCAGGCTGCCTCCCGCCAAGCCGCCGGTCGTGGTGTCGTATTCCCAGATGTTCCAGGCGCCGGTGCAGGCCGCTGCCCCGCCGGCGATGGTGGCGGTGTTGCTGGTCGGGCAGCGCATCGAGAAGACGATCTTCTTGCCGTCGTAGGACACCTCGGGATCCGACACGTCGCCCACGCCTTGCGTGATGCTGGCCGTGACATTGATCTCGCGTGCGCTGGCCGAAGACTTCTCGCGGATGATCAGATCGCCGCCCGGAGCGCTGGGCGCGCCATCGGTCGGGTTCATCATGATCGTGTTGGCCCGCTTGGCGTAGGCGATCGGCACGTCGCCGTTGACGGTGACGGTGTTGTCGCTGCTGCTGCCGCTACCGCATCCGGCGACGACAAGCGCGGCGCCCAGGCTGACGATGCTGGCAAGGCTGATGGTCTTGTTCATTGGAAACCCCCTGACTGGTGCTAACGGTCGATGACAGTGACCTGGCGCCGGTTGTTCTCTGCTGCCCCCGAGGGGTCCTGCAGGCCGGTCGAATAGTGAAG
>JANNFB010000311.1:0-6684 GCA_031379365.1 Burkholderiales bacterium
CAGTGAGCGCAGCGAACGGCGGGAGTTCTGCAACGGGGCCGGCCAGCCGAGCATCGCAGGGCACCCGCAGCGCAGCGAAGGGCAAGCCGTTTGAGTCCCGCCCAGGCCGCGCCCACCGTCTTGCTCGCGCCCATGCCAGCACGAAACAGCGGACATCCGCGAAGGTCTGCAATGGGCCGCTTGCCGGCAGTAGCTCGATCGTCGCGAAAGCAGTGGTCTATCAACCGCCGCTCAAGGCCTGCACGATGTGCAGTGTGTCGCTTGGCTTGAGGGGCTGGGCCAGGTCGAAGGTGGCTGCGCCGCCGACGAAAAAGCGCATGTTGGCGCGCATGCGCTCCTGCTCGTCGATCATGCGAAAGCGAATTCCGGCGAACTGTCGCTCGAGGTCGTCCAGCACCGCACCCACCGTATCGCCCTCAGCCTGGACCCAGGCCTGGCGGGTGTAGGAGTGCAGCGCGCTCGGGATCAGCACTTTCATTTCAGCTCGGCCACCTCGACCGCGTAGATCTCGGGCAGGTGGCGCGCGATGCAGGCCCAGCGCGCGCCCTCGCTGCGGCTGGCCCAGAGTTCACCGCTGCTGGTGCCGAAATACAAACCGAGCGGATCACTCGCATCGGCACTCATCGCCTGGCGCTTCACCGTCCACCAGGCCTGGCTCGGCGGCAGGCCAGTGTCCTGGCGTTGCCAGGTCTTGCCGGCATTGCGCGTCACATAGGCGGCAGGCTGGCCGCCCGGGCTGGTGCGCGGCCAGACACTCGTGCCGTCCATCGGGAAGACCCACGCCGTGTCGGCATCGCGCGGATGCACCACCATCGGGAAGCCAATGTCTCCCACGCGCTTGGGCATCTTCTTGCCGATGCGCACCCACTCGTCAGACGGCCGGTCCAAGCGGTAGATGCCGCAATGGTTCTGCTGGTACAGGCGATCGGGCTGGCTCGGGCACAGGCGCACGCAATGCGGATCGTGGAAGGTGATGGTGCCCGGATCGAAACCGCCAACCACTTCCATGCCCTTGACCAGCGGCTTGAAGCTGCGGCCGCCATCCACCGATTCATGCACCCCGCCGCCCGACATCGCGAACAGCAGGTGCGCAGGGTCACGCGGGTCGACGATGATGGAATGCAGCTTCGGGCCGTCGGGCGTGCCGTCTTGCACCGTGCCCATCCACTCGCGGTACTGCGGGTCGTCATTGATCGGCGAGAAGGGCTCCCAGGTCGCGCCGCCATCGGCCGAGCGGAACAGCCCCTGCGGTGAGGTGCCGGCAAACCAGACATCGGGCTGGCTCGGATGGCCCGGCGTCAACCAGAAGGTGTGATCGACGGCGCGGCCCACCTGCCCCTCGGGTGCCTTGGCGAAGGCCGGCGGACGCGCCGCTTCTCTCCAGGTGCGGCCGAGGTTGGTCGAGCGAAACACGGTCGGCCCGAGGTGACCTGTCTTGGCCGCTGCCAACAGCGTGCGTCCGTCGCGCGGATCGAGCACGACATGGTTGACGATGTGGCCGAGAAAGTGCGGCCCGTCCGCGCACCAGCTCTTGCGCTGCGCATCGCCGTGGAAGAGCCAAGCGCCCTTGCGCGTGGCCACCAGCACGACAGCCTGGCGTGCGGCCGCGGTCTTCTTCGTTGCCATCGCTGCCTCCTGTCGCGCCTGGTGGCGCGCGGCTGAATTTACTGCAACTGGACTGCGCTGTCAGGCCACCACGGCCTTGGTCCTCAAGTGATCGATTTCGACGGCGCCGTAGCCCAGGCCGGTCAGCAGCGCGTCGGTGTGCGAGCCCAGCACGGGGGGGCTCAGCCGCACGCCCAGGCGCTCGCCAGCCAGCGTGAGCGGGAACAGCGTCGTCTTCACCGTCTGGCCGGCGCGCGGGCCATCGGGCAGGACGACGTCGGCCAGGCCGCCGGTGGCCAGCAGGTGCGGATCGTCGTACAGATCCTCGGGCTTGCTGATGGGTGCGAACGGCAGGCCGACGGCTTCGAAGCGGGCCGACAACTCGGCCGCGCTCCAGCGCTTCAAGCGCTCGGCCAGCAGCGGCAGCAGCGTGGCGCGTTGTTCGACGCGGGCGTTGTTCAAGGCCAGCGCCGGGTCGGCCTTGAGGTCGTCGAAGCCGAGCGCGTCGCAGAAGGTCTGCCACTGCGCGTCGCTCACCGCCGCCAGGAAGATCTGCTCGCCGTCCTTCACCGTGAAGACGTCGTAGATGGCCCAGGGGCTGATGCGCGCCGGCATCGGCGCCGCCGGCTTGCCTGTCATGGCGTACTGCAGCATGTGCTGACCGACCAGGAAGATGTTGTTCTCGAACAGCGCAGCCTGCACCTCCATGCCGCGGCCGGTGATGCCGCGCTGGATCAGCGCGCCGAGCGCACCGATGGCGCCGAACATGCCGCCCATGATGTCGTTGACGCTGGTGCCGGCGCGCAGCGGGTCGCCCGGCCGGCCCGTCATATAGGCCAGGCCGCCCATCATCTGCACCACTTCGTCGAGCGCGGTACGGTGCTCGTAGGGGCCGGGCAGGAAGCCCTTGTGGCTGACGTAGATCAAGCGCTCGTTGTCTTTAGCGAGCGAGGCGTAGTCCAGGCCGTACTTGACCATCGTGCCGGGCTTGAAGTTCTCCGCGACCACATCGGCGCTGGCGGCGAGCTTGCGCGCCACCGCCGCGCCCTCGGGCTGGTGCAGATCGATGGCGATGCTCTTCTTGTTGCGATTGAACATCGGGAAGAAGCCGGTGCCGGCACCGAGCAGGCGGCGCGTGCGGTCGCCGTCGATCGGCTCGACCTTGATGACTTCAGCGCCCATGTCGGCCAGCACCATGCCGCAGGTCGGGCCCATCACCATGTGGGTGAACTCCACCACCCGCAGGCCCGCCAGCGGCTGCGGGGCACCCGCCTGCGCCTGGGGGTGGGCCTGCGGCGAGGGTGTCGTGGGGCTCATGGGGCCGCCATTGTCGGCCGCAAACCAGCACGCGCGCTTGGGGATTGCCGGGGGGCTTGTAAGAAGCTCGCGTCAGCGCCGACCCAAGCCGTGTGACCGACTCGCGTTCATGAGTTGCACATCCTCCCAACCCCTCGAATAGGCATTACCCATGAAGAATCTGTTGTTGGTGGCTGCGGCCCTTGGTCTTGGTGGTCTGAGCCTGCCTGCGAGCGCCCAGGTGTCGCAGCCGCAAGCCCAGGTCGATGCCCTCGAAGGCCTGTTCGGCAAGCATCCCGGCTCACGCCGCTCCGGTGCCAAAGGCCTGTGTGCCAGCGGCTATTTCGTTGGCAACACGGTTGGCCGGTCGCTCTCCAGTGCGGCCGTGTTCAACGGCGACAAGGTGCCCGTGGTGGCGCGCTTCTCACTCGGCGGCGGCAATGCCAAGGCCAGTGACAAGAGCCGCTCGGTGCGCGGGCTGGCGCTGGACTTCAAACTGGCCAATGGCGAGCGGTGGCAGACCGCCAACGTGTCGGCACCGGTGTTCTTCGTCGCCCGGCCCGAGCAGTTCGCGCCCTTCCTGGAAGCGCGCACGGCCGATCCCGCCACGGGCAAGCCCGACCCGGTCAAGCTGAAGGCCTTCAACGATGCCAACCCCGAGACCTTGCTGCAGGCCGCCTACCTGGCCAAGGCGCCGATCCCGGCCAGCTATGGCGCCGTCAACTACTGGAGCACCAATGCCTTCGAGTTCGTCAACGCCAAGGGCGAGAGCCAGTTCGTGCGCTGGCAGTTCATTCCGGAGCAGGGTGTGCTGGGTCTGAGCGACGACCAGCTCAAGACCCTGCCCGATGACTTCCTTGCCGACGAGCTGCGCAAACGTGTCGCGTCCGCGCCCGTGGCCTTCAGCTTCAGCGTGCAACTCGCCGAAAGCGGCGATGTGCTGACCGACCCCACCAAGGTCTGGCCCGACAGCCGCCGCGTGCTGCCCGCAGGCCAATTGGTGATCGACCGTGTCGAGGCAGGAGCAGGCGGCGCCTGCGAGCCCATCACCTACAACCCGCTGGTTTTGCCGCGCGGCATCAAGCCCTCGGCCGACCCCGTGCTGACCGCGCGCGCGGCACCGTACGCACTGTCCTTGGGCCGCCGCTTGACCGAGGCCGCGGCAAAGTAAGGGGCAGTGGCCGGCGCTCAGCCCGCCGGCCACACCAGCTCGAAGTACTCGAGGATCAGGATGGCGCGCTCGCCGACCTGAAAGCCTTCGCGCTCGGCGCGCTCGGCAAAGTCCTGCCGGTGCGCCGTCAGCCACCAGGCCAGGGTGCGCTCGCCCTCGCCGGCCTCGAAGGCGAAGGTGTCGTCGATCTCGTTGAAGTAGCGCCGCTCGACATGCGTGGTGCGCACGATGGCTTGCGGCACACCGCGGCCGTCGAGCACCACCACATGCTCGCCCGGACGCGGCATCTCGTCGCCCTCGACCTCGAAGTCGCGCTCCAGCGTGGCGTGCGCCCGCTTGTGGCCGGCCTGGATCAGGGCCGCCAACTCATCGGCCAGGGCGCGCGTGTGGCCGAAGGCAGTGGCCGAGAAGCCGGGCACCTGGACATTGCAGGCGCGCTGGTAGTCGAGCCAGAAGGCCTCGATCTGCGCCTTCTTGCCGGCCAGGGGTTCGCTCATGTCGGCACCGGTCTCAGACCTTGCCGCGCAGCGACGCGCGCAGCTCGGCGCCGATCTCGGGCCTGGCAGCAAAGGGGTCGCTCGGGTTGCGCGCCTGCATCACGTCTTCCAGCCGGGTCTGCACGGCGGCCAGCGCTTTCGGGTGGCTGTAGATGTAGAAACGCTTGGCGCGCAGGGCGTCGAACACCAGGGCAGCGACATCGGCGGCGCTGACCTTGCCCGACTCGACCGCCTTGCCCGTCATGGCCTGGGCGATGCGCTGGCTGCGCGTGGGCCGCACGCCGGCCGCGATCGATTCCGCGGGCCGATTGCGATGGCTCTGGTGGATGCCGGTGGGCACGAAGTAAGGGCACAGCACCGAGGCGGTGACCTGGTCGCTGACGAGGGCCAGGTCCTGATACAGGGTCTCCGAGAGACTGACCACCGCATGTTTGCTGACGTTGTAAGCGCCCATGTTCGGCGGGTTGAGCAGGCCCGCCATCGAGGCGGTGTTGACGATGTGGCCTTCGTAGTCGGGGTCGGCCTCGGCCGCAGCGAGCATCAGCGGCGTGAACACGCGCACGCCATGCGCCACGCCCATCACGTTCACGCCCAGCACCCAGGCCCAGTCCGCGGCGCTGTGCTCCCAGATCAGGCCGCCCGCGCCGACGCCAGCGTTGTTGAAGACGAAGTGCGGCGCGCCGAAGCGCTGCACCACCGCCGCGCCGAGGGCCTCGACTTCGTGCGCTTGCGAAATGTCCAGGCGAGAGGGCAGCACCTCGGCACCCAGGCCACGGATCTCGGCCACGGCGCGTTCGAGCGCATCGGCCTCGACATCGGCCATCACGACCTTCATGCCTTCGCGTGCAGCGATGCGGCAGCACTCGAGGCCGAAGCCCGAGGCTGCGCCTGTGATCACGGCCGTGCGGCCCTGGAAGGTCTTCATGGCGAGGGTTTCCCAGTTGCGGGGGTGGTCGGAGTCCAGAGCATCTCGAGGTGCGGGATATCGTCTTCAGCGTACTCGGCCTTGGCAGCGACAAAGCCCAGCTCGGTGTAGAAGCGTTGCAAGCGCGCCTGCGCGCTGATGCGCACAGGCTGACTCGGCCAGTGCCGCGCGCAGCCGCGCAGGCCCTCATGCATCACGGCCCGGCCCAGCCCGGTGCCGCGCACCTCGGCGGCGGTCACGACGCGGCCGATCGACGGCTCGGCGTACTTCACCCCGGGATCGACGACGCGCAAGTAAGCCACCAAGCCGCCCTGGGCGTCACGGCCGAGGAGGTGCCATGCGTTGCGGTCGTGGCCATCGATGTCGAGAAACGGCCCTTGTTCGAGGATGAACACGCGCGCCCGCAGTTGCAACGCGTCATGCAGATCGTCGACGCCCAGTTCGGCGAAGCGAGACCAGCGCCAGTACGTCGAAACTGCTTCGAAAGCCTCAGGCCTGCCGACCCCGCCCGTCACGGCTTCGGCTCCTTGGCAACGGTCGGGGCTTGGCGCATCGCCTTCACGCTGCGACCCTTGGTCGGCAGCTTGCGCAGGTACTTGAAGGTGCCGGTGGCGTGAGCACAGAGGTGGTTGTCGTCGTCCAGCACCGAGGCTTCGCAGAAGGCCAGCGTCGTGCTCCGATGCAGCAGCTTGGCACTGCAGCGCAGCCGGCCTTCTGCCGGGCGCATAAAGCTGGTCTTCATCTCGACCGTGACCACGCCCGGCCCGAAATCGGCCTCATGCGCATGGATGCTGCGCGCGGCATGGGCCATGGCCACATCGAGCATGGTCATCAACACACCACCGTGAGCTACCTCCCAGGAGTTGAGGTGCGCGTCATCGAGATCCACGCGCAACTCGGCGTGGCCGCCCTCGAAATGGTGCAACTCGAAGCCCAGCGCTTCGACAAAGGGGATCACCACGGGGAACTTCATTTCAATGGCTCCGGTTCGCTCGGGGCCTTGGGGGAGCAAGTTTGGTGCGTGCGGCGCCTGTCAGTACCCGGCCCATTGCGGTCGTTCGTTACCGTGCGTTCGTGGACTACGCCGGCCGAGGCCACCGGGCGCCCGCCTCCGCGAATGTCCTCCGCCCTGGGCTGCGCCCAGGGCTCCCCCTTGATTTCGCTGCGGCGGGCACCCGGCAGCCCCGGCC
>JANNFB010000186.1:0-5729 GCA_031379365.1 Burkholderiales bacterium
GCAGCGGCTCGTGCGGCGGCATGTACACCGCCAACACCATGAGTTCGGCCTTCGAGGCGCTGGGCATGAGCCTGCCGTACGCGTCGACCATGGCCAACGTCGAGGACCCGATCGTCGAGCACACCCGGCAGGCGGCACGGGCCCTGGTGGAGGCCGTCAAGCGCGACCTCAAGCCGCGCGACATCGTCACGCGCAAGAGCATCGAGAACGCAGTGGCCCTGATCATGGCTACCGGCGGCTCGACCAATGCGGTGCTGCACTTCCTGGCCATCGCCCATGCCGCCGAAGTCGAGTGGACGATCGACGATTTCGAACGCGTGCGTCGCAAGGTGCCCGTACTTTGCGACCTCAAGCCCAGCGGCAAGTACCTGGCCATCGATCTGCACCGCGCAGGCGGCATCCCGGCGGTGATGAAGCAATTGCTCAAGGCCGGCCTGCTGCACGGCGACTGCATCACGATCACCGGCAAGACCGTGGCCGAGAACCTGGCCGACGTGCCCGAGCTGTCACCCGACCAGGATGTGATTCGCCCTCTCGATCGCCCGATGTACGCGCAAGGGCACCTGGCCATCCTGCGCGGCAACCTGGCCACGGAAGGCTGTGTGGCCAAGATCACCGGCCTGAAGAGCCCCGTCATGAGCGGCCCCGCACGGGTGTTCGATGACGAGCAGTCGGCGCTGGCGGCCATCATGGCCAACAAGATCGTGGCTGGCGACGTGATGGTGCTGCGCTATCTCGGCCCGAAGGGCGGCCCCGGCATGCCGGAGATGCTGGCCCCGACCGGCGCGCTGATCGGCCAGGGTCTGGGCGAGAGCGTGGGCCTGGTCACGGATGGCCGCTTCTCCGGCGGCACCTGGGGCATGGTCGTCGGCCACGTCGCTCCCGAGGCCTACGAAGGCGGCACGATCGCCCTGGTGCGGGAGGGCGACACCATCACCATCGATGCCCATGCGCTGTTGTTGCAACTGCATGTGGACGACACCGAGCTGGCGCGACGCAAGGCCTCCTGGGTCAAGCCGTCGCCGCGCTACACCCCCGGCGGGTTTGCGAAGTTAGCCGTCAATTCGTCGAGTGCCAGCGCCGGCGCGGTACTCGACCGCTTCGATTGAAAATCAAGCCTTGGGCTTGTCGCCGGGTTGATCACCAAACGTCGTGCTCGTCTGGCTGTCGAACACGCTGTCCTTGATCACCTGCTCGTTGTGCTCGCGCTTCTTGGTGCGCCCGCTCTCGGCGCGTTCGGCGGCGGCGCGGCGGGCGCGCAGCGCGGCTTCCTGGGTCTTCTGTTTCTCCCGGTCGATGCCCATGGCTTCCATGTTGGCGCGCCGGCGCTCCATCTTTTTCTCCTCGAGCTTGTCCATCTCACGCTTCTTGGTCAGGCCGCTGCTGTCAGCGTAGGCCCACCAGACCGCCGCGGCGGCAAAGGGAGACAACACGGCCCACCAGCTCCAGGCCGCGACAAAACTGATCTCCGCAAACTTCAGGGCGATCAGCAAAACACCGAGCACCACGAACCACATGTCGATCTCCTCACGGTACAAGGACGTCAACCGACAGACCTAAAATGCCGTTGAAGCAAACTGTAACCCAGCCGTATCACTGCTCCCGAGGAAGGAAGTCATGAAATCCCTGATGGTCCTGAGCGTCGCCCTCGGCGCCGCCTTTGTCACTCCGGCCTTCGCCAGTGCCGACATGGCGCAGAAGAAAAACTGCATGGCTTGCCACGCCGTCGAGAAGAAAGTCATTGGACCGTCCTACAAGGACGTGGCCGCCAAGTACGCCGGGCAGAAGGACGCTATCGACAAACTGGCGCAGAAGATCCTCAAGGGCGGGTCTGGCGTGTGGGGTGCGGTGCCGATGCCGGCCAACCCCCAGGTCAGTGAGGCCGAGGCCAAGCAACTGGCCGCCTGGGTTCTGGGCACCAAGTAATCGCAGCGCGACGAGCCCCCAGCCTGCAGAAGCCCCGTACGCCGGGGCTTCGCTGTTCTTGCGCCCGGCAATGACGCCCGCGGCCGCCCAGCCCTGCCCTTGCGGCAGCGCCCTTGACTACCCCGTCTGTTGCGGCTGCTGGCACAGTGGCCCTGGGTATCTGCAGGCACCCGATGCCGAATGCCTGATGCGTTCGCGCTACTGCGCCTTCGTCCTCGGGCTCAACGCCTACTTGCTGGACACTTGGCACACCCGCACCCGGCCGGCGGGGCTGGCGCCCACTGACGACACAACGCGTTGGCTCGGGCTCGAGGTGCGCCGCCACCGGCCGACCGGGGACGCCAGCGCGGTGGTCGAGTTCGTCGCCAGAAGCAAACAGGGTGGGCGCGCGACCCGGCTGCACGAGGTCAGCCGCTTCGTGCGCGAAGGGGGCCGCTGGTACTACCTTGATGCCGAGCCGGGCGGCACGCCGCCGGTCTGAGATCTCAGGCGAACTCTTGTCGAACGCTCGGTGACATCAACCGGCGCATGATCCAGGAAAGCAACCCGCAGGCTGCCAGCGTGACCAACGCCGCCATCACCTGCGATGCCGTCGCAAAGCCGCCAAACACCTGCGCGGCAGCCGCAGGCAGAGGTGCGCGGGCCAATGTGGCCTCGACGACGGACTGCACGACTTCATGTTGCAACCACAGGCTGACCAAATTGGCAGCGATCGCCAGACCGAGCAGGCCGATGAAGCAGCGCCGCGCCCAGTCCAGTCGCAACAGCAATCCGGCCGCGCTGGCCATGGTGGCCAGAGAAAGGGCCAAGCCGGCACCCACGACCCACGGCAGGTAGCCAATCAACAGCCCCGTCAGCAATGGCAAGGGCTGCGCCGCACCCAGACCCTGCAAGCCGGGCAACCAGGACGCCAGGGTGGCGTTCTGCAACAGGGCCGACAAGCTGGCCAGTGCACCCAGCGCGATAAAGATCCAGGCAGTCAGGGTGACGAACAGTGACCGGGATCCAACGTTGAAGGTCTGGGGCATGGCACGCTCCTGGCAACAAGGACAACGTCATCGTGACGCCGCTTTGTGTCAGCCATTCTTAGCCTGCCCCGATCCGTCGTCATTCCCCCACAAGGGTGGATCCGGTCTCTGCAGAGTGCCGTTGTCGGCTGCGCGCCACACCGCGGTTCGGGTGCTCGTGCCGCGGATTGCCTTGGAGACTGGCGCAACACCGCCGACCCCAGGCGACGCGCGACGTGTCCTGGCCCGGCAGAACCAGGGCCATCACTCGATCACATCGGGCCAGTCCGTGTGGAATGCCTGGCCAGCGGGGCGGTCGACACGCTCATAGGTGTGAGCGCCGAAGAAGTCGCGCTGCGCCTGCAACAGGTTGGCCGGTAGCCGAGCGCAGCGATAGGCGTCGTAGTAGGCCAGCGAGGCACTCATCGCGGGCACGGGGATGCCGTGGCCGACTGCGCTGGCAACGACCTCGCGCCAAGCCGCCTGTGACGCGTTGAGCGCGTTGCAGAAGAACGGCGCCAGCATCAGGTTGGGCAGCCCGTGGTCGGCGCGAAAGGCCTCCGTGATGCGGTTGAGAAAGCGCGCACGGATGATGCAGCCGCCGCGCCAGATGCTGGCAATGCCGCCGAGATCGAGCGCCCACCCCCGCCTCCCGCCCATCGTGCGCAGCAAATCAAAACCCTGGGTGTAGCTGACGATCTTGGACGCATACAAGGCATCGCGCACCTGGGCCACGAGTCTGGCGTGGTCGACCGCCAACGCCCCGATGGGACCGTGCAACACGGCACTGGCGGCGACACGTGCTGCCTTCATCGACGACAGCACGCGTGCCTCGACGGCGGCGTTGATCGTGCTGATCACGACAGCGTTGTCCGCGCCGCTCATCAGCGTCCACTGCCCCGTGCCCTTTTGACCCGCCTTGTCGAGAATCAGGTCGACCACCGGCACGCCGCTCGCGGGATCGCGCTGGCGCAGGATCTTGCCGGTGATCTGGATCAGGTAGCTTTGCAGCTCGCCCTCATTCCAGCGCTCGAACACATCGGCCATCTGGTCGCTGCTCATGCCAGCAGCCTGAAACATCGCGTAGGCCTCGCAGATCAACTGCATGTCGCCGTACTCGATGCCGTTGTGCACCATCTTCACGTAGTGGCCGGCACCGCCTTCCCCGATGTGCATCACGCAGGGCTGGCCATCGACCTTGGCGGCGATGCTCTCGAAGATCGGACGCAACACCTGCCAGGTGCTGGCCGGCCCGCCCGGCATGATCGATGGACCCTTGCGCGCGCCCTCCTCGCCACCCGACACGCCAGCACCGACAAAGCGCAGACCGCGGCCCTCCAGCAGGGTGGCCCGCCGCTCGGTGTCGGTGAACAGGCTGTTGCCGCCGTCAATCACGATGTCACCGGCCTCGAGCAGGGGGAGCAACTGCTCGATCACGGCGTCCACCGCCGCGCCTGCCTTGACCATCAACATGACAGTGCGGGGACGCTTGAGTGAGGCCACGAAGTCGGCCAACGCCACTGAACCCTGCAGCTGCTTGCCGGGATGAGCAGCCACAAAGGCGTGCATCGCATCGGGGCTGCGGTTGTAGACAGCCACCCGAAAGCCTCGACTCTCGATGTTGAGCACCAGGTTCTGGCCCATCACCGCCAGGCCGATCAAGCCAAGATCACAGCTTGCAGTCATCGCGTCTCCCATTCGACGGACGACAGAGTATCAGGGGACGTCGTGCCCTGCGCTGGCGCGCCAGACCTGGTACCAATCCTCGGCATCCAGGCGCAGCGAGAGTGCGGCAACGGCCTCGGTGATGGCCTCGATGCGCGACGAGCCTGTGATCGGCAGGGGCCGTGCCGGATGCCGCAGGATCCAGGCATAAGCCACCGTGGCAAGGCTCACCTGGTGCGCTTGCGCCAGGCCAGTGAGCGCGACACGCACCCGCTGCGCGCGTTCGTCGTCGGCCGTGAACAGACTGCCACCGGCCAGAGGCGACCAGATCATTGGTCTCAGGCCGAGGTCCACGCACTGGTCAAGCGTGCCGTCAGCCAAGGCCTGCATCTGCAGGGGCGAGAACTCGATCTGCTGCGTCACCAAAGGGAGACGGCGGTGCAGCGGGGCGAGCTGTGACGGCGCATGGTTGGAGACACCGAAGTGCAGCACCTTGCCAGCGCTTCGCAGGGCGGCGAAGGTCTCGGCCACCTCGGCGGGATCCATCAGCGCGTCGGGCCGGTGCAACAGCAGCACATCGATGCGGTCGGTGCGCAAGGCGCGCAACGAGGCCTCGACAGAGCTTGTGATGTGCGCGCGCGAACTGTCGTAGGACTTGACTCGGTGCGCCGGGCGCGCCGGACCGACAAGCTTGATGCCGCACTTGGTGACGATCTGCAGGCGTTCGCGCAGACCAGGCGCCGCTGCCAGGGCCTCGCCGAACAGCGCCTCCACGCCGTAGCCGCCGTAGATGTCGGCGTGGTCGAAGCTGGTCACCCCCAGGGCCAGGCATTGCTCGATCCAGCGCACGCGCGCAGGCACATCCCAGCCCCAGGCCGCCATGCGCCAGGTGCCGGCAACGATGGGCGACAGCGTCAACGCAGGTCACCAGCCAGGCTGGCCAGGGTCTCCGGGCTCACGGTGACATGCGCGGGGTAGTGGGTGTGATCGCAGCCGAGCTTCACCGCGGCGCCTGCGCGGATCGCGGCGCGTTGGGCTGGGCTGAACTCGAAGCGCACGAAGTGCACCGCGGAGGTCTTCTCGTCGGTACTGCGATCGAGGTCTTCGTCGGCAATGGCAAACACCCGCGCG
>JANNFB010000187.1:0-15279 GCA_031379365.1 Burkholderiales bacterium
GAGCCGTGAGTGGGCTCGACATCGTGCGCCGGTAGTCGCGGCCGCGGCCGCCGAGAAAGCTGTCGAGCGTGGCCCACGCAGCGCCCTCGCCGCCCGCGGGCAAGGCGGCGCTCAAGGCGGGCAGGCCCAGCTCGCGCAGCGTTGGTGCCGTCGACCATGACAGGCCCGCCGGCGCCCGGAACCCTCGCGCCGCTGGCGCCTCGGGTGCATTCATGCGCTGCGACCAGCGGCCGGCCCAGCCGGTGCGCGATCTCAGTCGCCGCACCACGCCGGTCTGCGGCGACTCCGCCCAGTGCACGCCCTCGCTGCGGCACCACTGCGCCACCGCCAAGTCACGCGCATAACTCCAGCCCGGGCCAGTTTCTTCATGGCTGAACAGGTGAGTGAAGCGGAACTCTTTTCGCAGTGTTTGCAGCACCTGCGGCATCGTGCCGCTGCGCACCAGCAGTGGCAGGCCTCGCGCCGCCAGGTCGCGCTGCAGTTCAGCCACGCAGTCCAGCAGGAAGCTGACATGGCGCGGGTCGCACTCCGGGCTTTGCAGCCACTGCGGCTCGATCACCACCAAGCCAAGTGCGCTCTCGAAGTGCATCGCCTCGACCAGGGGCGCATGGTCACGCACGCGCAAATCGCGTTTGAACCAGACCAGCGCCGCGGCACCTGTCATGTCGCGGCCCCGGCGCCGTTCGGCATCAGGTCAGCGCCTTTGCGCTGACGGCCACAACCACGCAGCCGCTGATGCGCCAGCCGGCACCGGCCTGGCGCTCGAGCAGGTAGGTGGCCATCCAGAGGCGCCCTTCGCGATCACGCACCTGCACGGCCTGCCGCACAGGCCCCTGGGTGCTCTCGGTGCCGCCCTCCGCTTGCGCCTGGAAGAACGAGACCGCCGTGGGCCCCACCACCATGGGATAGCCACGGCGCACCATAGCCAGGAAGTTGTTTGCGTCGCCGAACTGGGCCTGGATGGACGCCGACGCGTAGGAAAAGGCGCGCTCGGCGTTGCCCGCAGCGAAGGCCTCGAGCTGGGCTTCGACGACCTGGCGGACGGCACGTGCGTCGGGCCCGGCAAGCGCCGCGGCGCGCGCAACCGGTGGCACCAGCAGGCTCAGCACGGCGATGTATCCAAGGCAGCGTCGCAGCCATTGCGTCCATCGGCCCGGGCCTGTCCGGCAGTCGGTCATGCGTCACTCCTGAGGGTCGGGCTCAACGGCTCCCACTGGCTTGCTGCAACGGGAACTGGCTTTTGCGCCAGTGGGCATGCTTCGGGATCGGTCCGTTTCACGGTGGCCCCGAGGCTACTTCACGAGGGGCCGCACGGTCGTGAACCCGCCGTCCACCGCAATCACCTGCCCCGTCAGCCGCGACGCACCCTCCCCCAGCAACCAGGCCATCGCATCGGCCACCTGGCTGGCCGTCTGCACGCCGCCGAGCGGGTACTGGCGCCCTGCGCCCTCGCGCATTGCCGGCAGCTTCAGCATGCCAGCCGTCATGGGCGTCTCGGTCATGCCGGGGGCCACGGCGTTGATGCGCAGGCCCTGGGCTGCATAGGTGGCCGCCGCGCTGCGCACCAGCGCTTCGACGCCGCCCTTGGCCGCGGCGATGGCTTCGTGATTCGCCACACCGATTCGCGCCACCACGGAACTGGCGAACACGGCCGCGCCAGGCGCGCCCTGCAACGCCGCGATCCAGGCCTGCAGCATGAACACGGCGCTGTCGAGGTTGACGCGCATCACCTCTCGGTAGGCCTCTGCGCGGGTGCGGTGCAGCGGCGCGATGAGCGTGCTGCCCACACAGTGCGCCAGCAGCGTCGGTGCCCCACCCAGGGCATCCAAGCAGGCCACCATGGCCAGCGCGGCCCCCTCGGGCGTGGTGGTGTCTGCCTCGATGCGCACGGCCGCCTCCACATCGGCCAGACGGCTGGCATCGCGCCCGACCGCAGCCACGCGGCAGCCTTGGGATTGAAGCTGGTGCGCCAAGGCGCGGCCGATGCCGCCGCTGGCACCGGTGATCAAAGCGATCGAAGTCATGGTGTCGGTTCCAAAGATGAAAGGGGAGCGTTCAACGCGGCGCGTTGTCGTGGGGTTGCGATCGGCCCAGACCCGGCGGGTCGAGCCGTGTGGCCCAGCGTTGCAGCGTCGGCCGCCCACGCAGGAACAGTCGGTAAGTGCACTCCATCACCCAGGCCGCACCAGGCAAGCGACCGGCCAGTGCCAGCCAGCGCCAGCCGGGCAACGCAGCCCACAGCGCCAGGAAGGCCTGCGCACCGCTGAGCAGTTCACCGTCACGGCTGCGCACGTGAAAACGCGCCAGCAGCTGCTCGCGCGTGACGCCGGGCGGCAACGCCTCTGGCAGCGGCAGTGCGGCGTCACTGACATCGGCGAAACACACCGGCGCGCCAGACTCCAGCGGCTGCAGACCGCGGTAGATGCCGATCTCACGGCGGCACAAGGGGCACGCGCCGTCGTACAGCACGGTCAGCGGCGGCGGGTCCTTGGCGAGGTCCTTCGCAGCCTCGGTCACCATGCCGGCACCTCACAGACGGCCAGCAGGTCGGAGGCCGATTCCAGGCCACGCGAGGTGCGGGCCCACCATTGCGAGAACGAATCGCAGCGCTGATCGACACGCGGGAACAGCGCGGGCGCAGCCTCGCACTCCGCCCAGGTGGCCAACCACGGCGCAAGGTGAGGCCCATCGATGCTGCGCACGCGACGGGCGCCTCTCAACGCGGCGCCAATGGCGGCGGCGTCGGCGTACCAGCGAACCGTGGTGAGTTCGGTCATGCGGCGACCGACGAATTGCCAGCGTCCGTCGCTCCAAGGCCAGGCGCGGTGGAAGTCAGCCACGCACAGGCCGATGACCAGCGAGTTGGCCGGCAACGCCGCCGGCAAATCGGCCAGGCTCCAGGCATGCACGAGCCAGACATCGCGGCCGGCGACGGCAGCCGCATCCGGGGCCGTGAAACCGAGTCTGGCAGGCGGCTCGGCGTCAAGGCGGGGCTCGATCCGCACCGACCGGGCGGACGGCGCGTCCAAGTCCCTGTCCTGCTGCACGACCGGTCGGCGTGCCATCGCATCAAGTGCCTCGTAGGACGTATCGACCACGCTGCCGGGGCTGTGCCATGACGCGGGCGCGTAGCGGGCCACGTTGTCGGCGTTGAAGAGATACGGCTTTCTGCTGCCGGTGCCGGCCACCCACTGCCAGCTGAGGTGATTGCTGGCCAGATCGCCATCGAGCAGGTGGCCATAGAGCCAATCCGCGCCAGCCCGCCAGTGCACCTTGCGCACATGCACTACATAGCTGGCCAGCCACATGCGTGCGTGGTTGTGCAACATGCCGGTGGCATAGAGCGTGCGTACCGCCTCGTCCACCACCGGCACGCCAGTGCAAGCCTGGCGGATGTCGACCGGCAGTTCGGGGGTGTAGGCATCGTCGGGCAGCAGGCCTTCGTGCAGCGATTGCAAGATGCCGTCACCGCGGTGCTGCCAGACATGGCGGAAGTAGGCCCGCCAGCCGAGCTCGTAGACGAATTTGTGCTGCACGTCCAGCGTTTGCCGAGAGGTCACGCCGGCGAGCACGTCGGCCAGCGTGACGAAACCATGTGTGATGTACGGCGACAGGCCGCTGACAGCGCCGTCCAGTGCGTTGCGTGTGCGCGCGTAAGCAGCCGGCCGCACGGCGGCGATGCGGGCCCGCGCTGCCGCCAAGGTGGGGGCGAACATCGGCGCGAACCCAGGCGCGAACTCGGTCGAGACGGTCTCATCCATGCGCGACACCCACCTCACCGCAGCGGATGGCCGCCGCACGTTCGTTCACCGCCTGCTTCTGCGCATCCGTCAGGCGCGCCACGTTCTTGACCTGCAGTGCCATGCGCGGGTTGCGCGCCAGCGCCGCTTCATGGCGCATCAGAAAGTCCCAGTACAGCGTGGTGAAGGGGCAGGCGGTGTCGCCGCTGCGCTGTGCCGGGTCGTAACGGCAGCCCTTGCAGTGCGGGCTCATGCGCTGGATGTATTTGCCGGTGGCGATGTAGGGTTTGCTGCCCATCACGCCGCCATCGGCGTACTGGCCCATGCCCAGGGTGTTCGGCAACTCCACCCACTCCACGGCGTCGACGTAGACCGCCAGGTACCAGGCGTGCACCTGCTTGGGCTGCACGCCGAGCATCAGCGCGTACAGGCCCGTGACCATCAGGCGCTGGATGTGGTTGGCATAGCCGTGCTCGAGCGTCTGCGCCAACGCGTCGCGCAGGCAGGCCATGTCGGTGGCGCCGGTCCAGAACCAGGCCGGCAGGTCCTCCTGCGCATCGAGGGCGTTGCGCTCCAGGTAACCCGGCATCTGGGTCCAGTAGACGCCTCGCACGTACTCGCGCCAGCCCAGGATCTGGCGGATGAAACCTTCGACGCTGGCCAGCGGGGCAAGACCGTCACGGTGCGCTGCTTCGGCCGCAGCCACCACCTCGCGCGGGTTCAACAGCTTCAGGTTGAGCGCGGCCGAGAGGTGCGCGTGATACAGCCACGGGTCGCCCGGCCACATCGCGTCCTGAAAGCGGCCGAACAGCGGCAGGCGCTCTTTGATAAAGGCGTGCAAGGACTGCAGCGCTTGCGCGCGCGTGACGGGCCAGGCAAAGCTGGTCAGCCGACCCGGGTGATGGGCGAATCGGGTGTCGACGAGCGCAATCACCTCGCGCGTGACGGCATCGGGCTCGAAGGCGGTGCGCGGCGGCACGGCGCCCGGGCCGGCGGCGCCAAAGGCCTCGCGGTTGTCGGCGTCGAAGTTCCACTGGCCGCCGACGGGCTCGTCGCCATCCATCAAGACCTGATGGCGCCTGCGTTGCTCGCGGTAGAAATACTCCATGCGCAGTGACTTGCGGCCATTGGCGTGCGCCGCGAAGTCGGCAATGCTGCTGAAGAAGTGGCGGTCCTCGTGGATTTCCAGCGGCAGGCCGCTGCTCGCGGCCACGGCCTTGAGGCCTTCGAGCACGCGCCAGTCGCCCGGCGCGGTCATCACCAGGCAAGACGGCTTCAGGCGCAGGATGTCGGCTTGCAGCTGCGCAGCCAAACTGCCGGCGTTGGCGGGTGCGTCCAGGCGGGTGTAGTGCAGCGGGCGGCCGTCGGCTTGCAGCGCCCTCGCAAAGTGGCGCATGGCCGCAAGGAACATCACCGTGCGCGGCTTGCTCGACCACACGTGGGTGGATTCCTCGGCCACTTCGGCCATCCACACCGCGTCGGTGACGGCATCGAAGCCGTCGAAGGCGGCCGCGTCCAGATCGAGCTGGTCGCCGAGCACGATGACGAGGCGACGCAGCTCAGCCACGCGCCGTGCCCCGTCGCCGACAGGCCTCAGAGCAGTACTTCACGTCAGCCCAGTTCTTGGCCCAACGGCGCCGCCAACTCATGGCCAGGCCACAGCCCACGCAGGGCTTGCTCGGCAGGGACGCCTTGTTGCCACGATAGCTTTCAGAGCGCACCGTCACGTCTCCAAATCCTGCGGCTGGGGGGCGACTCAGCCCTTCTTGGCCCATGCGCTGCACCAGCCCGCGCCGGCCACCTGCTTGCCCGCGAACAGCGGGCAGCCGCCGGCCTTGTCGGCGGCCTTGCCCTGGTACAGCGCACAGTTGGTGCAGTTCTGCCCGGCAGCGAAGCGGGGGTACTTCTTGGCGTCGACGCGCTTGGCGTCCGCCACATAACCGAGCGCGACGGCCTGCGAATCCTTTTCGTCGACCAGGGCCTGGGCTTGGGCGCCCGTGGCGAGCGTCGCGCCAGTGGCAGCCAGTGTCATCAGGAAAACGCGACGGGGCAGGGTTGGGTTCATTCGAAACTCCTTGGGTGGGTGATGAAAGGACACGGGGAACGGTCAAGGGACAAGACACTGCGCCCTCTCGCGCGCAGCGGGGGGGAGCATCGATGCCGACGCTGCGTCGGCCGCGCCGGCCGCGCCGGCCGCGCCGGCCGCGCTTTGCGCCAGCGCCAAAGACAGTGATTTGCCAGACAGCCAGGCGCCCTCGGCGCCCGAACCACCGAGGAAGTCTCCGCAGACCCCCAGGCCCTGGTTGCCGTCCCACCAGCACAGGCCGGTCGTTGCGACGCTCTGCTTTGCAGGCGTTGCGTAGCGCCAGCGGTGCACCGCGCTGTGATGCCAGTCGATGGACTGGCCCAGGCAATCGACCAGCGCGGCCTGCATTTGCTGCTGGACCCACAGGGTGGGTTGTTCGAGGTGCCGACGGCTCCAGGCCGGGCGGGCGTGGGCGACCCAGTGCGCTTGCCCGGCCACATGCTCCCGGCCCGGCCGCGCATCATTGCGCATCACCCAAGCCAATGGGCCCGTGGCCGGACGAGCCAGGTCCCAGTCGAGTGGCTGGAGTGGGGCCTCCGCCGCGCCCATCAGGGTCCAGCAAGGCTGCATCGTCGCAACCGCCGCGTGACGGGCCCAGTCGCGCCGGTGCGGGCTGAGCAGGGGCGCTGCCTGTGCGGGCGGCAGCGCCAGCACAAGCGCGTCATACCGCGTATCGAAGCGCTGGCCCCCCGCCTCCACCTGCCAGCCAAGAGGCCCCCTGTGCAAGCGGTCGACAGCAACCGTCCATGTCGCCGCCGCGCCGTCCAGCAGGCGACGACACAACTCGGGCATGTCGGGCACGGCGACACAGAGCCGCTCGTTCACTTCGAGGGGGACGCTGCCCTCGGCCAGCCGGGGCGTCCACTCGGCCAACCAGCCTGCGTGCACGGCCTGATCAAGGAAGGTTCTGAACGCCACCGTGCTTGCCGACACAGCGACGGCGCCGTGGTCGAACCGCGCGGTGCAAGCCCGCCCCTGTCGATCAATCGACTCGGTGCGGCGGGTGGCCAGGCGTCCGCCCGGCCCGCGTGACTTGTCGAACACCTGCACGGTGTGCCCGGCCCGCAGCAACGCCTGCGCGCAGGCGCTCCCGGCGATGCCAGCGCCGATCACCGCTACAGACAGCCGGGTTTCTCTTGTCATTGCCGCGATCATACCTTTTCTGATTCATTTCGAGTTCATGTATCCATATTCCGCGTCTCTTTCCTTCATAATCCGCGTCAAATACGCTTCACTTGATGGCTGGATGAAAAACCGCAAAGCGCCGTTCTCCCCCACGATGCAGGCCGCGAGTGCACGCGACCCGTCTCGACACCGCAGCGGCGCGGTGGCGCGCATGCTGCGCATGCCAGTGGCCACGTTGCGCGTATGGGAGCGGCGCTACAGCTTGACCCAAGCGATCTTGTCGCCCAGCGGGCAGCGCCTCTACTCTGCCGCGGATGTGCAGCGTCTGACCATCGTCAAACAGCTGACCGACCTCGGTCACGCCATTGGCAGCCTCGCCGCCCTCAACCTAGAGCAGCTCCAGGCGGTGGCCTCGACGCACGCCCAGGCACTGGCCACCACGCAGCCACACGCTCGCCCGCCTGCCGGCCCTACGCTGTCCGGACGCGCTTGGCGGCTCGCCGTGCTTGGCGGCGCGCTGGGCAAACGTCTGAAACGACCGTCGCTGTGGCGCCGCCTGGGACCGTCGATCGAGTTGCTGGGCGCGTTCGACGACGCAGATCAAGCTGTGGCCGCCCTGCAAGGCAGGCACGTCGATGCCCTGCTCGTTCATGCGCCGCAACTGCATGAAGGCTGGTTGGCTGCCTTCGATGCAGCCGCACCGGCCTTGGCGGCGCTGCCGAAGGCCCTTCTCTACGGCTTTGCGGCCGACCCCGTTTGTGACGCCCTGGCAAGCGCTGGCACGGCCTTGCTGCGCGAACCCCAGCCCGACGCCGTGTTGGCACAGTGGCTGCTGGGCCTGGCCCGCACGGCGACCGCCGCACGCCCCGCGGTAGCGGCAACGGCGCTCTCGACCGATGGCCCGCCGCAGCGGCGCTGGGATGATGCTGCGCTGGCCGATTTCGCCGGCCTGTCATCGACAATCGCTTGCGAATGTCCGCGCCATGTGGCCGAACTCCTGGTGCAGTTGTCTCACTTCGAGGCCTACAGCGCAGAGTGCGAGCAGCGCAACGCCGCCGACGCCGACCTGCATGCCTATCTGCGGCAAGTCGCGAGCGCTTCACGCGCACAGTTCGAGGCGGCGCTCGAGCGCGTGGCCTTGCATGAAGGGCTGATGCTCCCTGCATCGACGCCCAAGAAGGTCACCGCTGGGTCAGCGCCCGCGCCGCGCCCCAAAGTCTTGCCTTAGCAGCTGCGCCTGGCGGCGCTGTCAGCAGCGCGCCAGCAGGCGGCGCACGGCCGCTTCGAAGCGCGCGGGTTGTTCGGCGCTGCTGAGGTGCGATGCGTCTCCCAGCAACTCGAACTGCGCGCCCGCAACGCGCTCGGCGATCGCCTGGCCCATCGCCGGCGTGGCGCCGACGTCGCGCGCTCCGGCCAGCACCAAGGTCGGACAGCGCACCTGCCCCAGCGCGTCGAGCCAACTCACATGGCGGATGGCCTGGCAGCTGGCGGCGTAGCCTGCGGCATCGGCGCGCAGCAATTGAGCGCGCAGTGCCGCGGTGAAGGCGGGCTGCGCGCTGCGGAAATCGGCATGCAAATAGCGTTCGACGACGCCCTGCACCACGCCCGCCATGCCGTCGGCCTGCACGGCCGCGATGCGTGCGTCCCAGGTGGCCTGGGCGGCCTCGGGGTACTGCGCCGTGGTGTTGGCCAGCACCAGGCCTCGCACGAGCGCCGGATGGCGAATCGCCAGCCCCTGGGCCACCATGCCGCCCATCGACAAGCCGATGAAGACGACCGGGCCGCGCCCCCACTCCCGCAGCAGGCGGGCGGCGTCGTCGACCAGATCATCGAGCGTGAAGGGCGCGGCCACCGCGGCCGAGCCGCCCTGGACCCGGTGGTCGTAGCGCAGCACCGGGTGTTCAGCGGCGAGCGCGGCGGCCAGGCCGTCCCACATCGTCAGGTCCAGGCCCAGGGCGTGGCTCATCACCACGGGCACGCCGCTGTCGGCGCCCTGCAGCGCGACGTGCAACTGCGGCGTGCTGAAGGTGTGGTGATGCTGGACTCGCACGCCCGGCGTGAGCGGCGCCGCTTCGAGCACGATGCCCTCGGCATGGCAGACCTCGGCAGCGATCTTGAAGGCGGTGTTGGCCGCGGGCACGCCGCAGTACGCTGCGCCTTGCAGCAGCACTTCTTTCAGGGTGTCTAGCGCCACGCCGCCGCGCAAGGCGGCGCGCACATGCAGCTCGAACTCCTCCCAGCGCCCCTGGGCCATCGTCATGGCCAGCACCAGCAGGCGGCGCGTGGGTTGATCGAGGCCTGGCCGCTGCCAGATCTCATGCCACACGCCGCGCGTGATCAGACTCTGAAAGTCGGCATTGAAGCCGGTGGCCTGACCGAGAGAGCGGTCGACCCAGGCGTCGCCGAGCACGGCGCGGCGCTGGCGCAGACCGCGATCGAAGTCGTCGAGGCGGTCGGTCACCGTCGCTGCCTCAGGCGGTCGTCACGCGGGCCAGGCGACGCTCGACCAGCGCCCGCATCAAACCCAGAGAAATCTGGTGCGCGTTGATCAGGCCGAGCACGCCGGTGCGGTGCAGTTCGACCACAGTGGCATCGGGCAGCGCGGCCAGCTTCTCGTCGTCGAGTGCCAGGAAGCCGTCGACGGTGAGCTGGTTGCCATCGGGCAAGGTGGCATCGAAGCGCATCGAGCGCAGCAGCTCCAATTCGATCAACCGACGGCCGAGCAGGCGCGTGCGCTGCGCCTCGCGCTCGATCTCTTCGACGAAAGCGCGCCGCTCGGTCAGGAAGGCGGTCGGCTCGCCGGCGTCGTCGAACAAGCGCTCGCCGGTCTCAGCCGTCAATCCCGCCTTGGCATCGATGCACACGGCGTAGCTGGCGGCGTCCACTGGCACCACCGCAAGGGGATAGGCACGCAAGACGGCGGGCACGTAACGCGCGCCCCAGGCCCCGTCGGGGCCGAGCATCAGGTTCTCCCCCTGTTTCAGGCCGAGCACGGCCATCGGCGCGACTTCCGGCTGGCCGTCGCTGCCCTTGCCGGCTTCGACGAAGACAATGGGGTACTCGCGGCAGACGTCACCGAACTCCACTGCGGTGATGAACAAGGCGTTCATGCCGGCCGTGCGGTCGAAGCGCACCTGGTTGGCATCGAGCCGGGCTGCGCGGTGCAGGACACGGTCGAGTGCTTGCGGGTCGGTGAACAGGTTCGGATCGATCATCAGCTGCTTTCTTCGGGGTTGTGTATCGGCATTGCAAGCACCTTGTCGACCCGCTTGCCATCCAGGTCGACAACTTCAAAGCGCCAGCCGTCCCAGTCGACATGGTCGGCGGTGCGCGGCAGGCGGCCAAGCAAGAGCATGATCATGCCAGCCAGGGTGTTGTAGCGGCCACGGTCTTCCTCGGGCAGTTCTTTCAGGTCCAGCCGGTCTTTCAGCTCGGGCACCGGGATCAGGCCGTCGAACAGCCAGCCGCCGCCCTCGCGCTGGACAGCCCAGGCGTCGTCGTCGGCGGCCACCGAGAACTCGCCCGTGATGGCTTCGAGCACGTCGCGCACGGTGATCACGCCCTGCACTTCGCCGTACTCGTCCACCACAAACACCAGCTCGGCGCTGGAGACGCGGAACTGCTCGAGCAACTCCATGCCGGAGAGGGTTTCCGGCACGAAGACCGCCGGCGTCACCACGGCGGCCAAGTCGGGCTCGTCGCCGCGCGCCAGCGCCGGCAACAGGCTCTGCGCCGACACCACGCCGAGCACCTCGGAGAGGCCGCCGCGGCAGACCGGGTAGCGGGTGTGCAGGTTGGCCGCCATCAAGGCCAGGGTGTCGGCCAGCGGCGCGTTGACGTCGATCCAGGTGATCTCGGTGCGCGGCATCATCATCGAGCCGATCTGGCGGTCGTCGAGGCGGAACACGTTGCGCACCATCTGGTGCTCCTGCTGCTCGATGACGCCGGCGTCCAGCCCCTCTTCCAGGCTGGCCGCGATCTCTTCCTCGGTGACGCTCCGGCTGGGGCCGCCGCGCACGCCGAACAGGCGCAGCACTGCCACGGTGCTGATCGAGAGCAGCGCCACCAAGGGCCGCGTTGCCGTCGTCAGCCATGTCATCGGCGTGGCCACCAGCCGCGCCACGGTCTCGGGATAGAGCTGACCGATGCGCTTGGGCACCAGCTCGCCAAAGATGATGGTCAGCACGGTGATGACCAGCACCACCAGGCCGGTGGCCGACAAGGCTGCAACGCGCGGCGCGGCCTGGAAGGTCTGCTGCAGCCACGCTGCCAGGGGCTCGGAGAAGGCCGCCTCGCCGACGATGCCGTTGAGAACGCCGATGGACGTGATGCCGATCTGCACTGTGGACAGAAACTTGGTCGGGTTGTCGTGCAGCGCCATCGCCGCCTCGACCCCGGGCTCGCCCGCCTCGAGCATGACCTGCAGGCGCGCCTTGCGGCTGGCCGTCAAGGCCATCTCCGACATGGCGAACAGGCCGTTGAGCAGGATCAGGAAAGCAAGCAGTGCGACGTCCATGCGGACCGAGCCGCGTGCGCCGCGCCCCGTGAAACCCAGAGGGGCGGCAGCGTAGCAGAATCAAGGAATGGTCCCACCCCCGATGCGGCTGCGCCGCTCCCCCTCAAGGGGGCACCGCCAGCGGCCAGGCAAAGCCCGATCCGCGGCGGTCGTTTGTACGCGAGGCGTCATTTGAGGTCACTGTGCACTATTTGATCGGCGACTTGCAGGGCTGCGATGATGCCTTCGAGCGTCTGCTGGCCGAGATCGGCTTCTCACCCTCGCGCGACCACCTGACCCTGCTCGGCGATCTGGTCAACCGTGGCCCCGACTCGCTCGCGGTCCTGCGCCGGGTGCGCGGCCTGGGCCATGCGGCCGAGGCCGTGCTCGGCAACCACGACCTCCACCTGTTGGCCGTCGCTCATGGCGTGCGCCGCGAACACGCCGGCGACACCCTGCGCCCCATCCTCGACGCGCCCGACCGCGAGGCCTGGCTCGATTGGGTGCGCCAGCGCCCGCTCGCGCTGCAGCGCGAAGGTTGGCTGTGCGTGCATGCCGGCGTGGCGCCGGCCTGGAGCGCGACGCAAACGCTGGCCCTGGCCGCCGAGGTCGAACAGATGCTGCGCGGCCCGGACCTGGCCGAGTTCTTGCCCCTGATGTACGGCAACCAGCCCGCGCTGTGGCACGACGGCCTGCAAGGCGCCGAGCGCTGGCGCCACATCATCAATGTGTTGACGCGCATCCGCTTCGTTCACCCCGACGGCGCCCTCGATTTCAAGATCAAGGACGGTGCGGGCAGCGCGCCGCCGGGTTTGGTGCCGTGGTTCGACTGCGCCGGGCGGGCCAGCGCCGGCACGCCAGTGGCCTTCGGCCACTGGTCCACGCTGGGCCTGATCAACCGCCCTGACCTACTGTCGCTCGACACCGGCTGCGTCTGGGGCGGCGCCCTCACGGCTGCGCGAGTCGACGGCGGCCGACGCGACATCGTGCAGGTGGCCTGCCAGGCCGCACAGCGGCCCGGATGAGACAATCGGCCCGCGATCAGGAAGCGTGGCAGAGTGGTCGATTGCACCGGTCTTGAAAGACTGTGCGTCAACTTACGCGGCGATGCAACCACTTGATTAACAAGCGTTTTTTTCGATTTTAGGTCTTTTTTTTGCTTGCAAAGATTTGCAAAGAACTGGTTAGGACGGCGCTGCGAAGGCACCGTTTACACTTCCAGTGATCGCCAGGAGAGATGGCAGAGTGGTCGATTGCACTGGTCTTGAAAACCAGCGACGGGCAACCGTCCGAGGGTTCGAATCCCTCTCTCTCCGCCAACGAAGTGCAGAGGCGCACCCGAAATTCGCCAATTTCGCGGACGATGCCGGTTGCCTCCTTTTTGTGCACCCCCCTCTCGGCAGTGCAAGGTCGCGCTAGTGGTACGGCTTGATCATTGAGGTCATGCCTGCCTTCTTGATCTGCGCCAGCTTGGCCCTCGACTGCTGTATCTGAAGCTGCTCGGCACCAGTCTCGGCCTGCGCCGTCAAGTGCTTGGCTCGATCCTTTGCGGATCTTGCGTTGGCCTTCAGTCTGTCCACTCTCTGCTCAGCAGCGTCCTTCGGTTGGATCTCGTCCAGTCGCATGCCCTTCCCTCCTTGTTGTTCATCGTATTTATGCCGCGACAGCAACGATCCGCAGGTAGCCGTGACCAAGCAGGCTTCGCCGATACTGTCGGAGGGAAAAAACGCGCCCGGGCTTGACAACTAGCAGGAGACGCCCGCGCTGCAGGCCGGCGCAACAACGCTCGTTGCAGCGCGTCTGAAATCGCTTTGCAACAATACTGATTATATATACAGTATGACTCGGCGGGCTACGACTTGACAGGCGTCTTATGCCAGCCCCCAACGCATGACACGGACACAGGTGAGCCTTAGCAGGCAATCTGCCTGTGGGGGACGTACGGCACGGGCAAAACGACGCTGGCGCAACTGCTGCCCGGCTTGCTGGAGGCGAGTGGCAAGCTGCTCAAGTCCCAGCGTCCTGGCAGCTTGTTCGGCGGCGACTACTACACGCACATGACTCCGTGCGGTGCCGGGGCCAATGCGGTTTCGATGGTGCAGGACATGAACAAGCGCATGGCCAGCGATGCGTCGTACTCGCCGAACGGCTGGCACTATGAAATCCTCGATGAAGTCGACTTGCTGACGACTGGCGCTCAGGCTTCGCTCAAGTCGCTGATCACCCAGGCAAGCAGCACGATCTTCGTCTTCACGACGAACCACCTGCCCAAACTGGACGGCGGCCTGGTTGATCGCTCGCTGCTGATTGAGATGAATCAGCCGAAGCCCGAGCAAATGGAAGTGATGGGCCGGCGCCTCTTGCGCCAGATGGGCATGAATGGAGATGAGATCGGCGTCGAGAAGCTGCATGACATGGCCAAGGCGAGTCGCGGTTCATTGCGTGACTTCGGCACGGCTATCGTGACCGCCGGGTTACAGGCGCAGGTGCTGGTTAGCAGCTGAAGCTCCCCGACCACAGTGTCTCGCCAGTCACGGCCCGCCCTGCGCGGGCCGTTCTTCATTCAAGTTTGCGCCCGCGCGTGCCGATAGGCCCGGGACGACTAACGCGGGGTGTAACTATGGGCTGGAAGGACTTGACAGGACCTGCGATCCTGGCCGCAATGGATCAAATGGATGAAGGGCTGGATGAAGTTTGGCGCCAAGAGTATGGCTTTCGGCCTGCCGCTTCATATGTTGTCTGCCACATGGACCCGAGCCAGGGCATTGTCGGCGGCGCGGAAATTGTGATTCGTGGCGGGTACGATCACCGCACGCTTCTCTCAATTGCGCACCATATCCAGTTTCCCAATGAGCCAGTGATGCTGCCAACAAATTTCCAGACTGGCCCCGATCTACTTCCAACTCGGGACGTTCTTGAGCGAAAGCTTGGCGGCATCTGCCCCGGGACATACTTCTCGCCTGCGTAGGCGTTTGAAGATGGATTGGCTGCGTCGACCTTGCATAGCTCCCGACGCAGGCCAATTCCTAGCACCTCAGTTGTCCGCGTACTTCTTGATCGACGCGGTCATCGAGTCTCTTCATTGCCTGTCAAGTTCTTGACATAAACCAGCAGCGTGATGCGGCGGTAGCGCTGCTCGATCATCGCCGTGCTCGCCGTCGAGCCATAGGCACACTTCATGTGGCACTTGCCCCCAGATTGCCCGTGTCGGCCGCCATCGGCACACAGCCCTTGAAGTTCTCGTACAGGTGCGTCACACGGTCCATGCGCCGCTGCGACCCACTGAGGCTGGCAAGCATGCGGTAGGCAAAGTGCGCCAAGCCGTTTGAAAAGCGCACCAACGTCCCGGCCATCTCAGCCGGGAACCCGTTTCTGGTCCTATGAAGCGGATGAATGCCGCCATGAATGAACGAGTTGAGCGCATGTCGGGAGTACTGGTTGAATTCAACAAGGGGTGCCGACAAGCCTAGCGGCGCCTTCTTGACGACGGCTTCGAGCATGTCGAGGTATCCCGGCAAGTTCTTGGCGGCCTGCTCAGACTGCAAGTCAAGCACGCGGGAGAGCTTCTCCACCTGCGTAGGGCTCGCTGAGAACAAGAGCCAAGTTGCCCTCAACAGCGCTTCGTACTGCAGGCGCAGGACGGCGGCGGCGGAGTTTGGAGCAAACGCCGCAAAGGCCATCCGCAGGGTGAGAGTGCGTATTTCAGCCCATCGTGGACGGCATTTCAGGCTGATCGTGGACGGTATTTCAGCGTGATCGTGGACGGCGTTTCAGTCTGATCGTGGACGCCGTTTCAGCGTGATCGTGGACGATGGGGGTGGCGCGCAAGTGAT
>JANNFB010000191.1:0-9937 GCA_031379365.1 Burkholderiales bacterium
CGACAAGACGGTGTGGCAGGACGTGTCGGGCGGCCTGGACAACATCGTCGTCGGCAAGTTCGTGATGCCCAGCCGCGCCTACCTGGGCCGCTTCAACTTCAAGGGCAATGACCAGCAGAAGCAGGTCGGCTCCCTCTCGGGCGGCGAGCGCGGCCGCCTGCACTTGGCCAAGACCCTGGCCAAGGGCGGCAACGTGCTGATGCTCGACGAGCCGTCGAACGACCTCGACGTCGAAACTCTGCGCGCGCTCGAAGAAGCCCTGCTCGAGTTTGCCGGCAGCGCCATGATCATCAGCCACGACCGCTGGTTCCTCGACCGCATCTGCACCCACATCCTGGCCTGCGAGGGCGACTCGCAGTGGAACTTCTTCAACGGCAACTACCAGGAGTACGAAGCCGACAAGAAGAAGCGCCTGGGCGAAGAGGGCGCGCGGCCGAAGCGGGTGCGCTTCAAGCCGATCCGCTGAGGCGCCTCAGGCCGGCTTGCCGGTGTGCTGCCAGACCACCCCGGCAAAGCACAGGATGGCCAGGCCCACCACCATCGACGCCCCTGCCAGCAAGGGCTCGATCGCCGCATGGCCGCGGTAGAACAGGAACAAGGCCAGCATCTGGATGAAGTGTGCCGGCACGTAGATCCAGAAGTGGGCTTTCGCCAGTTTGCTGAGGGCGGCCGCGGGCCGCGCCAGGTAGAACAGCCCAAACAACGTCATCAGCACGAAGCCGAGCAGATTGAAGTGCGCGTGCACCGGGTGCATCACGTGATTGCCGCTGGCGGCCATGTACAGACCCAGGGCGACGCCACCAATCAGGTACAACACGGCGATACGCAAGAACCAGTTGCTCATGGGGATCTCCTCGTTCAATCGTTCGATCGTTGAATGGGTCGCCACGGGGCGTGGCGCGCCGCTGCTTCGGGCCGCGGGTGCCAAACGCTACGCCAACCGCGCGGCTTGCGCGAGGGGGCGAACGCGGGGTGATCCACAGGAGCAAGCGGTGCGGTAGTCGCCCGAATGGCGGGCACTTTCTGGCGCTTCGATAATCCCAGTCTGGCCGGCAACCGCTGGCGCCCATCCAATTCACCGGCATCAACCCATGCGCAAGCCCGTTTCCTCGTCGATCCCCGCGGTCAGTTTGAGCGCCGCCTTGGTTGCGCTGGCCCTGGCCGGCTGCGCCACCGTCGCGACGCCGCCGGTCGCGGCACCAGCGGCGCCAGCCGCCGCGCCGCCAACCGCTGCCATGGCGGCAGCCCTGCCCGCTTCCGCCGCCGCGTCGGCGCCTCGCCCGTTCGCGCCGGCTGCGTCGGCGGCGGCCGCGACGCCGCCCGTGCCCGGACAGCCTCCGGCCTTTGCCGTGGTCATCAAGGACGCCAAGAAAACCGAGGGCCTGATCGGCTTCTGGCAGAAGGACGAGAAGGTCTGGCTGGAGTTGAAGCCGGAAGACTTCAACAAGCCTTTCTTCCTGTCGCCCAAGCTGGCCCGCGGCATCGGCGAGTCGGGCCTCTTCGGGGGTTCGATGCGGGTGCCGGGCTCGATGGTGGAGAGCCGCATCGTCGAGTTCCGCCGCGTCTACAACGTGGTGCAGCTGGTGGCCGTGAACAGCGACTTCGTGGTGCGCGATGCCAAGTCGCCGGCGGCACGTGCCTTGGCGGCCAGTTTCGCGCCCAGCCTGCTGGCCAGCGTGCCGGTGGCCAGCCTGCCGCACCCGGAGCGCAAGACGGTGCTGGTCGAGGCCGGCCCAATGTTCCTGACTGACATGCTCGGCCTGGGCATGGCGCTGCAGCGGGCCTACCGGCAGGGCTACGCCCTGGAAGGCCGCAACACCTACTTCACGACCGTGCGCAGCTCGCCGGAGCACTTGGTGCTCAATGTGAGCGCGCATTTCTACACCGCCAACCTGGCCGTGCCCCAGCCCGGCGCGCCCCCCGGGGCACCGGTGCCGAGCATCCCGCGCAGCGTGCCTGACCCTCGCAGCATCGTGCTCGGCCTGTACTACGCAATCACCAAATTGCCCGACAGCGTGATGCCGGCGCGCGCGGCCGACGCCCGCATCGGCTACTTCACCACCACGGTCGACGATTTCAGCGAAGACCTCGCCCGCTCGCCCCGCCAGCGCTATGCGAACCGTTGGCGCCTGGAGAAGAAGGACCCGGCTGCGGCGCTTTCGGAGCCGGTCAAGCCGATCACTTTTTGGCTCGACAACAACGTGCCTGTGAAGTACCGCGACGCCATCAGCCGCGGTGTGCTGGAATGGAACAAGGCCTTCGAGAAGATCGGCTTAAAGGACGCGCTGGTCGTCAAGGTGCAACCCGATGACGCCGACTTCGACACCCTCGATGTCAATGCTGCCTCGATTCGCTGGATGACGAATGCCGAACCGCGGTTTGGCGCTATCGGCCCGAGCCAAGTCGACCCGCGCAGCGGAGAAATTCTGGACGCTGACATTGCCTTCGAGAGCCTGTCGTCGCGTGGAGTGCGAACCTTGCGCTCGCAGATCCTGGGGGGCAGCGCGGCCGTTGACTGGGCGGGCCTGATGCAGTTGCCCGATGCGGTACCGACAGGCAGCGACGCCAGCAATCAGCGGCTGGCCGAGTTGATGCGTGCGCGCCGCTTGGGCCAGGTTTGCGAATATGGCGACTTCGCCGCCGAGCAGTTGAGCTACGCGATGGACGTGCTCGCGACCCGTGGCGAAATCGATCCGGCCGGCCCCGAGGCCGAGCGCTTCGTGCTCGATTACCTCACCGACACGACGATCCACGAGGTCGGCCACACGTTGGGTTTGCGGCACAACTTCCGCTCGTCTCGGATCTATACCGAGAAGCAATTGAATGACCGCGAGTTCACTGCAGCGAACGGCTTGGCCGGTTCCGTGATGGAGTACGCCGCGATCAATCTGCCGCGCCCGGGCGAGACGGGGGGCACGCCCTTCCAAACCACTTTGGGCCCGTACGACTACTGGGCCATCGAGTACGCCTACAAGCCGATCGCGCCCGCCGACGAGGCGGCCGAGTTGCAGCGCATCGCCGCGCGCAGTGCCGAGCCGCAACTGGCCTACGGCACCGACGAAGACAATTTCCTGGGCATCGACCCCGAGACCCTGCACTTCGACCTCGGTGACGATGTGGTGGCCTTTGCCAAGAAGCGCCTGGACATTGCGCGCGACGTGATCGCACGGCAGGAGGCGCGGGTACTCAAGCCGGAAACCGATTACGCCGTGCTGCGTCGCTCTGTGAACTTCGCGGTACGAGACGCCGCACGCTCAGCTGGCATCCTGGTGCGCCAGATCGGTGGCGTGCGCACCCTGCGCGATTTCCCTGGCAGCGGTCGTGATCCGCTGGTGCCGGTAGCGGCCGCGGTGCAGCGCGAGGCCCTGGACGCCCTGGCGCGCGGCATCCTGGCGTCCGACAGTTTCCGTTTGTCACCGGCTTTGCAGCGCAAGTTGGCACCTGATTTCAACGAACGCGGCGAAGCTTTGTGGGGGGGCGGCGGCGCTGTTGTCACCGACTACTCGATCATCGGCAATGTGCTGGAGATGCAACGCGCCTTGTTGGCGCAGTTGATGAGCGACGGCGTCGCCGGGCGCCTGCTCGACAGCGAAGGCAAGGTGGCGCCCATGGCGGCGGGCAAGCCCGGCGACAGCTTCCGCCTGTCGGAGCTCTATGCCCGGCTGACCCGCGAGGTGTGGTCGGATCTGGGCGGCGGCGACATCGCTGCGCAACGCCGCGAGTTGCAACGCGAGCACCTGAACCGCCTGTCGGCCTCGCTGCTGCGCCCGAGCGGCGGCGTGCGGGCCGACATCAAGGCCCTGCAGCGCGAGCAGGCGCGCGAGTTGCTGGTGCGCATAGGTGCGGCACAGAAACGCAGTGGCTTGAGTGCCGAGACCCGCGCTCATCTGGCCGAGGGCAGCGAAACCCTGACGCAGGCCCTGGCCGCGCGCCTGCAACGCGCCGGCATCTGAGAGCACAAAAAAATGGGCTGCCGAAGCAGCCCAAGAGGAGAGGGGTCCCGGTGATTGGCTTTTGGCCGCGGGACCCTGGAGGAAAGCGGGGGTTGCTCAGCCGCGCGCGGCGGGCTGTGCGGCGGCGACTTGTGTGGCCGCTTGGCCTTGAGACATCTGCAAGCCGCCCGAGGTCTGCTCGAGGGCCAGGGTATCGATGCCGCTGAACACACCCCAGGTGACGAGGGCGGCCAGTGCAAATGAGGTCAGGCGGGGGGCGGTGCGGTGGGTCATGGTGGGCTCCTGGGCAGTCAAGATGTTGAATCGATGACGGGACTGTAGGAGCCTGGCACGCGCCTTCACAGCGCCGTGAGACCAAGCGCGCCGCGGTGCGGATGAGCCGCCGCCGGCGCCGACGAACGGTGTTCTAGATCGGCTCGGTGCGCGCCAACAACCAGGCCAGCGCATCGCCATGCACCCGTGGCGCCAGGCGGGCGCGGACAGTGGCGTGATAGGCGTTGAGCCAGGCCAGCTCATCCGTGCGCATCAGGCTGTGGTCGATGCAGCGGGTGTCGATCGGGCACAGTGTCAGGGTCTCGAAGTCGAGGAACTCGCCGAACTCGGTGTTCGGGCCGGCCACGTTGAGCACCAGGTTCTCGATCCGCACACCCCACTGCCCGGGGCGGTACAGGCCGGGCTCGATCGACGTGATCATGCCGGGCTCCATCGCCATGTGGGCGTCGGGCATGGCCTTGCTGATGCTCTGGGGGCCTTCGTGCACGTTGAGGAAGTAGCCCACGCCGTGGCCGGTGCCGTGGCCGAACTCGACGCCTTCGGCCCACAGCGGCGCGCGGGCCAGGGCGTCTAGCATGGGGCTCAGGGTGCCGCGCGGGAAGCGCGCGCGCGACAGCCCGATCGTGCCCTTGAGCACCAGGGTGTAGTCGCGCTTCATCGCGGCGCTCACGCTGCCGATCGGCCAGACGCGCGTGATGTCGGTGGTGCCGCCGAGGTACTGGCCGCCGGAGTCGATCAGCAACAGGCCATCACCCACGATGGCCGCATGCGATTCGGGTGTGGCGCGGTAGTGCGGCATGGCGCCATTGGCGTTGTAGCCGGCGATGACGGGGAAAGACAGGCCGATGAAGTTGGCGCGCTGCGCACGCTCGGCGCTCAGTTTCTCGTCGATGGTGAGTTCCGTCATGGGCTCGCCACGGGCCAGCGCCGCCTCGAACCAGGCATAGAAGGCGCACATGGCCGCGCCGTCCTCGGCCATCGCCTCGCGGATGAACTCGGCCTCAGTGGCGGTCTTGCGGCTCTTGGCCAGGGTGCTGGGGTTGATGGCCTCGATCACCTTCACGCCGGCCGGTACCTGCTCGCGAAACGCCAGGGTGATGCGGCGCGGGTCGATCAGCAGGCTGCTGCCGGTGGGCAGGGCGGCCAGGGCGGTGGCGGCCTGGGCGTAATCGGCCAGCGCGATGCCGTCGGCGGCCAGTTCGGCCGCGAGGGTGGGGTCGATCTTGCCGCCGCCGACGAACAGCGTGGCACGGGTGGCATCGATCAGCAGGTGGGCCAGGAAGACGGGGTTGTAGTCGACATCGGCGCCGCGCAGATTGGTGATCCAGGCGACATCGTCGACGGTCGAGACGAAGTGCTGCGTCGCGCCTTGGCGGGCCATGGCGTCCCGCACGGCTGCGAGCTTGGCTGTGCGGGTGACGGCCGCGTGCGGCGCGCGGTGCGCATAGACCGCGGCCCGCGGCAGCGCGGGGCGCTCGGGCCAGACGCTGGTGAGCAGATCGGTGTCGGTGCGCAAGGCCACGCCGGCTTTCTCCAGCCCGGCGCGCAAAGCCTGGGCTGCCGCCAGGCCAATCACCTGGCCGTCGACCGCCACGCTGCTACCGCGCGCCACGTTTGTCGCCAGCCACTCGATGTGGTGGGTGGCGGCGCCGGTGGGGATCTTCACCAGTTCGATGCCGCTGTTGCGCAACTCTGCTTCGGCTTGGGTCCAGTAGCGGCTGTCGGCAAACAGGGCCGCGCGCTCGGTGGTGACGACCAGCGTGGCCATCGAGCCGGTGAAGCCCGACAACCAGACACGGCCCTGCCAGCGCTCGGGCAAGTACTCCGAGAGGTGCGGATCGCTCGAGGGCACCAGCAAGGCTGCGAGGCCTTGCGCGGTGAGCGCATCGCGCACGGATTCCAGACGCAAGGGGATCGGCGAGCTGCGAGTGTCCATGGAGGGCTCCGGTGGGGCAGAGCCGCCTCGTGGGCGGCGCGCCGGGGTCTGGGGATGGGCCGGATTCTAGGCGCGGCTACTTGG
The DNA here is from genome assembly GCA_031379365.1 of Burkholderiales bacterium. Taxonomy (GTDB): domain Bacteria; phylum Pseudomonadota; class Gammaproteobacteria; order Burkholderiales; family Burkholderiaceae_C; genus CADEEN01. The sequence continues at coordinate 6,247 of JANNFB010000191.1, forward strand.
CGAGCTGGCTCGACCAGACGCCCTCGACCGTCGTGCGTTTGGCCGCCGCGGGCGCCGTCCACATCAGGCACCACTCGTTGCTCTTGTCGATGCTCAACTCGGCCTTGTCCGCCTGCACGGCCTTGCGGTCGACGGGCATCAACACGTCCTGGCCGACATGGTGATGGACGTTGAAATCCAGCGCCGCGTTGGCCTTGAAGCGCCAGCGCAGGGTATCCCCCGCGTTGAGCGGCATGCAGACCTCGGCCACCTTGCCCGGCGCGATGGTCAGGCGAATCGGGTGGTCCTTGGCCACAGCCGCGCTGCCCGCGAGGAGCAGGGCGAAGCCCAAGGCGAGAGAGCGTGTCGACATGGGAGGATCTCCTGGTCTCATTGCGCCTGCAGGCGCCGGCGAACGAACTGGATGTGACTCTTCAGCGCATACAGCTCGTCGGTGTAGGACAGCGGCACCTGGATCTGCGCCACCCGGGTCTCGATCTCGTCGAGCTCCGCCAGCAGGGTTGCGGCAGGCTGGCTCGAACTCTCGATCGTGCGCAGGCGGCCGTACCAGCGAAACACCCGCGAGCGGATGCGCATCTCGACCAGCGGCGGCACCACGCGGGTCAAGGGAATCAGCACCGCGACGATGGACAGCAACGCCAGCCACATGCGGTCGACCAGGTTGGCCATCCAGAAGGGCAGGTAGCGCTGCAGCCAGGGCGTGCCGCTGCGGTAGAAGCGCTGCGCCTCGGGCGAGAGCGCGCGTTCGCCGTCGCGCGCGTTGGGGAAGTCGCCCTTGCGTTGGAACCAGCCGGCCTCACCGTGCGCCTGCTGTGCGGCCTGCACGAAGAGTTGGGCCAGGGCCGGATGCAGGCTGCTGCGTGCGACCAGGGTTGCGGTGGGGGCCACCATGCGCACGTCGGCCGGCGGCTGGTCATTGGCCAGGTCGACGACACCGCGCGGCAGGGTCACCGCCGAAAGGAAACCGAAGCGCCGCGTGTAGGCATCGGCCTGGGCGAAATCAAACAATTGCACCCCGGGCGTCTGCAGCAGCATCTGCACCATCAGCGATTCGGGCGCCGAGGCCAGCACGATGGCGTCGAGCTTGCCCTCGAGCAAGTCGACCACCGCCGGCGTCTGCGGCAGCTGCTGCAGGGTGATGGTGGCGGCGTCGATGCGGTTGGCGTCGAGCAGGCGCAGGGCCAGGTTGGGCACGCCGCCGCCGGGGGCACCGATGTTGACGCGCCAGCCGGCGAGTTGCGCCAGGCGCTCGAGCCGCGGCGCTTTCAGCCGGGCCTGCGCGCTCTCGGTGCGGTAGAACAGCCACACCGGCTCGTAGAACATGCTGCCCAGCGACTCCAAGTCGGCATCCCGTGGGTCGTCCTCGCCGGCGCCCCGGGCGATGTCGGCGCCGCCCTGCACGAAGGCCAGATCCACGCCCGAAGCCGGGTCGCGCAGCAGGGCCAGGTTGTCGGCAGCCCCCTGCGTCGCGCGCAACTCGACCTGGATGCCATGCTTGGCCAGTGCCGCCGCGTAACGCTTGCCGAACTCGCTGTAGGCGCCTTGCTCGACACCGGTGGCCAGCACCACGCGTTTCGGCGGTGCCGGCTGCAGCCACAGGTAAGCCACGAGCAGCAAAGCGCCGCCCAGCAACAAGAAGGGCGCCACAGTGGTCAGTAGCACGCGCAGAGCGGGCAGACCGGAACTCGCGGGGGTGGTGGCGTCCGTGCTCACAACGCGGTGCGCAGCGTCCAGATCTCGGGGAAGAGCACCACGTCGAGCATCTTGCGCAGGTAGCCCACGCCGCTGGTGCCGCCGGTGCCGCGCTTGAAGCCGATCACGCGCTCGACCGTGGTCACGTGGCGGAAGCGCCAGAGCCGGAAGGCGTCTTCCAGATCGGTAAGCTCTTCGCCGAGTTGGTACAGGTCCCAGTGCTTCGCCGGCTCGCGGTAGACCACCAACCAGGCGGCCTCGACCGCGTCGCTGGCCACGTAGGGCCGGGTCCAGTCGCGCCCGGTGTGGCTGGCGGGCACGGCGATGCCGCGCCGCGCCAGCAGGCGCAGCGCTTCGTCGTACAGCGACGGGGCGGCGTAGGCGGCCTGCACGTGGGCCAGCAGATCGGCGCGGTGCTTGTGCGGCGAGAGCATGGCGGCGTTCTTGTTGCCCAGTGCGTACTCGATGCAGCGGTACTGCCAGCTCTGGAAGCCGCTGCTGTTGGCCAGGAAGGGCCGGATGGCCGAATACTCTGGCGGGGTCATGGTGGCCAGCACATCCCAGGCGTGGACCAGCTGCTCCATGATGCGCGACACGCGGGCCAGCATCTTGAACGCGGTGCCGAGCTGATCGTCGGCCACGGCCGTCATGGCCGCGTGCAGCTCGTGCAGCATCAGCTTCATCCACAACTCGCTGGTCTGGTGCTGGACGATGAACAGCATCTCGTTGTGGTCGGGCGAGCGCGGCTGCTGGGCTCCCAGCACCGCGTCGAGGTGCAGGTAGTCGCTGTAGCTCATGTCCTTGGCGAAGTCGAGCTTGGCGTGCTCGTCGTGGACGATCTTCTCCCCGCTCACGGCAGGCTCCGCCGGCTCATGTCACCGCTGCCTTGCGGTTGAAGCGCGCTTCGCGCCATTCGCCGCTGGCCAGCACCTGGCACAGATGCTCCACTGCATCCCAGACATCGACATGGCGCAGGTAGAGCGGCGTGAAGCCGAAGCGCAGCACGTCGGGGGCGCGGAAGTCGCCGACCACGCCGCGGCCGATCAGGGCCTGCACGATGGCATAGGCGCCTTCGTCGCGCGCCAGCGCGACCTGGCTGCCGCGCAACGTGTGCTCGCGCGGGGTGATGACGGTCAGGCCCTGGTCGCCACAGCGCGACTCGACGAGCGCGATGAACAGGTCCGTCAGCGCCAGCGACTTGCGGCGCAGTGCGTCCATGCCACCGAGCAGCTCGGCCGCCAGCACGCTGTCGACGCCGCACTCGAGCGCGGCCATCGACAGCAGTGCCGGCGTGCCGCAGAGGTAGCGCGCGATGCCGGCGGCGGGGCGGTAGTCGGGTGTGAAGGCGAAGGGCGCGGCATGGCCCATCCAGCCCGACAGCGGCTGCCAGAAGCGCTCGGCGTGGCGCGGATGGGCCCAGACGAAGGCCGGTGCGCCGGGGCCGCCGTTGAGGTACTTGTAGCCGCAGCCGACGGCAAAGTCGGCCCCGGCCGCCTTCAGCGCCACCGGAAATGCCCCGGCTGAGTGGGCCAGGTCCCACAAGGCGAGCGTGCCATGGCCATGAGCCAAGGCAGTGAGGGCGGCCATGTCGTGGATGCGCCCGCTCTTGTAGTCGACCTGTGTGAGCATCATCACGGCGACGTGGCCGCCGGCCAGGTGGGTGGCGATCTGATCGGGCGAGTCGGTCAGCACCAGCTCGCAGCCGCGCTCCCGGGCCAATGCCTCGGCGATGTACAGGTCGGTCGGGAAGTTGCCGCGCTCCGACAGGATCACCCGGCGATCCGGAGCATCGGCTTTGGCGATCGTCAGCGCCGCGCTCAGCACCTTGAACAGGTTCACCGAAGTCGAGTCGGCCACCACCAGTTCTCCGGCGTCGGCGCCGACCAGGCGCGCGATCTTGTCACCGATGCGTTGCGGCAGGTCGATCCAGCCGGCGGTGTTCCAGCTCTCGATCAGCTGCTGGCCCCACTCCTGCTCGACCACTTGCGCCACCCGCGCC